>DAINNZ010000153.1:4171-9468 GCA_036735605.1 Lewinella sp. | reverse complement strand
CCATCATCTCCACCAAAACAAGTAACGCTACCTGTATTAACCGTTACTGCGGGAGGGTTCGATTCTAGCGTAGTACACTCTACTCGACCACAAAGGTTGGCATCTACTACGGTTACGCAGTAGGAACCAGCGTTGACAGTTATACTCGATGTAGAAGCACCTGTTGACCAGTTGTAGTGATACGGACTGACCCCGCCATTGGCATTCGCCGTGATAACAAAAGGCTCTTGACAGCTCTGATCAACCGACAGGCTTAGCTGAACAGCAGAGGGCTGGGTTAATGTTGAGCTAGCCGTACCCGTTGCACCTGCTCCATCGGTAACAGTTACACCGTAAGTGCCTGCCAGCACATTTTGAATAAAGGGGGTAGTTGCCCCATTACTCCAGGTATAAGTGTAGGCTCCGTTCCCACCTGTTACCTGCGTCACAACACTACCACTGGCAAGGCCAAAACAAAGGGGGCTTGTACCAGTAAGCGTTACATTAAGCTGTGCGGCTAGTGTTGTGGACAAAAAGAGCAACAGCAGCAATAATTTGGAGCGTGTTGCATAATAAAGTATGTTTTTCGGCATAATGGAATAGTAATTTGTTAAAAAAATTAGGGCCAAAAGGAGCTTGTCCTATTTGGCAAAAACGAATGTGTTTTGCTGTAAACAGCAACCAATACCGAAGGGGAACTACTTTGTCGCTCGACTAGGAGCCGAGAAGAAGCAGATATTGAAACCGCGTTATAAGGAAACGCGAGGGTAGATACATCGAGCTATTAAACACTCACTCGATTGGGAACACAAAGAAAGCACTTTATTTCCATACCAACAAATTTTTTTTCATCAAGATGCCGTTTAATGCTAAAATATAGCCTTACCATAGACTATCTAACCACAGCTATGAGGCTCTAACTCGTTCAGGTAGCGTACTCACCGCAGAGCCATCCACCAATCTTCAACAATACTAGGAAAATAAAAGCCCTTTTGGAGAACGTCCACAAATTACCCAATTGCCTAAAAAAGAAAAGGTCATACCGCGCTCCCCAGTGCGGTACGACCTTATACTCAAAATCGTAATCTCAAAATCTTATGTGAAAGTGGGCATTTAGCCCAGTATATCGTTTAGTGGTCAAGCGCAGAGAGCTTTGAGTAGTAAGTCATCTTCCATAAAGTTGACAAAAAAGATGACTTACTACTTCAAGCGATATTCTCTATTTTTCCAAGTGATCAGCTCATTCGCCGACCGCTGCTTTCGTTTGACAATACAAATATGCGGGCATCCTAGAGCAAGACAAACAACAAAATAGTCAATTTGTGAATAAAATAAAGCTTAAAAACATCACAAAGCACTGATAACTATAATTTTACATTCAAAAAAAGTGAAATTTATCAAAGTGATTTGCTGTGTAGAATAGGCAAAAAAAATCTAAAAATATTTAAAGCAAAGAAAAAAATAGCTGGCAAGCTCAAAAAAAGTAAGCTAAAGCCTACTAGAGTAAGCCCCCAAACTAGTTGGCGCAGAAGAGGGCTAATAAGTCTGTTTCATCCTGTGCCCTTTCGACTTGTTTGAAAAAAGCTTGCAGAACAGCACCACCACTACTATTGATTTCAACCTCAGCTATTTGGTCAGGATTCGTAGGTAGTTCAACGCTGCTTCGCAAAAAGTAGGCTTTCTGTAAACAGCGAAGCGGCTGGCCCGCTGCATCAAAATAGTATCGGTAGCGGCTGATGTCTTCCCTCGTATGCCGAATGTCGTTCTCCTGCGGTGCCTCGGCGTCAAAAGTTAGCAGACTTTCTTCTACCTCTGCGTAAAATAGGTGGCCACGATCAATATAAAGATCTATTTGTCCGCTGCTATGCTCCCCTGAGTGATAAAGATGCCGAATGAGGTGCAAACTATCGCCGGCTTTGAACAGCCGCAGTATGCCTCCATCTTGACTCAGCTTGCAAGTATAGCGCAAGGAGTCGTAGCGCAAATGGGCATCGGACAGCAGTTGATCTATTTCGTTCTTTCGAACATCCGCTACCAGCACTTGACTAGCTAATACCTCCTCCACTTGCTCCGTGGGCGGAGGGGGTACCTCAGGCGCGCAGGCCGATAAAAATAGCAGCAGTAATCCTAAAAAGTTAAGTGTTTTCATCTTATTATTTTTGATACTGAATGATTCCATAAGAGGGTACCAAGACCACGCTTGCGCTACCAATTTGCCCTTGCCCCTGCACGCCGTGCCAACTTACCACTTACTAGACTTGTTCGGTAAGCTCCGAAAGCGGTGGTTTAGACCTAAAACGATCGTAGAGGCTTAAAAGTCTTACGTTAGCACCTTTTGCCGCTGCTATCTCGTATCTTTGTGCTATGCAAAGCTTACTTATTTTTGTTAAAAATCCAATCGCTGGCCAAACTAAGACGCGGCTAGCAGCTAGTGTAGGGCATGAAAAGGCGCTGCGGATGTATCAACAACTGATGGACTACACGCGCCAACAAGTCATCCTGCTAGCCGAAACGCAGCTTCTACTCTTTTATAGTAGTTTTGTGCCAGCGGCGGATGCTTGGCCTAGTCCTCCTTTTGAAAAATATACGCAAGTAGGAGAAGACTTAGGTAGCCGGATGAAAAATGCTTTTCAATTCGCTTTCGAGCGGGGTGCTAAGCGCGTTATTATTATTGGTTCTGACTGCCCGGGCATCACGACGGAGCTCTTACAAACTGCACTCACTGCGCTACTAGATCATGAGGTGGTTGTAGGCCCAGCGCTCGACGGTGGCTACTACCTGCTCGGGATGCAAGACTTCTACCCTAGCCTTTTCGACGAAATTGCGTGGAGCACAGAGCAAGTGGCTGCTCAAACCCTAGCAGCGGCTCAACAACTAGGACTGAGCGTGGCGCAACTACCGGCCTTGTCCGATGTGGACTACCTCGAAGACTGGCTACACTACGGCTGGGCGATCCCTGATTAATCGAGCTGTAGCAAATCGCCTATGCCTATCAAGCGATCCGTTTGAAAAGCTTCTGCGAGCAAATAGCCAGCTTCTCGACCAAAGGCAGCAGCCTTGGCTCGTTGGTAGTCTAAGAAATCTTGCCCGCTAATAGGCGTACTAGGTTCTTCAGCATATTCTCCGGCTGAGGGTGCATAAAACTGAGAAGAGTAACAAAGTATGGCCTCCATTTTTCGCTCAAAGTACGCACTGATGTCCACCACAAAGTCAGGCCGATAGTTATTGTCTTGGCTGAAGTGATAGACGGCTTGTGGCCTCCATTTTTCTTGGGCTTTACCGTCTTCGTCGTAAGTAGCAATTTTTAGTAAGCCGCTGTAAAAACAGGCGTCCGCAATCAACTTGGCCGCCCGGCCATGATCTGGATGCCGATCTTTGAGGGCATTGGCCAAGACTATACGAGGCTGCGCTTTGCGGATGACGCGGATGATTGTACGGATGTTTTCTTCCGAATGCTGAAAAAAACCGTCTGCCATATCAGCATTTTCCCGAAACTGGGCACCTAATACCTTGGCTGCCGCAGCGGCTTCTTGTGTTCGGATTTCGGCACTGCCACGAGAGCCCAACTCGCCACGCGTAAGATCTAATAGCCCAATCGTGTAGCCCATTGCTTGGTGGCGAAGCAAAGTGCCTGCGCAGCCCAGTTCAATATCGTCGGGGTGCACACCGATGGCCAATATATCTACCTTCATCTTAGTTGCTTTTTCTATACTTAACTTTACCCCCTACGATCGTCATGAGCACCTCTGTTTGCAATATTTCGTCTGCCGAACAGGTGAGCAAATTCTTACTCAAAACCGTTAGATCAGCGTAGTAGCCAGGGAGCAGCTTGCCTTTTTCTTGCTCCTCAAAGGCAGCGTAAGCACAAGCGGCTGTGTAGGAAACGAGCGCTTCCTCCCTCGTCATAGCTTGTTCTGGAAAAAACACCACCTCGGACCGATCAGCACGCTGCCGCGTAACACTGGCAAAATAAGACTCGATGGGATCCACATCTTCCACTGGGGCATCTGTCCCGTTGGTTACCACAGCACCCGCATCTAACAAACTTCGCCAAGGGTAGGCACCGTATTTTGCCCGCTCTGTTCCTAGGCGGCGCTCTGCAAATAGGGCATCCGAGGTGCAGTGGATGCCTTGCATACTAGCAATTACGTTCAATTCCGCAAAGCGGGGAATATCATCCGGGTGCAGATGTTGGCTATGCTCAATGCGCCAACGAAGATCAGCCGCTTTCCCCCCTTTGGCTATGTAAGGTGCCATAACGTCTAGTGTTTCCCGATTCGCGCGGTCGCCAATGGCGTGTACGCAAAGTTGCAAACCTTTGTCGTAACATAGCTGCGCTATACTATCTACCGTAGCCACGCTGGTGGTATTCTGGCCTACAAAACCGGGATTGTCGAAATAGTCTTCTAACAGCCAAGCACCATAGCTTCCTAGCGCGCCATCGAGTTCCGTTTTGATCGCTCTACAAGTAAAAAAGCCGCTGGGGTATACGATGGGATAGCCGTCTAAACGCCCCAGCATTTCTTGGTAATCGTGGCGCAGCATAACCCACAAGCGCAAAGATAGACTATCCGCCTGAGCTAGCGCTTGGTACCAAGCTACTTCTTGAAAGGAGGAGCCCGCATCCTGAAAACTGGTAATGCCTTTTCGCAAACACTCTTCCTGAGCAGCCTGAATGCCCGCCAACCATTCCGCCTTACGCTCTTCTGGCTTCATTTGTTGCACAAAATCTTGGTAGGCATCCGTTATTAAATCCATGGCTCTTTCCTCAAAAACGCCCGTCGGCTCGCCATCATAGCCGCGCAATATACGTCCACCCGCTGGGTCTGGCGTTTCTTTAGTAACCTTGGCTAGTTCCATCGCTTTGGCATTAGCAAAGAGCGCATGACCGCTAGCATGGCGTAGTATAACGGGATGCTCCGCCGTGAGTTTACTCAGTTCTTGGTGCACAGGGTAGCCGCCTTCACTATGGTCGTGTAACTGTGCCCATTTTTCTTGGTGCCAACCTCTGCCCGTCACCCAATTGCCTTCCGGCAGTTCAGCTGCTCGTTGTGCTACCATTTCCACAATCTCCTCCCAACTCTTCGCTTTCAGGAAGTTGAGGTTGCGTAAACTATTCCCTAAACCGCTAAAATGACCGTGGCCTTCAATAAAACCAGGTAATACGAAGGCACCGCCTAAATCAATGCGCTCGGCGCCAAGCAGCGATAACGAAGCCGGAATAGCCGCTTCCTCTCCTACAAATAAAATTTTCCCTGCTTGGTCAGCAATAAGCAAGCTTGCACAGTAGTCTTGGCCCTCCGGTCGGCAAGCTGCCT
>DAINNZ010000153.1:0-4161 GCA_036735605.1 Lewinella sp. | reverse complement strand
GTCCAAAAACGTCCATTCTCGAAGATCACAGCCGCCCTTTGCTCTGTGTTTGTTGCTGTGCCACAAGCTAAGAGCAAAAAAAGAGCAGCATAAGCAACCCAAGTATAAAGCGAAAAATACGGCATATTTAAAGTAGTTTACTAGAATACCCTGTAAAGATGCAAAAAATAAAAAAGGTTTTGGCTATCACTAACGCTCGCAGGGGCAAGACTTTCCTCATTGCGTAAGACGGTAAAGAACTACTACACCACAAACTACTACACCGCCAGCAGCAAAGAGAGCATTAGACTTGTCCGAGAGGTAGCCCGCCTGCCGAACAAGTCTATTCTATACCGATTCCAAACTACAAACGCTCATAAATACCCGCAATACCTTGGCCCCCGCCTACGCAAGCGGTAACCATTCCGTAGCGTTGGCCACGGCGCTTGAGCTCGTGAAAAAGCTGAATGGATAGCTTGGCACCTGTGCAACCGAGTGGATGACCCAGCGCAATCGCACCTCCGTTCACGTTCACAATTTCGGGGTTCAGGCCAGCCTCTTGGATTACTGCTAACGATTGAGCCGCGAAGGCTTCGTTCAGTTCAATCAAATCAATGTCTTTCAGTTGCAGCCCCGCTTGCTGAAGGGCTTTAGGAATGGCCACGCAAGGGCCAATACCCATATACAATGGCTCTACACCGCCAACACTACAACTAAGCAAACGGGCAATGGGCTCTAGGTTCAATTGCTTCACCATTTGTTCACTCATAACGATGGTAAAAGCCACCCCATCACTAGTTTGGCTGGAGTTGCCAGCTGTTACAGAGCCACCGTTTCTGAATACAGGCCGTAGCTTCGCTAAGCCCTCCATACTAGTGCCCTTCCGCACGCCTTCGTCGGTGGTAATGAGCTGTTTTTTTTCCGCTCTTTTACCGTCTCTTACAAAAACTTCCTCCACCTCTACGGGCGCGATCTGGTCTTGGAAAAGCCCGCCCTCAATGGCGGCACCCGCTAGTTCATGGCTCCTCACACTAAAGGCATCTTGCGCCTCTCGGCTGATACCGTATTTCTTGGCCACCGATTCTGCTGTGATACCCATGCTCACCACATTGTCGGGGGTATCGCGCGCCACTTCATAGCTCGGAGCTAGTTTATAGCCTGTCATCGGGATCATACTCATGCTTTCGATGCCGCCAGCTACATAGCAGTGCCCCATCCCAGCTTTAATTTTAGCTACGGCGATGGAAATGGTTTCAAGGCCCGAAGCGCAGTAGCGGTTGACCGTCATACCCGCCACGCTCTTCCCCAATGCGCGAACACTGATTTGCCGACCCACTTGCAAGCCTTGCTCGCCTTCTGGGTTAGCACAACCCACAATCACATCATCCACCAACTGCGGATCAATGTTCGGATTTTGCGCAAATAAATGTTGGATAACACGCACCGCTAAATCGTCGCTGCGCATATTTCTAAAGGCTCCTTTGCCGGCTTTCCCGACGGCTGAGCGAAAACCTGATATAATGTATGCTTCCATGATTGTTTCTTTTTGTAGGCACTACGTCCTGATAGCCAATAGGCGGTTTAGTTTCTGAGCGGTTTATTGGTTTGCAACATGTGCTGTATTCTCTCCAGCGTTTTTTGCTCGCCCACTAGGCTTAAGAAGGCTTCCCGTTCAATATCTAATAGATATTGTTCACTCACCTTTTGCACGCCCGTTAGGTCTCCACCACAAAGAACATAAGCAATTTTTTGTGCGATCTTGATGTCGTGCGCACTAGCATAATACCCTTGCTTCAGCTCATTAGCCGCTGCGTAGAGTGCCGCCAAACCGCCACGCCCTAGCACCGTAACATCCTCGCGCCGAATAGGCTGCACATAACCTGCCTCCGCCATAGCGATGGCCATTTTCTTAGCTTCGCCAATATTACGATCTTTGTTCACCACAATTTTATCGCGGCCGTGGATGAGGGTACCATTCTTGTAGCCCTCCCAGCCACTAGTGGCTACATTGGCCATCGCTATGGCTTTGAAACGCTCAATCAGCGTAGGAATCATCACGTCTCCTTCAAAGAAGCTATCACTCGCCCGCAATGCAAATTCTTTGGTGCCACCGCCACCAGGGATCACCCCAATGCCCGCTTCCACCAACCCGATGTAGCTTTCAGCCGCTACGGCTGCGCCGTCGCAGTGCATCAAGGTCTCGCAGCCGCCACCAAAAACATAGCCCTGGGTAGCTGCAATAACAGGAATAGCCGAATAACGGCAGCGCATCGTGCTTTGCTGGAAGAGGTTGACGGCCATATTAAGCTCCTCAAATTCCTGCTGATACGCTAACTGGGCAATCATCATTAAGTTGGCACCTACACTAAAGTTTGGAGCATTGTTGCCAATTACTAGGCCCTGCCAATTCCCCTCCTCGGCTAGTGTAATAGCCTCCTGCATACCGCGTAGCACGCCCTCTCCAATGCTATTGTGTGGACTAGTAAACTCCAAGCAAAGGATGCCATCCCCGATGTCGTGCAGGGTTACTTCACTGTTTTTAAACACCGCTGGCTGCTCGCGAAGCCGATCTAAAACGATGAAAGCATCCGCCCCTGGCTTGGGTTGATAGGAGGCCGTTGCCGGATTATAACAAAGAAGTTGGCCTTGCTCCGTCTTATAAAACTGCTTGTGGCCAGCCGCTAACATTGCTTTTACCCAAGCGGCTACCTGATTTCCGTCGGCTTCGGCCGCAGCAATACCTTCGGCAATACCTACTGCATCCCAATACTCGAAAGGCCCCATCTCCCAGGCATAGCCCGCTCGCATGGCATCATCAATACTGTATAGTTGATCACTAATTTCAGGCACTCGGTTCGATACATAGGCGAATAGCCCCGCTAAACTACGGCGAATAAGTTCCCCACCCTTATCTTCTGCTTTGAAAAGTGCTGGTATGCGGCGGCTTAATTCGTCGATCTGCTTCGCTACTTTCAAACAAGCTAGATCTTCCCGAACGGGTTCTTCATATTCCAAACTTTGTAGGTTAAGGCTTAATACTTGGCGCTCACCTGCTCCGTCGGTTACTTTTTTATAGAAGCCTTGCCCTGTTTTGTTACCAAGGAAGCCTTTTTCTAGTAAGAAGTTAAAGTAACGCGGGATTTCCATCACTGCCGCCTGCTCATCATCGGGCACATTCGTGCGGATGCCGTTCATGACATGAGCAGCCGTATCGTGGCCTACCAAATCACCCAAACGGAAAGTTCCGGTCTTAGGGCGGCCAAGGGCGGGGCCAGTGAGCTTATCTACCGTTTCTATTCGCAAGCCCAGTTCCTCGGTAAGCTGATAGACCTTCGCCATCGCATACACCCCTACCCGATTACCAATGAAAGCAGGCGTATCTTTGGCTAAAACCGCTACTTTACCTAAAAAACGATCGCCATAATCGACAAAAAAGTCAAGCACCGCTTGCTTCGTATCCGGCCCTGGTATAATCTCAAAAAGTCTTAAGTAGCGCGGTGGATTGAAAAAGTGCGTGCCACAAAAATGCGCCCGGAAATCATCGCTGCGCCCTGCTGCAATTAAGTGGATAGGAATGCCGGAAGTATTGGTCGTAACCAAAGTACCCGGCTTTCGGTGGGCATCTACCTGCTCGAAAACCTTTTGCTTAATGTCGAGTCGTTCCACCACTACCTCTATCACCCAGTCGCAGTCTTTGATCTTGGGCATATCGTCGGTGAGGTTGCCAACTTGTATGCGCTTGGCAAATTCAGCATCATAGAGCGGTGCCGGCTTCGACTTAATGGCCGTCGCTAAAGCCGTAGCAGCCATGCTGTTTCTAATGACCGGATTTTTCTCCTCCGCTTGCATATCACGGGGCAAAATATCCAGGAGTAACACCTCTACCCCAATATTCGCTAGGTGGCAAGCGATGCCGGAACCCATCACGCCGGAGCCTAATACGGCCGCTTTTCTTATTCTTCTCATTTGATCGATAGCTTTTAGCGAAAATTCGCTGAGCGCAAATATAGTAGGCTTTTTGATATTAAAGAAGGAATGAGGGAAAAAAGTGTAAAGGTGGAAGGGTGGAAAGGCGATGCCCTGACTCGTGCTGAGCGTAGTCGAAGTAGCCTGTCGAAGGGTGGAAAGGCGATGCCCTGACTCGTGCTGACTCGTGCTGAGCGTAGCCGAAGTAGCGTAGTC
>DAINNZ010000152.1:0-9656 GCA_036735605.1 Lewinella sp. | reverse complement strand
TTGAACCGCACTTTGAAAAATTCAGTAGAGATGAGCAAACGATTTTAGATACCTTTCTACTGCTTTCTAAACAAGCCCTTGCCGCTGCTGGGCCCACTGATTATCTAATTTTTCCTGAAACTAGCTTCTCGTATGTGGAAGAAAGGGCGCCTTTAAACAGCCGTAGCCTTCAAATTCTCTTCGACGATTTATCCGATTTACCGCTACGATACCTCCTTACAGGTTTCGATGGCTATTACCGCTTTCAGCCAGGTGAAGTGCGAACGAAGGCGGTGCGAAGCATTCCTCGGGCGGATGGCTCCGTACTGGAACTAGAGGCTATCAATGGTGCTTTACAGCTCGATCTAACGAACGGCCACTATCAAACCTACCGCAAAGGCGTTTTTGTGCCCGGTGCGGAAAGTTTCCCCTTCCGCGATTACCTAGGCTTTGCCAAGCCGCTAGTAGATCAGCTCGGCGGTAGTATCGAAGGGCGAGGTACGCAAAGTGAACGCACCCCCCTAGTAGGTGAAAAAGCAAAAATTGCACCCGTTATCTGCTACGAATCGGTCTTCGGTGAGTTTTTTACGGGCTACATACAGCAGGGTGCCCAAGCAGCTTTTGTGATGACCAACGACGGCTGGTGGGATAATACAGCCGGCCACTTACAGCACCTCTATATCAGCAGTGTACGAGCTATTGAGACACGGCGAGACGTCGTTCGCTCGGCCAATATGGGAGCCTGTGCTTTCATTGACCAACGGGGGAAGATCAAAAGCCGCACCAAATATGGCGAAATGGGCTACCTCAACGGCAGCGTGCAACTAAACGACCAAATCACTCCTTATGTGCGCCACGGCGACGTTTTGGCCAGAATTTCGCTCTTGCTTAGCTTACTCTTGGTCTTTTCTGCGTTTACTAAGCAAATTCGCCAAGACAAATAGCCCAAGCGGCTGGGCGGTAAGCCTATGAAAAAAATGAGGCATCGTTGGCGCTTCTACCTACTCGGCTATGCGCTGTTGGGCTCGCTGCTGCTCTTGCAGGCACAGCCCATTTCGCTCGTCATACAAGCCGAAGACTTCGATTGGCCCAAGGCCGATACGCTGCGCTTCGAGCAAATGGAAGCCCTAAGAACTTATCTTAACAACTGGCGTAGTGCTGCCCGCGAAAGTACTTACTGGGAGGCCTCCCTTGATAGCCTCTGGCAGCTAGATAGCCTCCACTATCGGGCACTACTCCACCAAGGCCCCGCCTATCGCTGGGTCAGCCTGCGTACCGATGCAACTATCCCAGCAGCTTGGCTCAAAAGAGCAGGCTACCGACCTAAACAATACGAAAACCAGCCCTTGCACTACCCCGATTGGTTGGCACTACGCGACAGCCTCACCCGTCAGGCTGCCTACGAAGGGTACCCCTTCACCAGTATTGGCCTAGACAGCATCCGATGGGTAGCTAGGGGTCAATTGGCCGCTCGTATCAGCTTACAAACGGGGCCGCTACTGCGCTTTGCGGCCCTAGCCCTACCCGAAAACGCGGGTATCGACGCCAATTTTTTAGCCCAGTTTCTAGGTATCCGCGAAGGCAGCCCTTATAACCTACAGCTCATAGAACAGTTGCCTGCAAAGCTCCAACAACTACCCTATTTACGGCTTAAAGGCGATCCTACGCTCTCTTTTGGAGCAGAAAGCGTGGAAGTGCAACTGCCCGTGGAACGAAAAGCGGCTAGCCGCTTCGACTTCGTAATCGGCGTATTACCCAACAGTGCCCAAACGAGTAATCTGCTCATCACCGGCGAACTAAAAGGTGAATTTATCAATAGCCTCGGAAAAGGCGAACGCATTGCCATCGGCTTCGAGCAACTGCGCCCACAAACGCAGGAGTTACAACTGGCTTTCCACTATCCCTCCCTCTTTCAAACACCCTTCGGCGCCGAGCTACAAGCTGATTTATATCGGCGTGATACGCAATTTATCAACCTCAACTACGAACTAGCAGCGACCTACCGTTGGCAGTCGAACAATCGCCTACAACTTTCGTGGGAAAAACGGCAAACCAACCTCCTTGGCTTCGATCAAGCGCTGGTTAGCAGCCGACAGCGTCTGCCCGATACCTTAGACGTGAGTAGGTCTTTCTTTGGCCTGGGTCTTGTGCGCCAAACCGTACACCAGGCTTTCAACCCCAGCCGTGGCTACTTCTTGCAGCTTAAAGTAGCCGCTGGCCAAAGACGCATTCAGCGCAATAGTCAGTTAGTAGAACTAGGCTTAGGCCCCCTTTATGATAGCCTAATGGAACGCAGCAACCAGTACCAATTACAAGCTAAGCTCGATTTTTACCAGCCTTTTCTCGCGGGCACTGTTTTCTATACCGGCTTGCAAGCAGCGGCTTACCTCGGTACGCAGCCATTGCTTGCCAATGAACAATACCGCATCGGTGGAGCGCAGTTGCTTAGAGGTTTCGACGAGCAACAAATTTTTGCTACGGCCTATGCCATCTTGAGTACCGAGCTACGGCTGCAACTAGGCCGAGAAGCTTTCTTGTATGGCTTTGGTGATTTTGCCTACATCAACCCACGTAACCAAGCTCAGCCGATGGCAGCCCCTGATTTCCCGATTGGCTTTGGCGTGGGCGTTAATTTTTCCACCCGAGCAGGTATCTTCGGCCTCAGTATGGCACTAGGCCGCCGCAGCGGGGAAGTACTAGACCTCGGTGCCCCTAAAGTCCACTTTGGCTATCTATCCGTCTTTTGAATGCGTAGCCTGACCACGGTGCACAAGCAGCTCCTTCTTGCTGGCGGCGGCTACGGCAGCGGCTAATTGAGGTAGTAGGCTAGCTTGTTCTTCTAAGGCATTCCCCACCACAATGAGGTCTGCGCCTGCCTCTAGGGCTTGCAATGCAGCGGCAGCATCTCGTATCCCTCCCCCTACCACAATCGGAAGCTGCACTTCTTTTCTCACGGCCTCAATCATAGCTGCACTCACCGCCCTTTTGGCACCGCTGCCGGCATCCAAATAGATGAGTTGCATCCCCAACTGCTCTCCTGCTAAGGCCGTGGCAGCAGCAATTTGCGGCTTATCGGCTGGAATCGGCTGGGTATTACTCATGTAAGAAACCGAAGTAGGTGCCCCGCCGTCAATCAACAAATAAGCCGTAGGGGTAGTAGTAAGACGTAGCTGCTTGATCCTAGCCGCTACTAGTACATGCTGGCCTATCAATAAATCAGGATTCCTACCCGATAACAAGGAAAGCAGCAGTAAACCGTCGGCTCTTTCGTTGAGCTGATACATACTACCCGGAAAAAGGATAACAGGCCGTGACGATAAGGACTTCAGCAAGGCCAAATAATAATCGGCCTGCGGCTCATTGACAAGGCTTCCTCCCCAAAAAAAATAATCCACTAGCCCTTCTTGTGCATAGTGCCCTAATTGGGTAATATAGTCGCGGTTGGCTCTGTCGGGATCGACCAGAACCGCTAAAAGCTTTCTACCTTGTTGGCGCGCCTCGGCCAGTACGTGATGTATTGTTGTCATTCAGGTGGTTTGGCTGGGCTGTAAGATAGGGCTTTTCCTCCGTTTGGCTAGGCTTTCTTCAATTCTAAGACCGTGATCTCCGGTAAAATGCCCACTCGCCCAGGGTAACCTAAGAAACCTAGCCCCCGATTGACATATAAATGCTGCCGCCCAGCTTGATATAAACCAGCCCATTGCTTATAGACATACTGCGCAGGGCTCCAACGAAAACCGGGTATCTCAATCCCAAACTGAAAACCATGCGTATGCCCACTCAACGTAAGGTCAATATCGGGATACTGCTGCACCTGCGCCTCCCAATGCGTAGGGTCGTGGCTGAGAAGTATCTTACAGTCGCCCGCACTACCTGCATACGCTTTGGCTAAATCACCTTTTTTAGGAAAACGCATCGCCGCACTCCAGTTCTCAACGCCTATGACGCAGAGCTGTTGCCCATTAATATCGAGCATCCGATGCTCGTCGCGCAGCAAATCCCAGCCCATACGGCGATGCACGGCATAGAGCGCCTCCATATTTGCCTGCTTAGCCTCGGGGCTTTCCCAGGGAATATAGTCGGCATAATCGTGGTTTCCCAAAATGGAAAAAACCCCATACTTCGCACTTATTTGCTTGAACATGTCCTCAAAAGGCTCCATTTCTTTGGCTTCGTTGTTAACAAGGTCGCCCGTGAAACAAACCAAATCCGCTTGCTCCGCATTGATCATATCAATAGCCTGTTGCACAGCAGCCGTACGCGTCCAGCTCCCAGAATGTATATCACTAATATGAATGATTTTAAGCCCTTCTAAGGCTGTCGGTAAACCCTCTACGGGCACCAACTTTCGTGTCTTTTGGTAACGATACGCATTGCGCACAATCCCGTAACTCAATAATGCTAAAGGAGCACCTCCTAAAAGCAACCCTAGCGAAGACATAAAGCGAGACCGGCTCACATCATAAGCAGCAGGCGCAGAAAAATAGTTAACTGCCGCAAGGATCAACCGCCGTAAATCATCCAACAGCAAGACCCCCACAATAGGTAACTTACAAATATAGACTAAGAAAACAAACGAACGGCCGTAGGTTTTTGCCGTCTTCGACCATTGCTCATTCCATTCAAAAACGTTGATGAGCATATAGAGTATGGCTAGAACCGATAAGCCAATATATACCCCATACACCCAGCGCTTAGTAAAAAGCCCATAGGGTCTAACCCATTCCTTTAAAGCTTGAAAGCTGTAAATATCCAGAAACAGTAAAATACCTAATAAAAAGAATAATCGCCACATACATTTGCTATCTCCTCCGCTAAAGCGGCTGTTGTTGTGCTATCCAAAAACTAACGCCAGGCCGCTCCCCAAAATTCGAAGGCGAGTACCCAAGTCTATTGACTTGTCAAACAAAAATCGCCAATTACAGTACATTGATGACCTATTCAACAATTATATTACCTTAGTAAGGAACAAGCAACACTGCTCTATGTTCTAAACAGTATTACTTTCTTTCCTAACTGTATCTACATAATATGGCTATAAAGCAGGGGCAAGAGAAGCCTTCTAGCGCAAATGCTACTAAAAACCCTCCCTAAAAAGAGTATCTCACAAGCCCGCAAAAGGATGCTAAAATCCAATGGAATGCCTACTGTTATACACTCATCGTTAAAAACCTGATCTTCATCTAAAATAACGACTTAAAGATTCCATATCTCTCATCTTTGCAACAACAATATTAACCGAATTAATCATTTTATTAATATTATCACCAAAAGCCTGGCGGCAAACGCTAGGCTTCCTAAAAAAATCAGTACTATGAAAAAGACTTTTGCACTATTTGCCTGCTTGTTCGTTTTCAGTGTTAGCCTTAGCGCACAAGCCGCTCCAACGGCTCGCGAAATCGGGGATGTTTACATTGAGAACACAGGCGGCTCAGCAGCATGGCTAGCCCTCAAAAGCCTGAAAGTAAAAGGCACCGCGGCTATGCAAGGAATGGAATTTCCGATGGAACTCACCAGTGCGGAGGGCGATAAGCAATATCTCTTAGTAGATGTACAGGGGCAATCCATCATCCAAGCCTATGATGGCACTATTGCTTGGCAAGTAATGCCCTTTATGGGCATCAATGAGCCCACAGAAATGAGTGAGGAAGAGTCGGAGCAAATGCGGAATACCCATTTCCTCTCCGAGTTTATCCACACAGAAGAGCGCGGCTTCCAACTCGAAGCAGTGGAAGGCAAAGAAGTGGAAGGCACTCCAACCTACGGCGTGCGTGTAACCGACACAACAGGCTACGATATGACCTACTACTTTGACCAAGAATACCTGGTGCCCATCATGGCTAGCCTAACCGTTAAGAGTGGCCCCCAAAAAGGTGTCGTGGTAGAAACCTATATGAGCGACTATCAGGAAGTAGAAAATCTTATGATGCCTATGTTCCTGGAGGTCAAATACAATGGTTCAAGCATACAAAAAATAACCATCAAAGAAACCATCCTCAACCCAGAGGTAAAAGCCGACTTATTCTCCTTACCTAGTAAGCAGTAAATTGCCCCCTAAGCCCAATCTGTCATGAGAACGATTTTCACCCTGTCTTTCCTACTGCTTGGCATTGGCCTAAGCGCCCAAGCATTCAAGACGAGCACAGCACTTTTTGGCGATCTTCGAGCCCGACAGATTGGGCCGGCCGTCATGTCGGGTCGGGTTAGCTGCATAGCTGTTAACCCACAAGACCCTACCACTATTTTTATCGGAGCAGCAGGCGGCGGCGTTTGGCGAACTACCTCGGCAGGTGGTGCTATTCAGCCAGTTTTCGACGAACATCCACAAAGTATCGGGGCTATTGCCATAGCACCTTCTAACCCCACAACCATTTATGTTGGCACCGGAGAACCCTGGACGCGCAACAGTGTCAGCATCGGAAAAGGGGTTTATAAATCTACCGACAATGGGCAACAATGGATCTCCATTGGCCTAGCCGACAGTGAAAGAATTGCTGATATTGCCGTACATCCCCAAGACGAAAATGTCCTCTACGTTGCAGCTATGGGTCATCTTTGGAACAGTAACGAAGAGCGCGGCGTATTCAAATCCATAGACGGCGGACAAAACTGGGAAAAAGTGCTTTATCTCGATGCCGATGCCGGAGCAGCTAGCCTAAAAATGGACCCTAGCAATCCGGAAGTCTTATACGCTGCCATGTGGAGTCATCGCCGCTTGCCTTGGACTTTCGACTCGGGCTACAAAGGCAACTCGGGCCTCTACAAAACCACCGATGGTGGTAAAAACTGGGTACAACTCAGCCAAGGGCTACCCAATGAAACACTCGGCCGCATCGGTATGGCTATCGCCCCCAGCAACCCACAGATCCTTTATGCTAGTGTGGAAACAGCCACCGAAGCCACTAAGGGGATGTATCGTAGCGAAGACGGCGGCTTAAGTTGGAAACCAACTGGCAACAATCGCAACAATAGCATCCGCCCCTTCTACTTCAGTTCGCTCACCGTGGATCCTAGCAACCCTGCCATTGTCGCTAAATGTGGCCTTAATGGCATTATCAGCGAAGATAGCGGCGCACGCTGGCGCAGTTTTGACCAAGCCGTCCACTCCGATTTTCACGATATATGGATCGACCCCAACAACGGCAAGCATATCCTAGTAGCCACAGACGGCGGCGTGTATGAAAGCCTCGACCGAGGCTATACCTTCAAAATGTGGATGAACCTACCGATAAGCCAGTTTTACCACGTTAGTGTAGATGACGCCAAACCCTATCGCGTTTACGGAGGCTTACAAGATAATGGCTCTTGGTTTGGCCCTAACACTAACCCAAACGGGGTAAGTAATTCCGACTGGAAAAAAACCTTCGGGGGCGATGGTTTTTATAGCTTCCGCCATCCCACCGAATCGCATATCGTTTTCAGTGAATACCAAGGCGGTAAACTAGTGCGCTACGACGAGCGAAGCGGTCAAGCCAAGTCAATCCCCCCTTATGCGACAAGCGAGGAAGCCGCTTTGCGCTTTAATTGGAATGCCCCCCTTCACCTGAGTAAAGATGGAGAACGGCTCTACTTCGCCGCCCAATATCTCTTCCGATCCAATAACAATGGCGACAGTTGGGAGCGCATCAGCCGGGATCTGAGCACCAACGATAAGACCAAACAGCAACAACCGCTCTCTGGTGGGTTGAGTATCGATAATTCTGCGGCCGAAAACCATACAACGATCTATGCCGTGGCAGAAAGCCCTCTTAGCCCACAAGTCATTTGGGTAGGTACCGACGATGGAAACCTCCAACTTACTACCGACGGTGGCAAAAATTGGCAAAAATTAAACGAAAACATCCCCGGATTACCCGCCAACACCTGGGTCTCTTTCGTAGAACCTAGCCCGCACAACTTGAACACTGCCTTCGTCACCTTCGATGGCCACCGTACAGATGATACAACGCCTTATCTCTACCGAACAAACGATGGCGGACAGAGCTGGACGGAAATTACCGACGAAAACGCTGCCGGCTACGCCCTCAGCGTTCGCCAAGACTTAGTCAATCCCAATTTGCTTTTCCTTGGCACAGAGTTTGGTTTATACATCAGTTTAGATGGTGGGAATTCTTGGGCAGCTTTCCGTAATAACGTTCCTATGGTAGGTATTCGGGACATGGTTATTCAGCCCCGCGAGGCAGATCTAGTGCTAGCCACGCACGGCAGAGGTATTATCATTCTAGACGATCTGGAAGCACTCCGGCAAATTACCCCCGAACTCACGCAGCAAAAACTAGCCTTTCTTCAAGTACCAATAGCAGAACTCGGCGCTAGTGGCGGCCTAGGTGCTGGTGACTTCAGTGGTAGCGGCACCTTTGTAGGCCCCCGGAAATCGACAGCTGCCCAGATTATGTATTTCAACCAAAAACGGCATACCTTCGGCTCCATGTACGTTGAAATATGGAAAGATGGCCAGCTACTTAGAAGCATCCCTGCTGGAAAAGGAGCTGGGCTTAATATCCTCAGCCTACCCACTACGATCAAGAAGCCTAAAGCAGCACCAAGCGATAATCGGATGGCTCTCTTCGGTACACTCTCTGGCCCTAGTATGCCCGCAGGTAGCTACCAAGTTAAACTCATTAAGAATAAGGAAACTTACGAGACCTCGCTGCTACTCGGTGTAGCAGAAGACGATATCTACCCCCTAGAAGCTCGCGAAGCACAACGCCAGCTCCTAATGAAAATCTATGAAGACACCGAAACATTAGCCTGGATGTATGAAGTGCTGAACCAACTAGAAAAACAGCTACAAACATTGCCCGCCAGCAATAAAAAAGTACAGCAATTGGCCACAGCACTAGAAGAAAAAGTGGGTAAGCTCAAATCGAGTCTGGTTTTCAAAGGAGGCGATGGCTACGTGAACGAAGGCTCCCTGCTACGCGAGGAAATGGGTAATCTCTACTTCGATATCAGCAGCTACCCCGGCACCCCTTCTGAAAGCCAAGTGAAGGAAGCAGCCCGTATTCACCAGCAGCTACAGACAGCCATGCTTCGCTTCCAGCAAATTCTTGAAGAAGAGGTTGCTGCTATCAACCAAAAAATAGCACCCTCCGCAACCATTAGTTGGATTTCCCAAGCCGATTTCCTCGCCGAAGAAACAACAGGTGCCGACGCCGGCCCACAACAGCAAAACCGAACTGCTAGCACCCTTTGGAAACAAAGCATACAACAACCCTTAGGAAAGGATTGGATTCGGGTTGGATTCGGGTTGTAGGCTGGTAGGTTTTGGGGAAGTTGGATTACTGGGTTGTGCCTTACTATCGATCCAGCCGAAGCAGAGTGCTTCATCCACTGCTTCGCGATAGGACACAGTTGGGATATTCAATTTTTTCTTGTAATACAGTAGCCAAACAGCTGCTGCTTTAGCTAGACCCACGTCTTGTGCGGAGGCGATCGTCGATCCATAGTTCGCCAGCTTCATATCCTCCTCCACGCCAACATAGTAGCCGCTCATCAACTTTCCCCCGTCGATCTGCCTGAGCGAGCCATGGGTATTCTTTAGCTTTAAAGGCTGTAATATTTTTTCTTGAATGTATTAGAGTTGCTTCGGCAAGGTACAGAAAATTACGGAAACTAGAAAGCCCCACCCCACTTGCGCTACAAAGTTCGCCCTTGCCCCTGCCCTACGGGCAATA
>DAINNZ010000151.1:0-9714 GCA_036735605.1 Lewinella sp. | reverse complement strand
ACCGCTAACGCTTTTGTAGAAAACGGACAGCTCACGATTCGTGCTAAGCGCGAAAATTTCTTCAACCAAGGGCACCTCAAAGAATTCACCTCTGCTAGGCTCAATTCGAAGTTCGCTTTTACCTATGGCCGCGTCGAAGTGCGTGCCAAATTACCCACCGGTGTAGGCACTTGGCCGGCTATCTGGACGCTAGGCAAGAATATATCCGAAAGTGGTGCCTACTGGCAAACACAAGGATTCGGCAACACCGGTTGGCCCGCTTGTGGCGAAATTGATATTATGGAACACTGGGGACATAACCAGAATTTTGTGCAAAGTGCCACCCATACCCCGTCTAGCTTCGGCAATACCATCAACCACGGCGGCCGCAACCTGCCTACGGCCTCCACGGATTTCCACCTGTACGCCCTAGAATGGTATGCGGATCGGTTGGTTTTCAGCGTTGACGACGTGGTGCATTTCACCTACCAGCCTTCCGTGCGCAACGCCAGCACCTGGCCTTTTGATGCCGAGCAGTATTTATTACTCAATTTTGCTATTCAACCCAGCATCGCTCCTAGTTTCCAAAGCGGAGACTTGGTAATCGATTATGTACGCGTTTTTCAGGAAGGCAGCGTTGCCACCACGGAGCCGGATCTTTCTTCTCGCATCCAAGTATCGCCCAATCCTTTCCGCGACCAACTGACCGTTTCTCTGGACTTCCCACTCACACAAGCCACGCAGGCCAGTTTATACGATAGCAGCGGTCGCCTAGTGCGCCAATTTACGGTGCAGTCAGCGCAGTTCACCCTCCCCTCTTTGAGCTATTTACCTAGCGGCACTTATTTCTTGCGCCTACCGATAGACACAAGCACCTACAATATAGCAGTAGTGAAAGAATAGCGTTGCTCAACAGGCCATGAAAGAGCGACCACGGGGTAGCGGCGAAGCCAAAACGCTGCGAAGGAAAAGGTTGGCAAAAAGATTTTAAGAGCTGGCCAGAGGCAGGGGCAAGGGTTTTCTTGGTAGCGCAAGACGGTTCCAACCTACTGCCGTAGCCATTGGTTTCCTTCCAAATCCTCAAAGGCCAATAAGCCCGCTGAAATGCTGTAGTAAAGCCTAAAGTCGCCTTGGTTATAGGTTGCTAGGCCACTGTACACATTCGCGTAAGTATGGCCGGCGATGGTAAGTGTTTCAAAGAAATCGTGCGAACATCTTGCCGTCACTTCACCCGCATTCCTCGTACTATCATAACAGATAGAAAAGTGTTGCCTCTCGGTGCCAACGATAGAACCCTCCTCGATCTCCACCGCGCTTGGCTCGTTCAAGCTAATGATATCGGCGGTAATTGCTTCCCCTTCACTATCCCACCCTAGTAGATTAGCGTTGAGACTGAATTGTAGGCGAATAGGATAGGTAGCATCTAACGGATACACATTAGGCACCAAGCCCAGACTGAATTGTGCATAGTCGCTATCCACTATTATAAATTGTTGGGTGCTCGTATCGTTCGGGCATGCTATCTTGCATAACCAACTGATCTGCTCCTCCTCAAACGAATTGCGAAGCTGATAATATACCGAATCTAGGCTCCCCTGCTTCACGAACAAGAGCTGCTCTCCTTCTTGATGAGGCATCCAACTATGGCGGTTAGTAGCCTCTACAAAATGAACAGGCTCGATCGTAGCCGGCAGACCACAATCAATGGTGGCCTCTTTTTTTCCGCAAGCACAAAAAAGAAAAAAAAGAAACCCGAAATAGTAGTATTGACGCGCTGCCATATTCAAAAATTCAATCCTCTGTTTGATGGATAGCACAGAGCGTGTGCCATGTCAAGCCAAAGATAGCCTTTTTAGTAGGAATAAGAACTACTAGCAGTTTTTTTTCTGCTAGCCGACAGTCTTGCGCTACCAAATAGCCCTTGCCCCTGCAAATTTGCCAACCTACTTGCAAACTATAAGAACTTAAGTAATCGTAAATTAAGGTTTATTTTTAAACCAATTGAAAGTTGCTAAGGTTACTTCCACATCTTTCTATAAGAAAATACATGATGACTAAGCAAACCGTCCTTTCTTTATTTGTATGTTTGGGTTGCTCCCTCTTAGCTTGTAACCAGCAGCAAGCGCAGGTTACGAGTGAAAAGGCAAAAGCAGCCGCTACGCAAACAACTACGCAAGCCCATCCGAGTTCTCGCTATGCGCCACCGAGCGAAGTAGGCTTGGTGGAACCTTTTGATAGTTCGGCTACCTATTGGAAGCAACAACTTTCTTCAGCACTAGCGTACAGCGTGCTGCGGGAAGAAGGCACCGAGCGCGCTTTTAGTGGCGAGCTATGGGATGAAAAGAAAACGGGGATATATTGCTGTGCAGGCTGTGGTTTGCCGCTTTTTAGCAGTGAAACGAAATACGAATCGGGCACGGGCTGGCCTTCCTTCTACGAGCCTATCCACCCTAATTATATTGAGGAGCATGTTGACAATCGGTATGGGATGCGCCGTACGGAGGTGCACTGTGCTCGCTGCGGTGGTCACCAAGGCCATGTTTTCCCCGACGGGCCGGCACCTACTGGGCTGCGGTATTGTATTAATTCCGTTTCCTTAGAATTTGTGCCCGAAGAAGCCTTAAAAAATTAAAAAATTGCCTATTTTTGTCCGCGCTTAGCGATGGCTCCCCCTTGGTGTAAGAACATGAGTTGATGGCTGACCCGGTCCCATAGTTCAATGGATAGAACAATGGTTTCCTAAACCGTAGATGCAGGTTCGATCCCTGCTGGGACCACTCTACCGCTCTCTTGCTGCCGCCAGCGGATCGGCTGCGCGTAGCAATTTTTGGGTTTGTTGCAGCACTTCGTCGCCCTCTGCCATCATGCGGTAGAAAGCCTCGATACCGAAGAAATGCCGCGCCAGCCGCGCCTTGAAGAACAATAGCAATTCATCTTCTTGAATAGGGCGCAAATTGGGCAGCTCTCGTCCTGCCGCTTGGGTGGCTTTTGCCCTTAGTTCCGTTAAAACGGCTTTGCGATCTATACGGATCTCCGTTAGAAACTGTTCCAAATTGGCGGGTGCTACTAACTTATGCTGATCTAAGTACGTATAAATATAGGGCGCAATCTCTTGGCGCAGCCGCAAGTAGGTTTCCTCGAAAAACAAGCTATCGATGGGCACGAGCCGATCGGGCATGATTCCTCCCCCTCCAAAGACGGTATGGCCTTTATCGGTATAGAAAAGCTGGTTGCTATCCAGTTCGATGCTACTAGTGCCGTTGATTTCGCCATTGTGGTAGCGGCTGGCCCAGTCTTCTCGATAAGCGGCTTCGCCTTGTTCGTAAGAACGTTGGATACTTCTGCCACTGGGCGTAAAATACCTAGATACCGTTAGGCGCAGTGCCGAGCCATCGCTTAGGTCGTATTGTTCTTGTACTAAACCTTTGCCAAAACTCCGCCGACCAACGATGATGCCTCGGTCGTGGTCTTGGATAGCACCGGCTACGATTTCGCTAGCACTGGCAGAGCCTTCATCAATCAGGATAGCAATTTTATCAATGCGGTAGAAAGCGCGACCGTTGCTAGTATAGTCTCTTCGTTTCACATTGGCTCCTTCGGTATAAACCAGTAATTGGCCCCTATCTGGAAAAAGCTGGCTTAGCAACTTGATCGCCTGCTCGAGGTAGCCGCCCGGGTTTTGCCGCAGATCAATGATGAGATTGCCAGCATCTTGCTCACTTACTAGCCGCTGCAGCGCCTCTGAAAACTCGGTGTAGGTGGTAGCACTGAAGCGATTGATTTTGATGTAGGCTGTTTGCTCATCAAGCTTGTAAGCCACATCCACACTATGAACGGGAATAGGTGCTCGCGTAATCGTGAAAGGAAGCAGATTTTGCACCCCTGCCCTCTTCACCTGTATCTCTACGGTTGTACCTGCTAGCCCTTTGAGTAATTTCGTAGGGTCAATATCGCTAGCCGTTTCCCCTGCTACCAAGCTATCCCCAATCAGGATGATCTTGTCTCCTGCTAGCACGCCGGCTTGCTCACTGGGGCCGCCACTCAGAGCACTCACTACCACGATGGTATCGGCCACAAGCATAAATTCAATACCGATGCCATCAAAGTTGCCTTCCATTTGCTCCAGGAGGGCTTGCATTTCTTCAACAGGAATATAACTGGAGTGTGGGTCTAGTTCATCCAAGACGGCTTGAATGGCCGTTCGGGTGAGGGCTTCCTGGTCGGCATCTTCCACGTAGCGCGCATCAATGTAGCGCAGTAACTCTTCGATACGGTTATTACCGCCCAAAGCTTGGTTGCCACCCATCGCTTGCTGGCCAATCAAAGTTGGTTGCCCACCTAAACGAAGGCCTATCCATAAACCAAGCACTAAAGTGAACGCTAATAGGAGGGGCCACCAAACTTTGGCACCCCTTGTGGCAGAAGGATCGGAATTTCTCATAGATACAGATACGCAAAATTGGTCAAAATGTTTCCTTGGCGTGCTAATAATCCCAAAGCAGACGACATCTTTGACTATCTCCTATAAGCTCTTATTAGCTGTCGCTCCACTCGCCCTCTTTAAAGCCCACAGTCGGGCGGGCACGCTGTGCAGGGGCAAATGTTGCTTTTATGCGCAAGACTATCCAAGAACTAGTGGGCAATAGGCAGCCACTTTGCGCCCAATAGTAGCGCGGAAAGATAAGTGCTCGGACAAAATTAATGGCACCTTTTCACTCGGCATCTTTTGCTCCCAGCCAGCGTTAAAAAGCCTCGTCTTAGCACCACTAAGCCTACGTTTTGCTTCGCAGCTAGTTCGCTACGCGGCTGCCTTCGGCGGTCGTGCTTGCCTCGGCTGAAAGCAAAATCTACCAGATTGAAAAGTTACCTTAAATAGGTCGGCGTACTCAAATATTGACAAAAATCATAGCGCAAGACGATATTCATCACCCCTTCTAAGCGTTTTTGGGCAGATATTTGAGGCTTAAAGTACAAGAATATGGATCCCAATGCAGCCGTTAGCACTATCATGACCACGCAAATCGTTACGGTTCAGCCCGATACACCTGCCACGGTTATTGACAAACTCTTTAAACAACAAAAATTCCATCATTTACCTGTGGTCGAAGCAGGTTCCAAACTAGTGGGTATTATCAGCCGCGAGGATTTCACCAATCTATACCACCATCTTTCCCTCAACACCACGGGCAAAACTTGGACTGAGATGGAGTTCAACTACCTCACAGCGGATGCCATTATGACCAAGTACCCGCTGACACTACAGCCCGACGACTCCATCGGTTTGGCAGCCGATATTTTCTTAGCCAATCGCTTCCACGCTCTCCCGATTGTGGAGGACGGGATGCTCACAGGCCTGGTGACTAGCCACGACTTGCTAGCCTACTGCTTCGCACAAATCAGCCCAATACCTAATAGCGTTGCATTTGAGGAAGATTAATTAAAAATTATAGCTATTTTGTGCCATGAATTTCTTGGCGCACCTCGCACTATCCTACCACGATGCGGACTTACAGATGGGTAATTTCCTAGGAGATTACACCAAAGGCAAGCCGCCTGCGCATTATCCTGCGGGTGTGCGCAACGGTATCGTGTTACACCGGCAAATTGATGCCGCCACCGATCAGCACCATGCCGTTCGTGCAGTGGTTCTTAGGTTAAAAGACAGGCACGGCCCTTATGCTGGGGTGGTAGCCGACATTTTTTTCGACTATTATTTGTACCAGAACTGGGATCAATGGGCTTTGCCCCACTTTCCTGAATTTTGCGATCTAACCTATACGAACTTAGCCAAGCAAAGCATTTTCTTGCGGCCAGCCTTACAAAACAGGCTACAGTCCATGCTTTCGCACCGCTGGCTAGATACTTATACCAGCCCCGCTGGCATCTTAGCTGTTTTTACCCGGATGCGGCCTCGGTTTAGCCAGCCCGCTTATCTGGAAGAAGTTGGCAGTAGTTTAGCAGAAGAGGCGCTTATTTTCAACCAAGCTATTGTAGTTTTGTTCCCTGACTTGATGCAAGTTGTAAATAAGTTTCGTGGCCCCTACTAAACCGATCGACCTCCGCTTGGAACGTTTCGCCCCTATCCTTTCTTTAAAGGTAGCCGACAATAAGCGCATGATCCAATGTGCCATTCGCCGATCGTGGTTGGTTTTGCAACCAGAGGAATTTGTGCGGCAGCTACTGCTACAATTCTTGCTAGCAGATATGAAATACAATCGCAATCGCATTACCGTTGAGCGTGGCTTAGCCGTGCATAGTGGGCAAAAACGCTGTGACATTTTGGTCTTCGATCCGCTTATGCGCCCCTTTTTGCTTGTTGAGTGTAAGGCACATGCTGTACCGCTTTCCAACGCAGTCTTTCGGCAGGCGGGCATTTACAATGGAGCGCTTCAGGTTCCCTATCTGATGGTCTGTAACGGTCACGAAGCCTTTGTAGCGAACTTAGACTATCAAACCTCCTCCTTCTCGCTACTTGATCACGTACCAGAATACCCAAAAAGATGAAAGCCACTACCGACTTACTGCGGGTAGCCTCCCTAGGGATTCAGTTTGGCGATCAGCCTGTGGTGGAAGATCTTTGCCTGCACCTCCAAGCTGGCGAGTGCTTAGGCTTGGTGGGTGAATCGGGCTCAGGGAAAAGCATCACGGCACGCGCCTTAGTAGGCTTGCTACCAGCTGGCGCAAAACAATTTAGCGGTAGCATCGTCTGGCAAAGTGCTAGTGGAGAAGCGGTAGAGCTGGGAGCTATGTCGGCTGCGGCTCGTCGTCGCCTACGCAGCCAAGACGTTGGTTTTATTTTTCAGGAACCGCTCAGTGCCCTCAATCCTAGCCAGTCTATCGGCCAGCAACTGCGCGAGCGCCTCCTCCGCAGTGGGCAAATACCATCTAGCCCCGCACTAACAAAAGCCCTGCATGATTGGTTAGAACGCGTGCAACTCCTTGAACCCGAGCGCATACTGGCAGCCTATCCACATACCCTATCAGGTGGCCAACGGCAGCGCGTATTGATTGCTATGGCAATGGCTGCTAGGCCGCGCTTACTAATTGCTGACGAACCTACCACCGCACTAGATGCCATTACAGAAGTGGGTATCATAGACCTGCTCCAAAGCCTAGCCGTAGAGGAGAAAGTGAGCTTACTTTTCATCAGCCACGATTTGGCCTTGGTGCAGCAACTAGCCGACCGAGTCCTTATCCTACGAAACGGAAAAACGGTAGAACACGGCCGTACCCAGCAAATTTTCAACCAGCCGCAAGCGGACTACACTAAAGCGCTAATAGCCGCAAGCCCCAAACTCCAACCTATCAAAAGTGAGCTCAGCAGCCAGGTGCCTGCCGAAAGCAAGCGGGTGCTCAGCGCACGTGACATCCGTTTAGCGTATCCCCTTTCCTTCGATTGGCTAGGCCGCCCTAAGACCTATTTGCAAGCCCTAGATGGCGTAAGTATAGCTTGTTACGCTGGTGAAATGCTAGCCCTCGTGGGGAAAAGTGGCTGCGGCAAAAGCAGCTTAGCCGCTTGCTTGTGTGGGCTCAACCAGCAATATAGCGGCGAGATCAGCGTAGCCGGAAAGGTCGTGCAGCTCGTTTTTCAAGATCCTTACAGCTCGCTCAATCCTGCCCGCCGAATCGGCAGTATGCTAGCAGAAGTCGTAAAACTACACCAACCCCAGCTTTCTGTGGCGGAAGTGCAAACGCAAACGAATGCGCTGCTACAAGCCGTTGAATTAGACCCCACAACCTACGCCCAACGACTCCCCCAAGCCCTTAGTGGTGGGCAGCGGCAAAGAGTAGCCATCGCAAGAGCATTAGCCGCTCAACCGCGCCTACTTATTTGTGATGAAGCCGTATCTGCCTTAGATGCTAGCCTCCAGAGTGGCATCATGGAACTACTCCGCAAGATCGCAAAGCAGCAACAGTGCTCAGTTCTATTCATCAGCCACGATTTAGCCCTTGTGCGACAGTACGCCCATCGAATTATCGTTATGGAAGCTGGTAAAATAAACGAAAAGGCAACTAGCCTTTGATCAATTCGTCGTTAAAAAATCAACTTTTGTCGATGAACTACTCTCTTTGGCATTTGTTATACAAAAGACTTGTATATTTGGCTTATGAAACGATCAAAGCGTGTTTTAATAGTCGGTTTCTTAATTGTAGGTCTTAGCCTTGCTTGCCTACTATATCTCAGCCTGCATCTAAACAGCCATGAAGAGTTCTCTGCTGTTTCTAACAATCTTCTGCATCAATCGCAGCAAGTTGCTGAGCATGTAGATGGCGTGGCTCGCCTCCTACAATTCGTCCAACGCATTATTGCACACTAGGCGATCAAGTAGCGCAAAGGAAACTTCCTTCCTCCGCCGTATATTAGCCTTGCTTAGGAGCTAATCAGCAAGCCCTCCCCTTCCCCCACTGCGGTTATTTTTGTTGGTTTTAGCTAAGCTAAGTACTCGGATAAAATTAATGCAAAATCTACCAGATTGAAAAGTTGCATTAAATATGTCCGAGTACTTAAGAAATGTCGATTCAATAGCGTTATTCCTAAAGTTACTGCATACGCTATAATTATGTATCTTAGCGGCTGTAAATACCCAACCGTATGATACACACCATTGATCTTAGTTTTTTGGACACGCCTGAGGCGATTGCTGCTTTTGTGGTTCCCACCGATCGAGGAGCCGTGCTGGTAGAATGTGGGCCACATACCACTTTAGCGCCACTATTGGCTGGTTTAGCGCATTTGGGTTTAGCACCTAGCGATATTCATACCGTTTTGCTCACCCATATCCACTTCGATCATGCAGGTGCCGCTTGGTGGTTTGCGCAGCAAGGTGCCACGGTCTATGTGCATCCTAGCGGCTACAAGCATTTGCTCGCGCCGGAACGGCTCTACCATTCAGCCCGGCAGATTTATGGCACTGAAATGGATCGCCTTTGGGGCGAGATGCATCCAATTGATCCGAGCCGACTAGTAGCCGTGGAAGATAAGGCAAGCTTCGATTTTGATGGGCGTTCCTTCCGAGCCATCCACACACCGGGCCACGCCATACACCATATTGCTTGGCGGCTCGATGATTGTATTTTCACTGGCGACGTGGGTGGCGTAAAGATTGAAGAGGGCCCTGTGGTGCCTCCTTGCCCACCACCCGACATTCAAGTAGAAGACTGGCTGGAATCGATTCAAAAGCTACGGATGGAAAAAGCCAGCCGTTTTTACCTCACGCATTATGGCATGATCGACGACACAGCGGCTCACCTTGATGCCCTGAGTGATCGCTTGATCGCCTACGCAGCATGGATAAAAGCCTACGCTGCCGACAAAACGCCTGCCGAAGCCATTGTGCCCCTTTTTACCGAATTGGTGGAAGGAGAACTTCGCGCGGCAGGGCTTGGAAATGAAGCAATTGAAAGCTATCGCAAAGCCAATCCCGCTTATATGAGCGTGGCTGGCTTGCTGCGCTATTGGGAGAAAAAAGCAGCCGCTGAATTGTAAAGCTTGTGTAATTTCAAAGCTTATATCATTTCAACAAAGACTTAACCAAGTAAAATACCTAAGTTTGCAGATCGCTGCTTTCGCATACCGATAGAACTTATTGATATGGCCTTCAAAATAACTTTGGGTTTCCTCGATAGCTTTTATCAAATAGTCTTGCGCTACTAGTAAACCCTTGCCCCTGCATGTATGCCCGCCTACCCGTACTGGGTACTGGGCCTGAGCGAGAGCAACGAGTCCGTACCTGT
>DAINNZ010000150.1:0-9778 GCA_036735605.1 Lewinella sp. | reverse complement strand
TAAACCTTGCTCGCCACGTTCGCCCTGTGGCCCTTGAGCACCTTGGATGCCTTGTAAACCTTGCTCGCCACGTTCGCCCTGTGGCCCTTGAGCACCTTGGATGCCTTGTTCCCCTTGCTGGCCTTCTTCGCCACGCTCGCCTTGGTTGCCTTGTGGCCCTTGAGCGCCTTGGATGCCTTGTTCCCCTCTAGGGCCTTCTGGGCCCGCAGGGCCTTGAGGGCCTTGGGGGCCTTGGATTTGGCCCATGTTGACCCAGTTGCTACCATCCCACACATAGGCATTCCCTTCCGACTCCACAAAATATAGATCGCCAGGGGTATTATTCTGGCTAGGCAGATCGCTTGGGTTGGCTACGGAGCCAGACACTTGAATACCCGTGCCATCTTGTCCAGCAGGGCCCTGCTCGCCGGGCTCTCCTCTAGGGCCTTCGGGGCCTTGTTCTCCCTGAGAGCCAGGTGCTCCTGGAGGGCCTTGTTCCCCTCGTTCCCCCCTAGGGCCCGGTAAAGAGCTGCCACTATTTTCAGCGTAAAAAGCGTAGGGAACGGCAGCCAAGGGGATGTCCATTAAAGTCAGGGTATTGCCGTCTGGTGGGGTAATCGTTACCGACATGGTAGCTTGGCCGCTCGCCCAATCGAGATTTTTGAGCTGTTCGTTACCGACTTGGATATTGAGAATTCCAAAAGCGTCGGTAGTCGCCTGCTGATTGACAGTATAGCCATCATTCGCGGTGTTGAAGTCGATTTGTAACTGCACGACCTGATTGGCTAACGGGCTGCCATCTGTGTTTTTAATAGCTGCTTGATAGTTGATAAAACCCGGTGTAGCTGTTTGAGCAATCAAACCACTCAGGGAGAACAAAATGCCCAAAAGCAGGGGGATGAACCTATTCATAATAGATATTTAAATGGGTATATGAAATAGAAAATAGAGCCGACTTTTCTCGTCTAGCCCTTGAGTGAAATCTACTTAGACACGCGCTTACTGCCCTTCTAGGCGAATGACGCGCCCTAGGCTGTGGTACTGACCGTTTATTTGTGCTTGTATGAGGTATAAACCAGCTGCAGCTTTGCCTAAATCCACCCGATTGGCCCTATTGAGGGCTTGGCCGGCGAGGCGACCATCGGAAGAAAACCAGCGAAAATGGCTGATTTCAGCCTCGGTTGCTACCTGTAGTAATCCATAGCTAGGGTTGGGGTATAGGGTGACTGCAAAGCCCAAGCCCTCCTCGTTTTCCAGTAGGGAAGTGAGCCGATCGGTAGGAATGGTTTGAAAGCCCTGTCCGTAATAGTTTTGGCTGTTTTGGCTACTGAATATCGCTGCTTCCCCTAGAGTAAAATTGAGCTGCCATGCCGTGTTTTCTGCCCGCTGGCCAGCACTGCCGAGCACACTGCCAACTATTTGTGTCTGTGCTGACAATACGCCAACAACAACTAAAAAGAATATGGGTAGGAAGTATTTCATAGCAATTGGAAGATGGCTAGTGTAAGAATATGCTGCAAAGTTGCAGCGATCTATTCTTCTATTTCCTACCCTTTTGGGTAGTTTGCACTTGTCAGACAACTGCTCAAAATAATAATTTTTGCTCCTGCGTGAGCAATAATTAAAAAAATGTCTTACATTGCAAGCGCTTTTACTTCACAAAAACAAATACCCATGAACCTTCGCCTAAACTTTATTTTACTGTTTTTTATCACACAGCTTAGTCTGATTGCGCAGGTTTCGGTGGTGGAGGCGGTGCATGATAGTTATGGTATGTCGCTGGTGGATATACACGACAATCCTTACAATGGCAACCGTTTACTAGTATATCAACGTGATAATGCACCTTTAGGCGGCTTTATTGAGCTAGTCTATATGTCTGCTGAGGAAGATACTTTGTGGACGGCCATCCCCTCCCTGATTATTGGAGGAGGAGGGACTGAACAGTTAAGGGGTGTTTTTTTCGGCCAGAAGGACTGATCGATTTTTTAGGTTATTTTCTAGATTGCGATTACGGCTGGGGACTGAGGTATCAGATACGAGAGACTGATGGTGAATTTACGAATGATGCAGCAGCTATTTTATTCAACCCTTTTTTATTGCATTATGACTTTGTTGCACCATACAACCCGGAGAACTACTTGGTGCTTTCTAATGATGAATATGGGTTAGTGACTTTAGAAAATGATGGTAACTACACAGCAACCGACTGAGATTTACCCAACAACACCCGCATTACAGGCTTTCAGATAAATACAGCAGGGCAGTTTTTTATACTGTCTTTGAATTGCCGATGGCTTGGCGAAAACTGCGATTCAGGGGGGCTACTGTACGGATTTGTTCAGACAAATGGAAATCAACTCACGCTCGGCACACTTTGGCCATTCGATGAGGAGATAAGCGGGAGCATTGATACCTTGGTCGCCAACAAGGAAAACGGCGATATTTACTTTGAATCCGCTGGCACACTTTATCGCTATGACCGTGATTTTATCAGCTAGCCACCGTGAGCCATAATTTGCAGGGAACTTATGTACGCAGCTTCCATGCAGCTGGCTCTTTTCATCTGCTGCGCCACGACCCCGCTACCCACACCTACTACCTTTATGCCGCCAACGATACAACAATGCTGCTGGAAGGTACGACAGTTTTCACAAGTTTAGCGGACATAGCAATACAAGCAGTGAGCTATCAAAACGGCGTTTATACACTGGGGGGGAGCATCACCGGTAGTCTTTTTGATGTATTTAGCGAGCCTTGGCGGAATGAAAAAGAGGCCGTTGTGGTCAGCTTACCAAAAGGCCAAAACCTCCTGTATGAACCCAGTCAGCGGGTAGAAATCTTAGCGGTTAGCACCACTGCCATCGAACAAGAAACTTTTGAGATCGCCTCAGGCATTTGCACAACAAGCGTCTATGTTTCTGATGCCCGGGTGACGATTAAGAATTGGGGCCCAGATACGCTTCATAGCCTCTATATCAATAGCGTTATGTCCTTGGAATCTACAGGGCCTATCTTTTTTTGTGCGCATAATTTCGTTGAAAGGCAGCGTTATAACACTTTATCCCTAGCTCCAGGTGAGGAAATTGTGCTAGCTTTTGGAGACTTGAACTTTTCAATGCAAAACAACGGCAGCACCGTTTGTTTTTCGCTCAGCAACCTCAACCAAGCCCCCGGCTTCTACGTCTGTCTCGTACAGCTTAGGGATGGGCGGCAACTAAGCCAGCGCTTTGTGTATCGTTAGGGGCGATAGAGGCTCAGCTAGCGGGCTGTTGGCTACGTAGCAGGGCAAGCCGATCTTGGTGGAGGGCTGCGGTCTCTAAGATGGCCGGATCCGAGCTTGCGCAATTTTCTGTGCTAAGTCTAATTGCCTAACATCTAAGTACTCGGACCTATTTAATGCAAATTTCAATCTGGTAGATTTTCCTTTTAGCCGAGGCAAGCACGACCGCCGAAGGCAGCCGCGTAGCGAACTAGCCGCGTAGCAAAACGTAGGCTTAGTGGTGCTAAGACGAGGCTTTTTAACGCTGGCTGGGAGCAAAAGATGCCGAGTGAAAAGGTGTAATTAATTTTGTCCGAGTACTTAATAGGAAGTTGACATAATGTGCTTGGCCGTGAATACACCGAACTCTGTCGTAGGGGCTGCAGCAGAGGCAAGGAACATTTTACCCGCACCCTTCCAATAAATTTCCCTACTTTTACCCCCTAGATAACAAAACCAACCTATGATGAAGTCTCTTGCTGCCTCCTTTTTCTTGCTGGCTTTGCTGCTAGCATTGAGTGCCTGCGTGCCTCAGAACCAGTACAATGCTACGGTGACCGAACTAAACTATTACCGAAACCAAGCCCAGCTAGCTGATTCGTTAGCAACGAAACAGGAGGTGAGTACCTACAACAGTACGGGCTCCTCGGATATGGAACTGCGCCGCCGCATCCAGCAAGTGGAAGCCCTCACGGCTACGAACTTGAGCCTGAACCGCAGCTTTGAAGACCTCAATGCTCGCTACAATGACCTACTTTCGCAAAATCAGTTGTTGCTAACGAATAGTGGCGACCAAATCACCAACCTACAACAGAACTTAGCCGATCGCGTAGCTCAGGTGAGTGCCCAAGAAGCAGCCCTGCGGCAAAAAGAAATTGAGCTGCAAGCGCGCGAACAGCAATTAGCGCAAGTGGGGGCAAGTATCGACGCCCAAGCACCCCTTGTCTATGGTAACATGGCTAGCCCTGTGGCTTACGATACCCAAGCTAAATCGCTGACCATGGCTCAGCAGCAAGCACTGAAAAACAACCGCTTGCAGAACGATCTTTCTCAAACATTACTGTCCTACCCCCGCGATGCCGTCAAAGTAGCTCCCACTGAGGATGGGGAAGTACTGCTAAGCCTTTCCGAAGGCAGCCTCTTTACCAATGGCTTTTCATTGAGTATGGAGGGCAGAAATCTCCTTCAGCGCATCGCACTAGTACTACAAGCCTATCCAGAGGCTACAATCGAAGTGGTAGGGCACAGCGACGCTTCCAAAGATGCCGTAGCTGCCTTCGAATTAGGTACCGATCGAGCCATTGCCGTTACCCAGAATTTGATTAGCCACGGCGTCCGGCCACAGCGACTCCTAGCCGGTAGCAAGGGGTACTATGCTCCGATTGCTAGCAACGCAACAGCGGCCGACCAAGCAAACAACCGCCGCACTGAACTGTTAATCACACTGCCCTAGGGCGCAGACCCTCGCAGTGACTTGCCTAAAGGCTTTTATATTCCCAAATGCTGCTTTGTGAAAATTTTTCCGCTTTTCCTTTCCCTACTACTGTTGCTGCTACTGAGTGGCTGCGCTCTTTTAATGCCGAGCCCCAAGCATGTAGATGCCTACCAGCTGCGCGCTAGCTTTTACCAAGGCCCTTGCTTCGGCCGCTGCCCCGTTTATACTCTGAGCCTCTACCAAAACGGTATGCTACTCTACGAGGGGGAGCGCTTTACGGATATGCCCGGCACTTGGTATAAGCTGCTAGGCCGTGCAGAAGTGGCTGCCTTGATCGATAGTTTTACTGCCGCAGACCTGAGCCGTTTTCCCCTAAGCTTCCCAAGTAATGTGCCGGATGCTTCTATTCGTACCCTCACTTTCGTGGATATAAAACAGCAAAAGACCTACCGCTCTTCCTTCAAAGAGGAAGCCCCGCAGGAACTTAAGTCCCTAGCGGATCGGATGGCTAGCCTAACGGCCGCAGGTGGCTTTCGGCAGTATGTCGATACCGTCCGAACAGGCGAAACTTTCTTCGGCCAACCTATTGAACTAAAACAAGAGGAGCTACTCGTTCACCTCTATCCGGAGGTGAACCCAGCAGCATGGATCGTGAAATATAGTAAGCAAAATACTAGCATCAAGGAACGCCTTACGCCCAATGGCCACTACTATTTGCTACTAGCCGATCCGAATAAAATGCCAACAGAGGAGCTACTCGAGCTGCTTCGCCAAGACCGAGACGTCATTAGTGCCCAGCGCAACCAACGGATTAGCCCTCGCTAAGGGTAACAAAAAATACCCTCCATATTTCCCACCCTAGCTTAGTACAAGGAGGTTTTGGGTAGCTTTCGCGCTAATACCTTTCCGAAGTTTCGCATCACCAGCTCGTGCATCCGCGCTTGCGTGAATACATAGATGTACCAAGGTAGTGCTGGCACAAACTCGTGAATCGCTGAAATAACACAGCTATCGTCTAGCACATTCCTGAACTCCAGCCAGCCATAGTCTTTTCGCTTTACTAGCAGGCCATCTACTACGTAAAAGAGCTGCCGCCGCTCGTCGCTGCGGTCTTCTATAAATTGCAGCGTTAGCAGCGGCCAGCCGAAGAGCTGAAAAGTAGCTAAGTCTTTCTCCGCTTTCACGCGGATGAGCGAGCTGAAAAACTTGGGCAACCACGATTGATACATCCTCGCCACTAAAGGCGCTTTGCGCTTACTAGGGTTGGGAAGCCGTTGCACGCTGCGAACGGTGTTGCGTTCTTTTTCTTCTGCTAATCGCTTGGGCATTTGGGGCCGCTGCCCTTCTTGTGCTAAGGCAAGAGCCGCTGCCGCCGGATAGCTCAATCGATCGGGAAAGGCGCGCAGTACGTCGCTATCGGAAGCTACCATCGGATGCTCTAGGCTTTCTACTAGGGGCCCTACCAGCGATTGGCTCGTTTCCGTAATTAGACTCACCCATAATTTTGAAAAGCCTACGGGTAGGTAGGGTAGCGGCTGTATGATCCGCCGCAGCCCCATCTTCTTGGCCGTTACGCGCAGCATCTCCATATAGCTCGTCACCTCAGGGCCAGCAATGTCAATGGCTCTGTTGTAGGCACCCTCATTGCCTAGGCAATAGTGGATGATCTCTAAGGCATCCCGCAAAGCCACCGGCTGGGTTTGCGTCATCGTCCACGACGGACAAACCAGCATCGGCAGCCGCCTGACTAGGCGTTTAATCATCATAAAAGAGGAGCTGCCGGGCCCCACCACAATGCCCGCTCGTAGTGCCGTGGTGGGCACGCCGGTGCTGCCTAGCGTCTGCTCCACTTCCAACCGGCTCCGCAAATGCCTAGAGTAGGTCTGGGTATGCTGCGGTAAAATACCCCCCAAAAAAACAATTTGCTGAATACCATTGATCTTCGCCGCCCGAGCAAAATTATCCGCCAGCAATAAATCCGTATCTTCAAAACTACCCTGATGCAGCCGCGTAGAAGGGCTCATCGAATGTACTAAATACAAGGCGTAGTCAGCACCCGCCGTGGCGCGAATCATATCCGAAAGAGAATACATTTCCACTTTACGCCAGCGCACATTCGGTCGGGGATCTGGCGCAAAAGCAGCCCGGCTCAAGCCAATGATCTCAAAGTCTTCCTGATACTGCTCAATAAACCAACTGCCTACAAAGCCAGTGGCACCCGCAATAACAATGCTCGGTTTTTTCATTTTCTTCCTTTCTAAGTCGGTTTTTTTCCCTTTTTGGCTATCGCTTCGCTCGCCTTGTCTAAAATACGGACTTGTTGCGCTCGCCCAGCCGGGCATAAATGCAGGGGCAAGGGTTTTCTTTGTAGCGCAAGACTAGGGGAGCAAGTGGCACAACCTACAACTTGAATGGCTTCCTCGCTTGGCCAAAATACCCGCCTTTCGTCTAAGCCGCTGCCTTATTTATCGAATAGATGCCTTCAAAATAAGTTCGCAACGTATCTTTACCCCACAATATAGAAAACTTATGGGAATTGTTAGCGGGAATAGTCCCATTTTACAAATAGATCGGGTTCGTAAAGCCTACGGGGAAAAAATAGCCGTGAACGATGTCAGCTTTGTGATGCCGCCAGATGCTATCCTCGGTCTGCTAGGCCCTAACGGGGCAGGGAAAACTAGCTTGATCCGCATGATTACTACCATTACGCGGCCAGATAGTGGGCAAATTTACTTCGAGGGGGCTCCTTTGGATCATTACCATCCTACACAGATTGGCTACCTGCCCGAAGAGCGCGGCTTGTACAAGAAAATGTACGTCGGCGAGCAGCTTCTCTACCTCGCCCAGCTCAAAGGGATGAGCAAAAAAGCAGCCGAATCTAAAGCTAAAGAATGGCTCGATAAATTCATGTTAGGCGACTACTGGAATAAAGAAGTCGAAGAGCTCAGCAAAGGAATGCAGCAACAAGTACAGTTCATCGCTACGGTACTGCACGAGCCTAAATTGCTGATTTTAGACGAGCCTTTCAGTGGCCTAGATCCCGTCAACGCTGGGCGTATGCGCAAGGAAATCCTTCGGCTTCATAGCGAGGGCACGGGCATCATTTTCAGCACCCATCGCATGGAACAAGTGGAGGAACTCTGCGAATACATCGTGTTGATGAACCAAGGTCAAAAGGTGTTAGATGGTAAGGTAAAAGACATCCGCCATACCTTCCGCCAACATAAATACGAGCTAGTTTATGAAGGCGATTTACCGATCGGCTTGGGCGAGGTTTACCCTTTCAGCACCGTGAAAAACCAGCAAATCACCTTCCAATTGCAGGAAGGGCAAGATAGTAACGAGTTGCTGCGCTACTTACTACAGCAGGGCATCCGTATTCAATCTTTCCAAGAAATTCTACCTTCCTTAAACGAAGTTTTTATTCGCCAAGTGGGGATGGATCCAGAAACCTATTTTGCGCAAACGAAGGAGTAAGGTCCTTTTAGATACCTTTGCGCTACGAAACCGCCCTTGCCCCTGCACAGCGTGCCCGCATTAGGACGAGCAAAGCGGAAGTCAATAAAATTAGTAAAAATCAGCCCATGCAAAACCTTTGGCTTGTTATAAAGAGAGAATATATCACTCGGGTAAGGCGTAAAGCCTTTATTTTAGCTACCCTGCTTACGCCGCTGGGTTTAGCCTTGTTTTTTGTGGTGGTGCAGTTTATCTTTTCCTATGAAAATGATGAGGTGCAGCGCATTGCAGTAGTGGATGAAGGCGGTTTGTTTGAAGGTGCCTTGGCCGACGATAAAGGCATCTACTTCAAGCTCACCCAGGAGCCGCTGGAAAGCCTCAAAACTTCGGTAGGCGAGGAAGAAAATGGCTACACCGGCGTTTTGGTGGTGCCTGCTGTGGCCGATCCGCTGCGAACTAATTTTGCGGCCACCTACTACTCCGACCAAAAGCTCACTTTGAGCTTAGAAACGGCCATTAGTAGGCGTATTGAGAAGGCAATGCGAAAATATAAGATCACCACGCTAGCTTTGGATGAAAAACAGCTCAAAGCCTTGGAAACGGAAGTTAGCATTAAGAGTAAAAGCCTAGGTCTTGGCGCAGATGGCAGCCAGGAAGAGGACATGAGTTTTGCTACCGAAATTGGTGCGGTTATTGGCACAGCGATGGGCTTTATCATGTACATTACGGTCTTCGTGTATGGTATGATGGTTATGCGCTCGGTGATGGAAGAAAAGACCAACCGCATCGTGGAGGTGATTACTAGCTCCGTGAAGCCTTTTACACTGATGTTGGGTAAAATCGTTGGAGTGGGTGCTGTGGGGCTGACGCAGGTGCTAGCTTGGGCTATTTTAATACCCGGTTTACTTTTTTTAACGGCATTATTTTTTGGCTTCGATCCTAATGCGACGAGCAATATGCCGCAAAATCCGGAGGTCGATCCGGCGGCCATACAAGAGACGGTGGAGAAGGTGATAGCGGGCATTGGTACGATGAATTGGGGCTTGATTTTGCCGGCCTTTTTGCTTTATTTCTTAGGCGGCTACTTCATTTATGCTGCGATGTTTGCGGCCGTAGGCTCTGCGATGGGCGATGATTTGGGCGAGGGGCAGAGCCTGACGATCCCGATCACCATTCCAGTGATTTTGGCCTTTTATATTATGATAGCGGCCTTAGAGGCGCCCAACTCCAGCATGGCGGTATGGTCATCTTTATTCCCGCTCTTTTCCCCGATTGTGATGCCGGCGCGTTTGCCTTTTGATCCGCCTTGGTGGCAGATCGGTTTGAGCATCGTGCTAATGCTGGCATTCTGTGTGTTTATGGTCTGGATTGCCGGGCGGATTTATCGCGTGGGTATTCTCAGCTATGGCAAAAAAGGTACGCTCAAGGAAATGGGCAAATGGCTGTTTAGCAATGACTGATGACGGAAAAAGCCTCGCCTCCTTACCTGCATCTTCGCTTGAGCATTTTGCTTTTTTTCCAATTCTTCGTGTGGGGCACTTGGCTGATTACGCTAGGCACCTATTTGCTAAAAGGCTTGCATTTTAGCGGCCGTGAGGTGGGGATGATTTACGCTACCAATGCCATTGCGGCCACGGTGTCGCCAC
>DAINNZ010000149.1:0-9827 GCA_036735605.1 Lewinella sp. | reverse complement strand
TGCTCCCAGCCAGCGTTAAAAAGCCTCGTCTTAGCACCACTAAGCCTACGTTTTTCGCCTCGGCTGAAAGCAAAATCTACCAGACTGAAATTTGCATTAAATAGGCGCCCGCGTACTTAGAAGCTATTGAAAGCTATTTCATTACGAATACACCCCAGCATGAAACAGTATGGCTTAGCACTTTGCTTAGTATTTTGGTGCATCTCATCACCTACTCTATTTGCTCAATTTTTGTTTGCAGATGCCGATATCAGTGGCGTTTGGAAGGGTACCCTCAGCCAAAACCAGGGTGGGTATGCGGAACAGTACGACTTTTTTTTACACCTAGAGCAGAAGGGCAAACGAGTAATCGGCCGCGCAAAAGTGGGCGTAAAAGAAGTGCAAGCAGAGTTTAGCGTGATAGGAACGAAACAAGCCAACGGCACTTGGTTGTTCCAAGAGGGGGAGTTAATTGTTTCCCAGAAGCCCGAATTTTTAGAATGGTGTGCGAAGGGCTACCACCTCCGGTTAGACTACGGCCCTAAGGGGCTGCTGCTACTAAGCGGCCCCTGGTGGGGCACGGCCACTAGTGGGCCTTGCATCCCCGGCAATATTCGTTTACAACGAAAGAAAGACCAGGCCTAGCCTTCCTTAGCATCCAATGGTGGATGGAAGACATCCAAGACCATAGCGAGCGACTGCTCAAGCGCGGCGGCCTCCACTCCACAAGCGGCGGCACCGAAATAGTCGATGAGGTTTTCAGTAGGCATGTTACCCGTCAGCACATCTTTGGCCATTGGGCAACCACCGTAGCCTTTAAGTGCTCCATCAAAACGCTGGCAACCTGCCTCCGCCGCAGCAGCCACCTTCGGCCGCCAAGTGGAGGGTGTGGTGTGTAAATGCGCCCCAAAAACCAGTGCTGGGTAGCGCGGAATCAGATTGCCAAATAGATAAGCAATATTCTCAGGGCTTCCCACGCCAATGGTATCAGACAGCTGAAAAATACGGATGCCCCAGGCCGCAAGGCGGCTCACCCATTGCTCCACCACCTCTACGTTCCAAGGATCGCCGTAAGGGTTGCCAAAGCCCATACTGAGATATAAGACTAGTTCTTTTCCCTTAGCAGTCACCAGCTCTTGAATCCTAGCAACCCGCTCACAGCTCTCTGCTAAAGTAGCATTTGTATTACGCAGTTGAAAGGTTTCACTAACACTGAAAGGATAACCTAAATAATCGATTTCTGGGTGCTCCAATGCGCTCTCTGCACCGCGGCTATTCGCCACAATCGCTAGCAACTTGGTGTTGGTTTGGCTAAGGTCTAATCGGGCCAATACCGCTGCTGTATCCTGCATTTGCGGAATAGCTTTAGGGCTCACAAAACTGCCAAAATCGAGCGTATCAAATTGGCAAGCCAAGAGGCTTTGTAAGTAGGCAACTTTGCGTTCGGTTGGGATGAAGGGCTTAATGCCCTGCATGGCATCCCTTGGGCATTCAATTAGCTGTATCATATCACAGGTGGTGGCTGGCGGTGGGCAAAAAACTATTTAGTCAACATCCTAAACGCGCAATAGTTGGCTCCAGGCAAAGAGAAAACCTTACTGCGCTCCCGGCCCTAGCTTACCTAAGTGCTGCCGCCAAGAGCCTATCGTAGTAAGGTTGCAACTGCTCCGCTAAAACGGCTAAATGAGGTGGTAGCGGTGTATTTTTCTCCTGAAATGGCTGAAAACCACTGCTTTTATGCACGTTTTCATACCAATAGGGCGCCCAAACCCCATCCTCGGGTCTCGGACCCGGCGACCACTTTAACATGGCCTCCTCAAAAGGAATACCGATCTGCTCGCAAAGCAATCGCAGCGACTGCGCTGGTGCTAGTAGTAGCCGCTTGCTATCCACCACCGCCGTTAGCTGCCCAGCTGCTTGAAGCCGCTCGTAGAGCTGATATTGCTGCACGATACCCACATCTTCCACACTCACCGCTTGCACTACCTTCGTATAGGAAGCCAATATGGCCCGAGGATCGCGAATCAATAAGATATTTTTAATAGACAGCTCCGCTTCATTGGCTACCAAACCCAGCAACTGCTGCCAATGCGGAGCAAGCACCTCCGCCTCCCAAGGAATTAGATGGTGAGTCATTTGCTTGCAAAGTAAGATTGGATACTGCTCCGCCGCATTAAATAAGCCTTTCACTAAGGCCACAACGTCGGTCTGCTGGCTAGCCATGATCGCTTCCCGCCCAGGGTGAGCCGCCGTGGTGGGCTGCTGTAAAAGATAGTGGGCATAGAGTGGCTCATCCACCACTTTGGTGTCGCTACGCTGCGCGAAACTGTACATCAGCGCCGTGGAAATATTGCGCGGAGAAGACCAAAAATGTACTAACATAAGCTCTGGTTGTAAGAATAAGTTGTATAATTGTGCTAAATATACTACATTAGAGATGCCTAAACTATTCCGATTTAAGTCTATTGCACTTCGTGCTGGGGCAAGGGTAGCTTTATAGCGCAAGACTTGTAGCGCAAGACTTGTAGCGCAAGACTTGTAGCGCAAGGCGCTCAACCACCTTTGCGCAAGTAGTGAGTCTTGCCCCTGCGAGCGAAGCGACAGCCAACAACCACCCTTTCAATTGTAAAAACTGCTTTATTATGGCTATATCACCACAATACGAGACCTTTTTTAGGAATATGAAAATTATTCATCTTGGGCTGCTACTCGGTTTGATGACCTTTATCGTAGTGATCCACTTTGTTCTACTGCCACCAGGCGAGGAACAAGCGGAGTTAGGCAATATATTCCGCTACCTGATACCTGGCTTGGCAATTATTAGCATCTTCGCCAGCCGTTCTGTGGCCAATGGCCTGTTGAAACAGCTAGCGACTGACATGCCGCTTTCTGACAAGCTGAACCACTATCGCAGTGCCAGTATTATCCGCTGGGCGGCCGTCGAGGGCGTGGCACTTTTTGCCGTGGTGGGCTATCTACTTACGGGGCTGCCGACCTTAGTTTTGGTAGCTTTAGCGCTAGCGGCCTACTTATTCACGCTGCGCCCTACGGCAGCACTAGTAGCTACCGAGTTACAGCTCGATACGAAGGAACGTATTGAACTAACGGGAAAGGCTTTTTGAGCCCCCCCCTACGGTTGCTGCCTTTCCTGCATATTGGCGATCGTGGCCTTCAGGTCTTCGACCTGCCAGGCTTCGGCTAGGTCGTAATCGCCTACTTTGGTGCGGCATAGAGCAGTGAGGTGGCCTCCGCTGTCTAGCAGCTGCCCTAGATCGTAAGCCAAGGAGCGGATGTAAGTCCCCTTCGAACAGTCCACCTCGAAATCCAAAAAGGGCAGCTCAAAACGCGTGATACTGAATCGGCTAATGTGTACGGGGCGGGGCTTTATTTCGATGGTTTCCCCTTTGCGGGCTTTTTTGTAGAGCGGTTGCCCGTCCACTTTAATAGCCGAGAACATAGGAGGTATCTGCTGAATATCCCCTGTGAGTTGTAGGACAGCGGCTTGTAGTTGCTCGGCGGTGATATGTTCGGTGGGGAAGAACTCATCGGGCTCCGTTTCTGCATCGTAGCTAGGCGTGGTAGCACCTAGTTGGATGGTGCCCGTATAAGACTTGGTAAGCCCTTGAAGTTCTTCCAGGCGCTTCGTCCATTTACCGGTGCAAATCACGAGCAGGCCAGTAGCCATAGGATCAAGGGTGCCGGCGTGGCCGACCTTGAATTTTTTCTTTCCGTAAAGTTTACGAATTGAATAGCGTAGTTTGTTCACTACGTCGAAGCTCGTCCACCCAATTGGTTTATCGACGAGTAATAGACAGCCCTCCGAAAAATCGAAGGGCGGTTGTGAGGGAGGGATCATACTGTTTTTTAACTTAAGAAAACCACTAGGCATGGAAGCCTAGGGCATACAAGCATAGAGCAATACAAGCGATTGCGATGCAATAGTAAGAAAAGTAACGCAATTTTGCATCTTTTACGAGCCGAATCATCCAAACACAGGCTAAAACACCGGTAAAAAAGGCAGCTGCAAAGGCTACAAGTAGTGCAAGCGGCTGCTCGCTAGCTAGAAAATCGCCATCTAGCATATCTTTTGCCATCTTGCCCAGTATAAGTGGTACGACCATGAGAAAGCTAAAACGAGCGGCTTTTTCCCGATCCACCCCGAGCAGTACACTTGTGGCAATCGTCGCTCCGCTGCGGCTGATGCCGGGTAAGATGGCTACTGCTTGCGCGAAACCAATTATAATTGCCTCCTTAGGTCCTAGGCCTTTTTTAGTAGTTTTTGCCCGATCAGCGAGCCAAAGCAAAGCGGCCGTAAGCAGCAGCATACAAGCCACTAACACAATTTGCCGATTAAAAAGCGCATCTAGCACCTCATCAAAAAATAGCCCCACCATGGCAGCAGGCAGCATAGAAAGCACGATCCAAGCACTAAAACGGCTGCCTTCATTCCAGCGGAAACGAAAAAGATCCTTTAGTATCTCTCCTACCTCTTTGCGAAACACGAAGAGAGTGGCTAGCGCAGTGGCGGCGTGCACCACAACGGTCATCAATAAACTTTCTTTAGCCACGCTTTCGTCGTTGAGTAGCCACTTCGTTAACTCTAAGTGCCCGCTACTACTAACAGGCAGGAACTCCGTGAGCCCCTGCACAATGCCCAAAACTAGAGCCTTTAAAATTTCCACGCGCTGTATTTTAGTTGGAAAGTAGGCTTAGCTATTTCTTAAAAATAGCATAGATAACCACCCCAATACCCGTCAAGATCACTATAGGGGAGAGCGTAAGGCGACGAAAAGAGTAGATGATATCTTCGTCCCACACCTCTGGGCTTGGCATCTGCCCGCCTGTCATTAGTAACATCCCGACTAGCATCAAAGCGAAGCCGCCTGCGATCCAGAGGATGGTTTGAGAGGAAAAAGTGAGTGGCCGATCAGCTGTGGAAGGCTTGAAAGTACTTGCTTTTTCATTCGCAGCACTTACCACAGGGGTGGCGGCTGGCCGTTTAGATTGCTGCTTTTCTGCTCTGCTTTTACTCATAGTTTAATGTTTAGGTTAGCTTTTGGTGAAAGCCAACCACCCTTTTATCAATATAAATCATCCACGCGCATGCGTAGATATTTTCTAACAACGGTGTAGTTACTCAGCCAGGTAATTAAGATGCCGAGACTTATAATAGCGGCATATAAACCCAACAGCCAAGTAGTTTGCTCTAACAATCTTAGGTCGGGTGCTTGTTGTTGCAACCAACGCTGGATACCTAGCATAGCAACCACCGCTAGGAGTCCGCTTAATAAACCCTGCCAAAAGGCTCGGCGAAGATAGGGCTTAGAAATGAACCCCCAGTCGGCACCAACTAATTGTTGGTTTTTGATTAAGAACCGATTGGCATATAACGAAAGCCGAACGGTATTATGGATCAATACCACTGCTATTAACACTAATAGAGCCGCAATCACTAGGAAGACATAGGCGAGCCTTTTGGCATTTGCCACGATCCGATCTACGAACTGCTCTTGGTAAAAAACCGCTAAGACGGGGGCTTCCACTTGTAGCTGCTCCGAGATCCGTGCTAAACTATCGGTTTGCATATAGGCTTCCGTGACGTTGAAGATGAGCATATCTCGGAAGGGATTCGGCAGATCAAGTGCTACTAAGTCATGGTTGACCTCATCGCCCATCTCTTCCAAGGCTTGTTCTTTACTTCTAAAACGGACGCTAGCAGGCCGAACGAAGGCTTTGGCTCCTAGCCTAGCAGCTAGATTTTCACGCGAGAGCTGATCGGTATCTTCCCTGAGCTCTACGAGGATGTCGATATTTTCTTTGAGTGTCTTGCTCAAATGCGCTGCTTGTAACAACCACAGCCCGAAAAGACCCAGTAGCAACAATACGAGTGCCACGCTCACTACCGTATAGAGGTAATTGGGGCGCCGTTGCTTACTCCATTCTGGGCTCGTAGTTTTCATAATATGCTGCCTAAAGCTCTACTGATGGGGCAAAGATAGCGAATATTTTCAGTCTGCCATCTCTTCCCAATAGTGTAAGAGGGTTCTTGTTCTTATAGCAGTGGTGTGTTCGGCTAATACCCGTTCTCTAGCTAGCTCGCCTACTCTTCTTTTTTCGCGTTCGTCGGTTTGATACATTACCTCCAAAATAGATTGGGTGTCTTCCACAATGAAGATTTCCCGCTGGGGCTCGAAGAAGCTTCTTAAGCCTTCCCAATCGTCGGCTAAGATAGGAACCCCACAAGCGGCAGCAGCTAGCAACCTTCTGGAGGGGGTGAAACCCATTGCTTGGCGGTCTTGGCGAGCAATAACCAATGTGGCTTGCAGGCGGTTGTAAAAGTCCACCATATTGGCTTCTGGTAAGTAGTCGATATGTACGACGTTAGCCGGCCAATCGGTGCTGGGGGGGTAATCCGCTCCGGCTAGTACAAATTTCCGGTTAGGCGTCAGGTTAGCTGGCTCTAATAGTAGCTGCTCTATGGCTGCCTGCCGCTCGGGCTTATAACTTCCAATAAAGCCTAGATCATACGACTTAAGCACATCGGTGCGATAATAAAAGTAAGGGTCGATGCTTTCATAGAGTGGCTTGGCACAGCGGCAACCATATTGCTCCACGATCCGATTGAGTGCCTTTCCGCCCGTAGTGCTTAAATAGAGATCAAAAAGGGAAACAACACTTGTATTGAGACAGTCCGAAGCATCGCCATTGGCCGCCAAATTATGCAAACTGTAGGCTAAGTCCGTATCATAAAATATTTTCAGTCCTTGTGCTTCTTGGCCAATCCATTGGGCAATTCTACTGCAATCTGCTACACCACTACCGAGCATAACCACATCGGCGGCCTGCACAGCGGATCGGTAATGATCCAGCAGATCATCCGTGCCGGCATAAGTCCAGACTTCACAATAAGGAGATCGGAGCATATCCCTGGTAGAAAGCGGGTGATCCCGCTCACATTCTAAAAAGACCGTCCGGTGGCCTAGTTGAGCCAATTCTGTTACCAGCCCTCGATACATATCTGCATCTGGGTAAGTGAGGGAAGACAAAATAGATTTGCCTATCATCACGAAGTCGAGCGTCTTCATTTTTTTCTTCACGCCGTGAAGGTAAGCACTATCAGTGTAAATAAGAAGCACCATTAATATCTAAGACGCAACCCGTGGTCCAACGCGCGTTTTCACTGGCTAAAAACAGGATGGCATCAGCAATTTCTGCAACAGTAGCAACGCGATTGAGGGGGCTTTGGGCGCGCACCGCATCTCCGGCAGCACCTTGGAGGTGTGGCCTAGCCATCGCTGTTTCGATGAAGCCAGGTGCTAAGGCATGAACGGTAATGCCATGGCCACCAAGCGCACGTGCCAGCGACTGCGAAAGCGCATGCAAGCCTGCTTTAGCAGCTCCATAACCCGGTTGGCCCTCTTCGCCTCTAAAAGCACCGCGGCTACCTACATTGATAATACTGCCGCTGCCCTGTGGGCGCATATAATGAGCCGCTTGGTAGGCCGTGGCAGCCGCAGCTACTAAATTAACAGCAATTGTGCGCTCAAAGGCGGCCATCCATTCCTCGAAGGCTAAGCTGTTAAGGTCGTGTGGTAAAAAAATACCTGCATTATTGACCAGGATGTCTAGTTTGCCCCCAAATGCCTCGCTGGCCTGTGTCACCATATTGGCCATTGCCCTCGAGTCAGCAGCATCCGCTTGGAGATGAAAATGCCCCTCGCCTGCTAGCTCCTCCACCAAGCTCGTAGCCAAAGCCACCTCTTGATGAAAATGTACCGCTACGCTGGCTCCCGCCTTCGCAAAAGCAAGCGCAGTAGCACGGCCAACCCCTCGGCTAGCACCTGTAATTAAGACGCTCTTGTGCGTAAAATCGTATTGTGTCATGCTTTGTTTAAACTTAAGACTGGTTTTAGAAATGAGCAGCGCAAGCCGCAACAACTTACTATCTCCCTGATGGCTGTCGCTTCGCTCGCAGGGGCAAAAGTCTGCTTAGTAGCGCAACGGTACCCTAGCATCCAAGATTGGAAGGCACCTCCGCTCAAAGAGCGATTAGAAGCACGCATTGGCTGCATGCCCACCCTCCAGCTATGTTTACGCTTAGCTCATAGTGCCTATCACAAACAGTTGTGTTAGATCGGGGCTTGGGTGGCCACCTAAGTCCTCCAATGTGATCGCAAAAGCCTCTGCCCCTTCGATAAAAGGCACTTCCGTGAGGCTATCGTGATTCATTTGAAGAGCCAGCACGCCCATATCTGTAGGCTGCCCACCAATTAAGACCCACAATTGGTATTGTTTACCTGACGGCGGCGGCGGTAATGTTCCCTGCAAGAAGGCTTTTTGGTCTTGCTGATTGAACAAGATCGTAGCAAAAGCCGCTGGAGCTATTTCCGTACCCTTCAACTGAACCACTTGGTAAGCGGGGTTGCGGAAAATCGCTAACTGCTGCGCTAGTAAGGCTTGCTGCTCCTCTTTGGCATCACAAGCTTGTTGTAATGCGGTTAGTGCTGTTTGCAAATTCGCTGTTTTTTGTTGCTGCTCGAAGAATTGATAGCTCAAGAAGGCCAAAAGGCCGGCAGCCACGAGGCTTAAAAAACGCCAGAAAGTTGCCCCGTTAGAGGCGAAGGCCGGTGCTTGTTGAACCGAAGTAGGTGCTGCTGAATCGCCTACGGCTGGCGGTTCTAATCGACTAAGAATAGCCGGTAAAACAGCCGGTGGCGGCGGCACAGCAGCAGCGAGCGCAAAGGCTTCTAGGCTTTCTTCGATCGCATCAATTTCTAGTTGAATCGCAGGATGTAAGGCGGCTAGCGATCGAACTTCCTGCTGTTCTGCTTCCGTTAGTTTACCTAGTACATACAGCTCTAGGATACCGGAATCTATGTATGCTTTGATATCGTTCATACGTGTACGATGTTTTGTACCACCGCAAGACAATAAAGGCTAGCGAGTAGGTAGGCCAAGCAAAAAGTGAGTAGTTCGGTTCCTAACATCGTTCTAAGTTGCTGCAAGGCTCGGCGGCTTCGAGTTTTAATAGTGCCTAAAGGTATGTTGAGTGCCTCGGCGGCTTCTGATTGGGAATAGTCTTTGAAATAAAGGTATTCAATAATCAGCCGATGATCCGTATCAAGTGCGCTCACCACTTTGGCAAGGCCGATGTGATCGGTATGAAATACCTCTGCTAAGCGGTTATCATTAGATACGATAGGCGTTAGGCTATCAGTTTTGGCTTCCCGCCTTTTCCCAGCGGAGCGAAGATGATCGATTGCTCGGTTGCGGGCTATTCGTGCCATCCACGTATAAGGCCGGCCAGCGGAAGGATCGTAGGAGTCGATCTTTTCCCATACTTTAAGGAAAACATCTTGTAAGATTTCCTGGGCTTCCTCGGCTACTGGCACGAGCTGAAGGATTTGCTGATATAAAGCACCCCCATAAGCAGCATACAGCGCCTCTATCCCACGCTGCTTACGCTGGCGGATCGCCTCGAAGATACCCAATACGGCTTCCTGTTCTTGCTTTATTTCATTCATTGGCAAGGCAAACCCAGCGGCCAATCGTTTTGTTCATTGCCCCTATAAAATAAGGAGACCTAAAGATAGGCAATTATCTGTTCTCCCAACTGCGCTTTCAGTAGCTCTTGCCCCTGCATTAATTTCAAGTTGCATCTTAGCAGCTAGAGCGGCTAGCCACACCACTACCTATTTTCCAAAATAGGAAAAAAAGCACGGCACTAATTACTTTGATACTAAATGTAACTAACAGTAGGCTAGGCTTGAGGCCAGCAAAAACCCTACGGCTAATAGTAGCCAACGGAATTATAGTCTTTCAACCCAGAATTTACCTTCGGTGCTACT
>DAINNZ010000148.1:0-9855 GCA_036735605.1 Lewinella sp. | reverse complement strand
CGAGCAAAAGTATTGGCAAGCCAAGGAAAAACAGATGATAGGTTATTTTTCTAAGGACTACTTCGGCAAATTTCAAATAGAATGAAACACCACTTTTTATTAAGCCCATCTCCTTATATTGAAATAACTTATTAAAGTCTTTTATTGTCACCCACAGGATGGTGGAGATACAATAAAAGAAGAGCGCATAAATATGCTGATAGCGATGAAACCATCACGATCCAAGAGGCCACGCCCTACTTGGGGGGCGATGCGGCGCTGATCTTCGTCCTTAAGAGGAATCCGGTACTGGTTCTCATTTGGAGAAAGTGGGAACCACAAATGAAGTTGATGAGGGCGTGCCTCTTGTGCGTTAAGCCCCATTTTTTGGGCAGCTTGCGCAGCGACTTTCATCGCAAAATTTTTTCCAATTGCCATTACTACAATATTTTTTTGGAACAAGAATGATGACGGTTGTGGGTCAGCCGCTTACTACACAAATCTTACAGTACTGCCGTGTCAGATTCCAAGCTGTAGCCGGTACCCATTACGGTATCAAACTCCCGCTCCAAAGGAGCAGAGGGAACGATAGGCAAAGCCAGAATATCATTGTTTGTGCCAGTGAGGGCGAACACGTCTGCCGCACTGCCAATGCCAAAGTAATCCGGTGCAAACTGTGCGCCCAATTCTATGCCACCCGTCACGGACATGCCGATGCCGAGAAAGCGGAATTTGCGATCAGTTTTTTTGTTCATCGCGAGGTAGCCACCCCCCACCAACTTAGCGGCGGGGATCACCTTTGCAATCGTGTTGCGCGTGTTCTCTGGTTGAGATTCTAGCGCTTTGTTCAATACGCCATTAAGGGCCATACCGCCCAGGGCGCCGCCTATAGCGAAGAGAATGTCCTCCTGGCTGAGCGATACAGACGTTTTTCTGCGTGCCATACTTCCAATTTTACAACTACACATATCGTAGCTTTTTGGGGTTAAGAAATACCCAGCCTATTTGAGGAGGGCGGTTGTTTTGCGTTTAGTCGTGGTAGTGGTTTTACGCTTACGCGTGCCAGATACCACACTGGACATCTTACAGCCAGCACGCATTACCGCACGAGCTTTTTTCTCGGCCTCAGCCTTGGTTTGTCCTTTCTTTACCGCAGCAGTGACGTAGGCACTGGCAGCCTTTTTTACGTCTTCTTGCGTTTTCTTACCAGCACAGTTGAGACGCTTTGCGGCTCGAAGTGCATTGTATTTCCTCATCAGAGGGCTTTGAGTACTTGCCATTGATTTGACATTTTTGGGGTTATGAATAGGCCACCACCGTGGCAGGCCATTTATTTCAGCAAGAATATTGCTGGCAGCGCAGCGGCGGCCAGTAATAGCGGGTTAAAACCACCTCCGCCTTCCCCTGTTGGCGATGCACCAGAGGCGCGTTGCAATCTTGCTTCCTCCTCGAAAAGAGAGGGATCAGACATTGTTGTTTGGTCAATTTGACCAGCCTCGTTGCTGCCTTTTTTGAAAAGACCGGCAATCTTCTGTATCACTTCCACCACAAAGCCAATGGCCTTGATTACTACTCCCACAATGGCAGGAAGGGCACCTACCTGTGGGGCACCCCCTTCTTCAGCGATTTGCTTGGGGGTTTTGCCAGTTGTTTCCAAAATACCGTTCAGCATAATGCCTTTGAGCTTGGCATCATCGAACTTTCCAGCCTTTTTGATGAAGTTGTAGGCTTTATCTTGCGCCTGGAGACGGGCTTTGATCTTCGGGCTTTTGATGACGTTCTTACGCAAGAATTGGAAGATGAAAAAAGGGCCCATCTTTTTCCCAATACCTTTAAAAATCCAATTCACAAAGGTTTTGAAGGCATCGCTAATGGCATTGCCTACCTTCTTGATAAAGTTGCCTACACTTTTAAACAGCCCCGTAACACCGGGCGGGATGGGGTTAGGGATATGAACGGTAAAAGGCGGGAAAGCAGGGGCAGTAGCCTTGGCAGTGCGTTCCAGAATTTGTGCCACTTGCTGACCAAATGGATCGTTTTGCAAAGACCCAATACCAGCTATATCACCTTTTTCTAATGCCCTGGCGGCTGCGAGGTACTGCCCTGCCTTTTGGGGGTTGGGTTCCATCTTGCCGAGAATCCGGTAGCGGTCAGCGAGGATAAAGCGCTCTAGCTCTCCTTCACTTTTCGTAGTCAAATCACCAGGGCCAGCATTAACCACATTGGGAATGCTGGCAGTGGCTTGCTCGATTTCGGTTAGCGTTTGCGTCAGCTGGCCAATAATGGCCGCCTCATCGTAGGTGTTACCTAGTTTATACAGTCCTTCCATCTTAAAGTCTTTTTTCTTGGTGTAGGGCTTTTCTTGCCCAAATGCTCCTCCCTCCTGCTTGCGCCAAACTACATCCATAGGCAATTCCTTGCCATCTAGCAAGGCCACCGGATAGACGTGCCGGTACTGGCTAGTACCATAGGCAACGTAGCGGATGAGGTGAGGTACACGAATGTTTTGAAGAATTGAGCTAATAAATACCGTGTAGCTTTTGCAATCGCCGCGCTTGCTTTGCCATAGGTAAGCAGGTGTTTGCACCCACTGGCTGCCCGCTGGGTCCTCCACATAAGTGAAGGAGGCGTGTACAAAATCAAATAGTTGCTTTAATCCAGCTACGGTAGCTGGGAACATCTGGGCAAAGCCAGCCGTATCTTTAGCGTTTTCGGACACTACGTCCTGCACCAGCTCTATAATGTCGTTGGTTTTGTAGTCCTTCTTATAGAGTTGCTTTTTTCCCTTTGGGCGACTGATACCCACGTTGGCGGCGGCTGTGAGGTTCATAGGCTAGGTGGTGAAGAATTTTACAGAGGAACGGATCGGGGCCACAAAGCCATTGGTTAGCTCGATGGAGCCATTGATGTCGATAGGCGCGTACCATTGTCCAGTACCGTCTAGGATTGATTGTATCCGATTCAGGAACTCTCCTGCTGGTACAATTACATCAAATGGTATTTCTACAGTAGTGTTGTTTGGTAGGGCAATCAGCTCATTTACCACCACCTGCCCTAGGTAGTTGCCTTGCTGGGATAAGGATAGCCGCAACTGCTGAGCAGATAGGTTGAGGCTAAAGGACTGCTTAAACAGTATCGTCATCCGCATAATGCCTTTTATCTGTCCTTCTCGAAGGACAATGCGTAAGCCTCGCTTATCTAAGCGACCAAAATTGTATTCCACCTTGGAGTAAATCGCGCCAGTGACTTGGCTGCCAAACAATCTGTATAGCAAACCAAGTGCACCCGCGATTTTAAGGAGCTGACCCATCCTATCGTATTGCGATACAAAGAACGTGTACATGATCGCCAGCGCAAAAAACACTAGCCACAGATGGAATTGGAAGGCACTACCCTACCCTGCTATTTGTTACTTTCGCTAATTGATTCCTCAATTTTTTTGGAAAGGTCGGCATCTAGGTCAATGATACCAAAGTGCAAGTATATCTTTAAAGTGAGATCAGGAGGCAGTATGTGCCAGGTTTTGAAGTCTTTTTTATCAACGCCCCACTCTTCCAGCATCTGGGGGGTGATAATATTGCGCCACAACAGCTTGTAGTTGCAACCAAAATAGGTTTTCAGGTCGTACTTGTGCACACACCTGGGTAGCCGAACGGCTTTTCTGTCCTTATTCATAGAGGTCAATTAAGATGAGAAAACAAAATTTGACCCTCCTCGCTGTTGAAAACATCAATTTAGCCATTAAAACGGCCAAAACGATGCGTAAATATAGCCACTGTTTTTCATATACATACCATAACATAAACATAAAGTAGTGTTTACAGCTTTTTTTGTACCTTGCATACTTTAAGATGAGAGCTATTACATACCTGTGGCAGAGTTGAGCCACGGGATTTTTTATGCCTACTGCTTTCACAAAGCAATTTTGAGCCAAAAACAGCTCATTTTTTTCACAAATGCCCTTTTCAAAAACAGTCACTTTTTACAATTTCGCGCTGACCCGAAAAAGTGTGTGACAACTGTGCCAACCGTGCCAAAACGCCTATTTTAAACACCTAACTAATTCATAAACAAGCATTTAATTTTTGGCACAGTTGGCACACTACCCCAAAAAGTTTTGTGCCACTGTGCCACACATTTCAATTTAAAAGGTTTTTTTATAGGTATAATTTGTTTGAAGTGGCACACGTTTTTGAGTGTGTGCCACGTTTGTGCCACGTTTTGTGCCACCCTAATACATTGTTTTTCAGTTATTTATCTTGATTTTGGCACGTTTGGCACAGTTGTCACACTGTTTTTGGGGTCACGATTTTTTTTGCCATTTGCGTGTACCTACACCAATTCACAAATTGTAAATTTTAACTCTTTTTAAAATAGAAGTGCACAAAAAAAGCCCCATACTATTGAGTATGAGGCTTTTTACTAAAATTGTCGCCCTGTTTACGGAAGCAATATTCCAGGTCTTCCAGCTCTTAAAAATTGGTTAGTTTCATAGCAGTGTAAGTTGTGTGGTTGATTGATTGGCCTTGTACCTTGGCTTAATCCGATACACGCCCTTTTTAATTCGTTCTATTTTCCCTTTTTTGAGCATACGAGCCAGCATAGCCCCCAAATGCTTTTTCCAGTTGCAGTAGTAGCTAAAGGATACGTTCTGGTATATATTCTCTAAAGTGGCCTCCTCTACTGTTAGGAGATAGGTTGTGATTTCTTGTTGCTGGGTCATAGCTAGAAAAAGTTATCTATGAGTAGCAGTATCCATGATGATAGCATGCCTGTTATCATCCCCAACAAAAAGCCAATGGCCATATAGTCGTGTTTTGTTTTGTAGCTAGTCTTTTTCATAGACAAAAGTTTTTGTGATTGCCCACAGCAGCATAGCAGCCAGCGTGTAGGCAATGATGATTAGAAAATTGAGTAGTGTTTTCATGCTATTTATTTAGTTGCCAATGGATGATCCGGCCTTTTTGTAGGCCAGTTTGCTCAAAAAATAGGTCAAAGCCCCCCATCCCGCTAAATAAACTAGCATGCTTAATCCTGGTACACATAATCCGCATCTTTAATAAAGGTCTCACGCTTGAAGACATACGGGCGGCCTCGCCAATTGACGGTAATGCTTTTGTCCTCGTAGCTGGTGCCGTTAAACACCCTATCCGGGCGCATATAGCTGCCTCTGGTTACAACTGATTTGCCTTGGCTATCCAAAAGCTGCTCTACCTCTAGGTAGTCAGAAAGTAGCTCGGCAATCCATTTGGCGCTTGCTGATTTGCTTTTAAAAAACTCATCTCGGATGTTCTGCATTGGCATCCGAATCTGATGGCAATGAGGTCCCGCTTCCAGAAACATATTGCCAATGGCCTCCCTCAGGTCGCTTATCTCGCTGGGTTCGTTGATCTTTACAGTTTCGTAGAAGTTTTTGGTTTTCACTAATGCTGGGTGAAACCACATGCGGCTTTCATCCTCTGTGGCCATTTCTCGATTAGCCAAAAAGTCCACAAAGGCGGGTATCTCGGCCTCCATCTTGGTCATCAAGTGGGGGTCTTTTTTTGTTGGTACTGGCACTTGGATGATCCAAAAGCGCTCATCTTGTGCGCTCAGGTAGATCATGCGGCGTTGGTTGGTGCAAAAGATGAACTTACAGAAGTAGTCAATAGTCATCTGAGCCACATTTTTCTCGTTCATAGTAATCTCCACGGCTGTGGATAGGGCTTTGATTCGCTCGGTATCTTTCTTGCGCTCTAGGAGCGTCTCTTCGCAGTAGGCCAGCAGTTTGTCAGCCATCATGCTATTGAACTCGCTCTGGAGGTCAGAGTTAGAAACGGGTACTACATTGTTCCTGAAAATGTTACTTAGCAGCTCGCAGAATTTTGACTTACCCGTGTTATTTTCTGGGCTGTACAAAATTACTACTGGCAGCTTCCGCATGGGGTGCTGAAGCAGCACTTGGATGTAGTCCAACCCTATCTGAAAGCGGCTGATCTTTTTCCCAGTGACGGGGTGCAACACTTCCTCCTCTCCAAAGATATGTTTTACAAAATGGAGAATGGTATCACAGTTGCCAGGCTGTGGTTTCCACTCGAAGGGAAAGTATCTGTTGTAGTATAGCCCCTTATCGTTCTCGATCACTCTTTTGTAGGTAAAGTGACCTGGGATATTGACAAAGCCGGTGTGGTAATGGATGTACTTTTGGAAGTCTCGGTGATAGACTGTCTGGACTGTTCCTTTTGATCGCTTGTATAGCTTCTGCCGGGTACGGCCACCTTCAGCGCTGGGCGTGTTGCCAATCTCAAAGTACTCATCCCCTACCCACACCAGGCGCTCTGCCCATTCGGGCGTAACTAGCTCTACCTCATCTTTTCCCTCTACATATTGGTATAGTGATTTGTAAAAATAGAACTGCTGCTCGCGTATGTCGTGGCTGTGGTAAGCATAGAAACTGCCCACATCGTTTTTTGTGAGCTTGAAGTATCGCTGCAATCTAGTGCAGTTTGCCGTTATATCTGCCCGGAAGAAATGCTCTCCCTTCCTGGCTGGTTGGAGCAAGTCTTGGGCGATGGCCTCGGCCTTTCCAGGGCTATCTTGGTAAGCTCTTATTAGTAGGTCATCAATTCCTTTAGGATCGTTCTCAAACAGCCCTCTTTTCGGGTGCATGAAGTGGATATACATAGGCTCATCGCCTCGGTTGGGCGTGTCTATGTTTTTGAGTAGGGCGTGGATATTTTTCACAGCCCCAAAAAAGCCCCACGGGCGGCGCGTCAGCTCCTGTTGGTAGGCTAAATCTTTCTTAGAAATATCCAAGCAGTCAGCATCCCACAAGATCACTACCCTATCTGGGTTGCACCTTTGGATCAGCTTTACAATTCCGGTATATAGCTCGCCTGTTTCTTGCTCTTTGTAGCAAGTGATGGAGGCCAGCCCCACCATGTCAATACCGTGGTGTGCGCTGGCATACCATGCTTTGATAGGGCCTTCTGTTAGGTACAGCGTGTTTATCTTTTCGCCTTTGGCATATTTCTCCACCAGCTTAGGCGGGAACCACGGCCATGCTGGCTGGCCAGCTGGGGTACTGTACTTTTGCTCTGGGTTGGTTGGGTTGGCGTATCGGATTCGCTTGTATGTTCTGTGCTGGGTTTGCCCATTTATGCTATCATTTTTCTTCTGGAAGGTGATAAGCTCTCCTTCAATCGTCCAATAATTGAGCATCAGGTCGCCATTTTTTTTGGCAACAAACACATTTCCTGTTGTATTTTTTGGAGCAGGGAACTCGGCTTCTGGGTTGTATAGAGATACAGTATTATTGTCGTCTGTTACCCGAAGCTCCAGCATGCGAGCCTCGGCATAGCTGAGATTATTCATTTTTGCAATTTTTTAAGATGAGTGCTAGCCCCCCGCCCTAGTGGGCAGGGGGAAGCTAAAACAGCGTCGAGGATCTACTCGGTGGGGATTTCTAAGTCCCCTTTATTTACTGCTAGAATTTCTAAGCATTCTAGGTTATACATCATTTCTTGCTCCAGCTCCAGCATGTGCTGGGCGGCATTGGCTTTGGCGCTTTCTTTGGCGCTATTGGCTTTGTGGCCCTTCCAAGCGTGCCAGTCGCCACGGGCTTTTTTAAAGGCGGCAATACACTGCCTAGCCTTGATTTCCAGCTCTTTCTCTGGGCTTACATTAGCAAGTGATTTGCTAGTATTTACCAATGTTTCTGCTGGCATTTCTACTGCTTGCGGTGGGGTGGGGTTTGATCTGCCAGCAAAGCCCTTTACAATGGCTCTTTCTGTTGGCGGTGGTGTTTCCGATACATAAGGGGTTATCCATTGCACCCCGGTAGGGTGGGGCTGGGTAGGCGGTACCTTGAAAGCTACGGGGATGTTGCTTTCCAGCTCATTGGGGTTATCTACTTGCCCAATAAGTCCGTTCCCATCCAGATCAATGTTAAGAAAATCCTCCATCCAAGCGTATAGGTTGTAATACCATTTGGCGGCCATCATATAGAAAAGCATGCCAAAATCTTTCTCTTGATGCACCTCTCCAGTGGCTCGTTCAATGCGTACCACAATAATTGTGCTGAACAAACCTACAAAGAGAAAGCACCAATCCAAACCCTTAATGATGTTGGTGTGCCTCCGCTGGGCTTTGGCAGCATCATCGGCTTTCATTTTCGCCAGTTTTCCTAGCGTTTGGTTGATGCTGGCGGTGGTGCTGTCGCTGGCCACGCCATAAAACAAGGCTTTGGCTGACTGAGTAGTCGCTAGTTCAGCCTCAATCATGGCGCCGGCCTTTATTTTGGCTGCGCTTATGCGGTCGGAGTAGCTTTTGTTGGAAGCGTAGTATTGCCCCTGGGGTGGGGGAAAGAAAAAGCCAGGATTGCTTTTGTACATGGAAACTTGGTGGATGTTCCCGCTTTTCACGGCTCTTGAAATAAGATCATTGCCCTTGCGTGTAGCCAAACTGATCCTCTCTGCCTCGGAGGCTTGTAGCTTTTCGTACTCCTCTTTGGCTTGGCCAGATTTTTCGTTTGATAGGAGAGCGTTGCTCTCTATCTTTTCCATGTATTGGGCGGTGGGATCGCCCTGGTGCATCCAAGCTCCTATTTCATCGCCTGCCCAAATGGAGGCAGTGCCAGTGGCCACGATGCGAGCCAAAAGCATTATGAATATGAAATTTAGCAAGCCGTTTTGACTTCTTCGTTGTGTTTTGGGGAGCTGCTTTAGGCTGTATTTGTGCCGGAGGTAGTTGGCTATGTTGCTGGATAGGCCATGATCTACCAAGAAGTAGATCACAAGCACAACAGCTCCTATAGCAGGGTCACAAACCCAGCTGGGAGCAATCTCTTTGATGGGTTGGTAAAATGCTTTGTAGGCGGTAAGGGCAGTTGTGGCGGCCAATGCCCAAAAGGAGATAAGACCTAAGACGCTAAAGTGCGCCTTGTACGGTTGTAAATAATGTTGCATCTTTGCAATACGTTATATGGGGCTATGCCCTAGTTATTATGCGCCCGGTGTGTCAGCACTGGGCGTTTTCTATATGTTGAAAAGTTTTAAAAAGGTGGCCGGAAAGTAATTCGACGGCCACCAAAAAATCAAGTCATGCAAAAAGGAGGGCGGCCGGAAAGTAATTCAACGGCCAGCCCTCAAAGTCAATCCCATTCTTTTGAGCCTATGAAAGCAGGGGAGGCAGACGACATTACCCCCCCTGGTGCTAAATCATAATCTCATGCTCGCTTGGCTCTGTCTTGTATGAGGCAACAAGTGCAGGAGCCATGTTTTTCTTTTTGAGCAGTGGAAAGGCCCCCGCTCATTTGCAGGGGCTTAAGTACTTCCATTTACTGTCAAACTTCTTGTAGGGAGGTGATTTTCTCTTTGCCTATGTTCCAAGTTACATGCCACTCGGTGAGAGTCATTTTTGGCATGTGTTCCGCCAGCACATTGTGCCAGAGGCGGAGTTTAGTCTCATCCCACAACTCGGGACGTTTAGTCCAGTAGGTAAACTGATATTCTGTCCACCCCATTCTCCTCCGCAGGGTATCCTGCTGAGAAAGCGTGAAACGTTCATATAGAAGATCGGTCAGCTTCATTTTTATTAGTTTTACTCAAGTTTCCTTGTTACAATGCAAATGTATTGAGTATTACTCAAATAAAAAAGCATTTGTCCTAAAAATATTTAAAAATTTTCAAAATTTGAGTTTATCTAGCAATATTCGCTATTTTAGGAAGAAAAAAGGGTGGAATCAGAATCAGCTGGGGGAAAAGCTAAAACTGTCTGGGAGCCAAATATCATTGTACGAATCTGGGAAAAGTTTACCAGGTCTGTCTACGCTGGATGATATGGCTGATCTCTTCAACGTCTCGGTTGGGTCGCTTTTCGATGTGGACTATTCAGCTG
>DAINNZ010000147.1:0-9958 GCA_036735605.1 Lewinella sp. | reverse complement strand
GCGGTTTGGTACTGATATCATAAACGACTCTGTTTATTCCTTTAACGTTATTAATGATTTCGCTGCTTACAGCAGCTAGGAAGTCGTAGGGGAGATGGCTCCACTCTGCGGTCATTCCATCGGTGCTATTGACAGCTCGGAGGGCGACGGCTTGTTCGTAGGTTCTTTCATCGCCCATTACCCCTACTGACTGAACGGGCAGCAAGATAGTGCCTGCTTGCCAAACTTGGTCATATAAACCGTAATCTCTTAATTTTTGGATGTAAATTGCATCAGCAGCTTGTAGTAAAGCTACTTTTTCAGGCGTAATATCGCCTAGAATCCGGATAGCTAAGCCTGGGCCGGGGAAGGGGTGCCGCTGGATGAGGTGATCGGGCATCCCTAATTGGGTGCCCACCCGCCTCACTTCGTCTTTGAAGAGGTAGCGTAGCGGTTCCACGATTTTGAGCCCCATTTTTTCGGGCAGGCCACCAACGTTATGGTGCGATTTGATGGTGACGGAGGGGCCATGTACGCTGATGGATTCAATCACGTCGGGGTAGATGGTGCCTTGGCCGAGCCATTGGATATTGCTTAGTTTTTTGGCTTCGCGCTCAAAGACCTCAATGAAGACGCGACCGATCGTCTTTCGTTTAGTCTCCGGGTCGCTGTGGCCGGCTAGTTGGCTGTAGAACTCCTGTTTAGCGTCAATGGCGGTTACATGTAAGCCCATGCCTTCGTAGGAGGCTTGTACTTCTTCGAATTCGTTTTTGCGCAGCAGGCCGTTGTCGATAAAAAAGCAGAAGAGCCGATCGCCGATCGCACGATGCAGCAGCATAGCCGCCACGGAGGAGTCCACGCCGCCGCTTAGCCCTAGGAGCACGCGCTCGTTGCCGATCTGTTGTTGAAGAGCCGCGACGGTTTCTTCTACAAAAGCGGCGGGCGTCCAATCGCCTGTGCAGCCGGCGAGATGAATAACGAAATTTTCTAGCAACTGCTTACCGTCCAAACTATGATAGACCTCTGGATGAAACTGCAAGCAGTAGATCGGCTGGCTAAAAGCAGTAGGCTTAGAGGCGTAAGCTGCCACCTCCACATCGGCGGTGCTGGCGATTAATTCAAAGCCATCGGGTAGGGTGGTGATGGTGTCTCCGTGGCTCATCCATACCTGCGAGCCCGTGGCGATACCTGCTAAGAGCCCCTCGTTTTGGTGGATGCTTTGTAACTTAGCTTTACCGTATTCCCTCGTCTGAGATCGGCTCACTACACCCCCAAAATGCTGGGCGATATACTGCGCACCATAGCAAATAGCTAACACTGGCTTATGGCCGATGATAGCAGTTAAATCGGGGTGCAGGGCGTTGGCATCCCGCACACTGAAAGGGCTACCGCTTAAAATCACACCTTTTACGCTATCGTCTAGTGTTGGCACTTTGTTGAAAGGTACAATTTCACTATACACATGCAGCTCGCGGATTCGCCGAGCGATCAGTTGGGTGTATTGCGACCCAAAATCGAGGATAACGATTTTCTCATTCATCGGGCAAAACTACGTTTTAAGGCGCATACCTTCCGAATCTAAGCCAAATTTATTTGCTGCGGGCACTTCTTTCAGGCTTCTTGGTGCTATCTTTGCTTCCCCAACCATCCCTATATTGCGTTTTTTTTTATCATTTGCCACCCTAGGTTTGTTGCTAGGCTATTGTGCCCTAGTGGCTGTGGGCTACCGCCCCATCTTTGTGCATATCAATCGGGTCTTGCTCCAATGGTTGGGCACGGACTTCCTGCAAGCACGAGCGGCTATGCAACACTTCCTTCCTCTACCCGAGCTACTGATTTACAACCTGCCCGGGGCTTGCTGGATTGGCTTGCTTACTTGGCTGGGTTTATACCTGGGCAAAAGGTTAGTGGTTCCTTACCGTTTCCTCTACTTATTACCCTTACTGCTAGGGCAAGGAATGGAACTACTGCAATATCTTCAACTTTCCGACGGCACCTTCGACAGCATGGATGCCTTGTTAAACACCATCGGCTTTTTCCTCGGTTTTTGCTGCTACCATTCCGCAGCACCAAGGGAGGTAGTGCAGCACGCAAAGGTGCCGACTTGGCAGTTTCTTGCCTTCGGTCTCTTGCTTTTTTCTGCTTTTTTGGTGGATGTTTGAGGAGGGAGGGAGCCAAGCATGGCACTTCTTTACCTCCTTACCCACACTTGCGCTACAAAAAACACCCTTGCCCCTGCCTTTGGCCAAAAAAATAGATCAATCGGTTCGGTGTAGTCAGTAGGCGAAGCCCCGTAGGGCTGCGGTAGCTGTGGTTATGACAAGTTCGAATCTGTGGTCGTGACAAGTTCGGGGGGGGATATAGCTATCCGCTTTGTCCTAGGGTCGATTGGACAAACTAAAGATTGGTACATCCACGGCGAAGGTAAGCATATATCGGATGGCTGCCACGTCGAGGGCAGGGGCACCATCGGGCTTGATGCGTCGGAGGCCGGGGCCGTATTGGGCGCCGATACCTAGGCTAAAGGGAGCATTGGCGAAATTATACTTTAGGTGGGCGCCAGGCGAGAAGACGTTTTGGAAAGTAAACTGCGGCAGTCGTTGTACCCGATTGTTGGCGGTATCGAATCGGTAGGCCGAAACGGCGCCTAGATCCACCAAAGGAAAGAAAAGGCTGTAGGAGGAGCGTTGGGTATAGCGGCCCTTCCAGCTCATGCTTAGCCCTACGGGCACGTATAGCGCTAAGGTTTTAGCGGCTGCGGCTGGTAAACCAACATTTGCGGCGGTGTTGGTGGGTAAATCTAGCACTTCCTCAGCTAGGCTGAAGCCGAAGTAAGCGTTGAGTTCTAAGCCGAAGGGTTTATTGCGTTTCAACTGAGAACTACCAGGCGGTAAGGCCACATTGTTCAAGGCGGCAGCGAAAGCATCGGGCGTATTCGCGGCTGCAACATCTGCCATGAAAGTGCCATATAGGAAAAGGCGTTGGCGTTCGCGGTTAATCCGAGCGGTATCTAGGCGGCTAAGGCGATTTTCTAGGTCGTGCAGTTCAGTTTGTAGCAACTGTATATCGGCGGGTGCAGTCGTCTCTTGTTTTCGGAACGCTAGCCCTTGATAGGAGGCACCGAGTTGCTGGCTTTGGATATCCGCCAACTGCTGTTTGAGCTGTTCGTGCTGCTCCATCAGCTTTGTTTGGCGCTTACTACCGCTGGGGACAATACCAAAGAGATCTACTAGGTTCAATAGATTGGTAATGGCGTAGCGAAATTCGCCTTCTTGGCTAAAGCGGAATAGCTCGTTTAGTTCTTGGTTCACGGCGGGCACCTTGCTGAAACCGGGCAACTGCTGGCTCAATGATAGCGGCTGCTGCGGGCGAATGAGGTTTGGCAAGATGGGGGACTCTACCAGGGTCGAGATGGTGGTGGTAATAAAAGAGACAATACGAATCCGCTTTTGGATGCGTTTTTCTTGCTCATTGCTTCCTTCTAGTGGCTGCTTAATGAGTTGGAGTTGTTGGGTAAAATCCATCACGAGCCTACTAATGGCATCGGCTTGAACACTGGCTAGGCCGGGCACACGCTTCACCCTTTCTACGGCAAGGCCTTTGAGTAGTTCACTCGTTAGTGGATCGAGCATAAAGCCACTAAGATCGGCAGTGCTTGTGAAGTGACCGGAAGAAGTTGGATCGGTATTCGGACTGGTTTTAGCTAGGAGAAAGAACAGCTCTTTTCCTAAGCCGAAAACAGTTTCAAAATTGGCGGCATTGCGGTGTGCTCGGATGAGGTTTTCGGCTTTTTCCCAGCTGTATTTCTCTAAAGCATTTTGTAGTTGCACGAACTCGGCCTCTACGGCTTCCACTTTTTGTAGGAGGCTAGGGTAGCGTTCGCTGACTTGGTCGGGCGGAAAGAGGCGTTGGTAATTAGGGCTAGCGGAGTCGGCTTGTTGCCGTGTCAGTTCATCTAGGCGTTGTGCGATGGCATCTAACTGTGCGATGGCAGGCGAGCTGGCGAGGGTATTTCCCAAAACAACCTCTTGTAACATTCTGTTGAGATAGTCGAGTCGGATGCGTACTTTCTCGTCGGCATTAGCAGCTGTGAAATAAGCCGTTTCTTGCGCTAGGCGATCTGCTAATAGGTCTTTGATGGCCCACTCGTCGCTGGGTGCATCGGGGACATTGAGGATGGCCGCGAGGGAATCTAAGCTATGTCTTAGTTCGATGAAGTGGCCGTAGAGTTCTCTTGGGCGCTCTCTTCTTAGGAGTAATTCTCTGACGCTGGTGAGGCCGGCGGCTCGGAAATGGGTATCCGAGAGGGTATCCCGATCGCTACTGAAGAGTTCGTCGTATTTGCTTAGGTTGGGGTGTGCTAGATAGTAGTCGTAATCTTCCGTGCCCATCAACCAAGCTTTGATGAGAGCAGGTGCTTCATCCGTCGAGAAGAGTAGATTGGCAAAGTTAAAATTAAGCAGGGCGTTCACGCGGTCTCGTAAGGGGCGCACAGCTTCCTCCCCATAGGCATCTACGAGCTCGTCTTCATAATCGCTAAGTTCTCCTTTCGCTAGTTGCATGGCCAGCTCCAAGTCGGCTAATTGATCGGCAAAGCGCCCGAAGGAAGTGGCGATTGTACCGTATTCGGGTGTGGTTTTGGCTGCTTCGGCTAGTTTTAAATCGATAGCTCGGCGGGTGTTGAGTCTTGCATCCGAGAGCTGGGTGTAGGTAAAGGCGAGTATATCGGATAGGGGCACCTCCCGAAAGCTTAGGTCTAGTAAGCGATAGATCAAGAAGAGGTTGTAAACGGCCGGATCGTTATAATTGTCTTTATCTTTAAAGTGTAGGAACTCGCCAAGATTGAGCGCAACTTGGTTTAAGTCCTTAGCAAAAGCGATGCGGATGCTGGGTAGAATTGCTTTGTAATTAATGAGGTTTAAGGTAGGCAAATATTCAACTGTATGCGGAAAGAGGTAGTTTAGCCCGTTCTCATTAAGCTGCGACCGAAGGCGGGTAAGAAAGGTGTAGGTCAGCTCCTCTTGGGCTCGCTTGCCAATCCAGTCGGATAAACCGGAGAGTGCCATACTGATATAGTTGGCGCTTGGCGGTGCTAAATCGCCTAATTTGGCTTCTTCGGCTGCTTTGCGTAGTGCCATAGGCTGGGGTGGGGTAGGGTCTGCGTAAGCACGCTCGATTTTCGCCACGTCGATAAGGCCGTTTTTTGAAAACAAGACGGCCTTATTGGTCTTTTTTAAGAAGTTGTTGCGCTGTGGGCTATCTAGCCAGCCGAAGGTCATTTGTTCGTTAGGCACATAGTCCCAGAAAAGACTATCTAGCTTGCTTTGCTTCAAATAAGCGAGAATGGGGGCGTTGCTAGCATAATATTGCAGCAGTGTGGGGCCGGAAAGTAGCCGGCGAGCAGCCGTTGTATCCGGTGCCGTAGCGTAATAAGCGAGAATAGCCGCTATCGTATCGAGGCTGGCCGTATAGGCATCTATGTCTTCGTGAAGGGGTAGCTGTTGGCTTTGCGCCACTAGCTGCCGGATGTCGTGTTGTATATCCTGCGCAACAGCCCTATTTGCTGGCCACCAAGATAGGCAAGCAAGTAGGCTAATAAGTGGAAGCGACGTAAAAATGCGATTGTTCATTATGTTTTCTATTCAAGGGATGCCACCTAATTGTTAATAGGTTCAGGAAGGATAAAAGACAAGTCTAACCTTGTTATTGCCTATAGGCGGCCATAATAGCCGAAAGGTTGATGATTTAAGCAAGAGGTGCTAGAATACGTTCTTCCAAAAAAGTAGCTACTTCTTCAATTGCGCCCACAAAAGAATCGCCGCTAGCGTGCTCTATAGCAGGCAAATACAACTGCTCCATTGTAGCTATTTCTTCATGAGTACAGTGTACGATATCGCGATGCAGTTGGCCAATATATACGGATTGCGCCAAAGAGCAACGATTTCTAGCGGTTACATAGGCCGCTGCATCATATTCCTCACCTGCATCGTTCAAGCGTTGCCGCGCGATTCGGATTTTGTCTTTGAGCAAGAAAAGCGTATCAATCATTCGCTTGTTGAGCGGATTAGTTGTTAAGACCCCTACATTCACCTCGCTTTCGTTGAGCCGATTGAGCTGCCCCATAAAGTTGATAAGGCTTAGCTCTATTGCGTTAATATCGGTTGAACTATCTTCCAAGGAGCTATCTATTGCCATTAGAAAGGCCGTATAAGAAGGATCATAGCTAAGCTCTTCGGCCATATCCTCCAAAGCCTGATAATGAACAAAGACAGCTATCGCGCGGTCTCTGACCACTCTACTTACGCGCTGTGCATCCTCTAGTTGTGCAAAGCGACCTTGGATACATTTTCGGCAAGCTGTCCGCAGGTCGGCTAACAACTCGGTTATTTGATTACTCATACAATGGGGGGTGAATTTCAACGACTTATCTTTTCCAGAAAAGCCTTTTTAAAAACGAAAGTAATGGTTCTCTCAGTAGAAAGCGGTGTCAGAAGACAAATATAGCAGTTTTTCCTATATTTCAACCTAACTTAGCGGCTGAAAAATTTATTATGCAGCCTTCCGATCAACGCACAAAAGCCAATGGCCTCAAATTTGGCATCACGGATATAGATGGCATACTGCGTGGTAAGCAGATTAGTGCCGATAAATTCAATAAAGCCAAAGCACAGGGTCTTGGTTTTTGTAATGTCCTTTTTGGCTGGGATAGCCAAGATCAAACTTACGCCCATCCTCCCTCTGGCGGTTGGCAATCGGGCTATCCGGATGCCTATGCTAGTATTGATCTTTCCTCGGCCCGTGTGATTCCTTGGCAGGATGATCTACCTTTTTATCTAGCTGACTTTTCCGGTTCACCTAGCGAGGCAATTTGTCCTCGTTCTTTGTTAAAGCGGCTATTGCATCAAGCCAGCGAAATGGGTCTGCAGCCACTTTGTGCTTTTGAATACGAATGGTTCAATTTTGCAGAAAACCCCCATAGCTTAGCCGAAAAGGGTGGGCTAGCCCCGCGAAGTATGAGCCCTGGCATGTTTGGCTATTCCTTGCAGCGCGTAGGACAGCAAGACGCCTATTTCAGTAGCCTTTGGCAGCAATTGCATGCCTTCGGCATTGAAGTGGAAGGTATGCATACCGAAACTGGGCCTGGTGTGTATGAAGCCGCACTGGCCTACACCGATGCGTTAGAAGCTGCCGACCGCGCTACGCTTTTTAAGTTTGCTGTTAAGGAAATTGCCCACCAACACGGCTTTATGGCCAGTTTTATGGCCAAATGGCGTAGTGACCTGCCTGGTTGTGGCGGCCATTTTCACCAGAGTTTAGTGAGCCGTAACGACCCATCCGACTTTCTCTTCTACGACAAAACGCAGCCGCATCAAATGAGCGAAATGCTGCGGCAATACCTCGCCGGCCAGCTCTACTGCCTGCCTCGTATGCTACCGCTCTTTGCGCCCACCGTTAATAGCTACAAACGCTTGGTGCCCGGCAGTTGGGCCGCCACTTCGGCTTGTTGGGGCGTAGAAAACCGAACGGCCGCCTTGCGCGTGATCAACCCTGCTCCAGCGGCTATGCGCTTAGAAACTAGGGTGCCCGGAGCGGATGCGAACCCCTATTTAGTAGCCGCAGCAGCCATTGCGGCTGGCTTGTATGGCATCCAGCGAAAATTGCCGCTCGAAATAGCAGCCGTTGCGGGCAATGCCTACGAAAACAGTCAGCACGAAACATTCGCTACCAATCTGGGCGAAGCCACGGCCAAAATGCAAGCCAATAAAGCGTTGTGCGATGAACTGTTTGGTAGTGCCTTTGCCGATCATTTTCTCTACACCCGCCAATGGGAATGGCAAGCGTATGAAAAAGCCGTGACCGATTGGGAATTAAAGCGTTACTTTGAGATCATATAAACAAAAGACATGGCTTTTATTGATTTTATAAAGATCGTCCGTAACGCTTGGGAAGCCTACGACGATACCCGACAAATTGTGAGTATCACCGACATCAGCGCTAAGGTTTCTACCAACCACGTCTATCGTATTCAGTTTACAGACCGCTCCTTCATTGTTGGGAAACTTTCTTACTTTGGCTTTTACGAGCACTTCGTGGAAGATCACACTATTATTAATGCCCTCTCCAACAACTTGCCGGCTCCTTTCGAGAATTTCCTCTCCCGTTGTTTGATGAAGGGAAGCCAACTCTACGTCTATCGGCACCAAGACGAAATTTTAGATGCTTGGGTGGTTTTCTACCGCCCTATCAAGACGCGGCAGCGCTTACCACCTCGTCTCAGCCGCGATGTAATCCTAGAGCTAGCCGTGGAGTTCGCGCAGTTCCACCAAGCTTGCCATACTGTGCGCAACACCCTGCCGCCATCCTCCAAGACAGGAATGACCGATATTAACCACCTGCGCGATATACTACAAACGCCCGCCGGCAAGATGGAACATCAGGCTAATGAAGCCACCATCCTAGCCCACTGCGAAGCTTTTGAAACCAACTGCGCCGCGCTAGGGCTAGATGCGATGGATAAAATACCGGTTTTTGTCGATTGGAACATCGGCAATTTTTCCGTCACGCCCACCAATCGTTTCTTCTCGCGCTGGGATTACGACTGGTTCAGGATTAGCTCTCGTATGATGGATTTTTACTTCATCAGCCGGGTCGTTTCGGATGTGGGCGATCGAACCGTTTTTACTTACAACATCGGTCCTATGATGGAAGACCGATTCATTGTATTCCTCAAGAAATACCATGAAATCTATCCCTTTACCGAAGCCGAAATCCGTTTGTTACCCGAAGTATATCGCTTCTTTATCCTCAACTATGTCATTAAGGACGGGCGATATTTTTTTCACGAAATATTCGCAAAAAAGTTGCAATCAGAAGCCTTCACCCAATGCCTTCCCAGCGTTGATAGCTTCCGCGCAGAACCTTTGTTGGAAGCCCTTAAACTCTAATAATACTTGTAGGTTTGGCACAAAGTGCAGGGGCAAGGCTTTACTTTGTAGCGCAAGCGTAGGCTAAATATGCGCTGAATCGTGGGTTTTAATCGGCTAAACGCCCTGTATAGTATTCACTTTCCACTACCTACGCTCCTAGTATAACACGAACACCTCGCCTAAAAAAGGAGGCCTTCGGCTTGGGATAAAAGGCTGCACCTACGCTTTGAAACAACGCTTGCCCCTGCATTTATGCCAGCTTCAAGAGTATAATATTTACTAAAAATAAGCAAAATAATGACAAAAATGGAGCTTTCTCCTAGTTTCTTGGCTCTAGCTAGCCAATACCGTGCAGTGCTACTAGATTCCTATGGCGTGCTCAAGAATCACAACGGCCTAATAGAAGGTGCCATAGAAACGGTAGAGGCGTTAAAATCTAAAGGTATTATAATCAGGATATTAACGAATGATGCTTCTCGTAGCAGAGGATCCCAAGCAGAGCGATTTAAGGAGCTAGGGTTTCAGGAAATTTGGCCCGATGAAATCATCACTAGCGGGATGGTGGCCCGATTTTTCCTACAGCAAAAAATTCGATCGGGTAGGGTAGCGTACCTTGGCACGGAGGCAGCGGCAGACTATATCCTCGATTCGGGCTGCGAGGCCATTGCTGTTGGAAAACTGCATACCGATGAATATGAGAGCATCAGCGCCTTCATTTTCCTCGACGATGAGGGCTTTGATTGGAACCAAGACATCAATAAGACGGTGAATCTTATTCGCCGCTGTAACATCCCCGTGGTGGTGGCTAATTCCGACCGGCTATACCCTGTGAGCCGCAAAGACGTGGCCATTGCAACCGGAGGCATCGCGCAGTTGGTAGAGATGATCCTAGGCCGTAAATTCCTTCACTTTGGCAAACCGGATACGCAGATGTTCAACCACGCCTTCGAAGACCTTAACCGCATCGATTCCTTCCAAAAAAGCGACATCCTCATGGTCGGCGATACCCTGCATACTGATATCCTAGGCGGCAATAAATTCGGCGTCAAAAC
>DAINNZ010000146.1:0-10044 GCA_036735605.1 Lewinella sp. | reverse complement strand
CCGGCTTTAGGGTTGGCGGTAAAGTATTCCACGATGCGGCCTACCTTCAGGGCATCCTTTTGGCCGAGGGCTTTTTGTAGCTCAAAGACGTTGTAGTCTTTCGATATCCCAACTTGTTCTTCTACCATCTTGGGGAGGATGCGAGTACCAGGGCTGAGGTTGAGTAGCAGCTTATCTAATTCATTCGCTACTTTACTCAAGCTGCTGCCTAAATATTCCCCTAGTAGCTCAGCGGCGTCGGGGGCTATATCGTATTTTTTGTTCTTGAGGTAGTTGCGTATCCAATCGGGCACTTGGTTGTCGTAGAGGGCTTTGGCCTCAAAGATGACACCTTTTTCCTTGATGCTTTTCGCTAGTTTACTGTTGCCGTTTACCTTTTTGTGTTTGTGGCAAATTACTAATACGGTGGTAGGGGAGGGCCGCTCTACATAATTGGCTAGTTCGAGCAGATCACGCATCTCTTGGGCTTCACGCAGGATAACGAGCTGCCGTTCGGCCATCATGGGGAAGCGCCGCGCTGCGTCCACAATCGTTAAATGATCCGTATCTTTACCATAGAGGATGCTTTGATTGAAAGCTCTTTCGTGCTCCGCTAGCGCATTTTCTTCAATGGTAGCGGCTAATTGATCGATATAATAGGCTTCCTCGCCATGTAGCAAATAGACTGGCTGGAAGTCTTTTTTCTTAGCGGCCGCGATAATTTGCTCAAAAGTCATACCTGTGTGAAAAGGTGTAATTAATTTTGTCCGAGTACTTAAAGTTGTTTGGCAGGTCATCAAAATTCTGCGTGCGCTCGCTCGTTCACAACCTGCCGAACAACTCTATTCATCAACACTTAAACGCATAGTGGCTTTGGGGGATTGAGACTATAAATAGCTACTACGCCCCTCCACGAGACCATTCTATGCGGGCAGTCTTGCTGCACTAAGCTATGCAAAAGTAAGTAGGAATGCTTAGAACACCTAACCAGCAAGCCTCTAAAACAAAAAGAAGTGGTTACTTGTATTCTTTTTTACCGTCCTAACGTTTATGAGATAAACCGTTTACTATGCGTATCTTCTTACTCGTGGCTGTTCTTAGTAGCCTTTTCCTTTCAATGGCCGCCGCAGATGCTTCCCCATCGAATGTTTCTCCCTTGAATGTTTCCCCAACCGATAATATCCAGCGGGTAAAGATTAAGACTTCTGCGATCTGTGATATGTGTAAGGTCTCTATCGAACGCGCCCTGCTGAAGCTGCAAGGCGTCCAAACAGCCGAACTGGATTTGGTGACCAAAAAAGTGAATATCCGCTACGACGCAGATCAACTGAGCGTTGCCACTTTGCGCCAAGCGATTGCTGCCGTAGGCTATGATGCCGACGAAGTGACCGCTCGCCCAAAGGCTTATGATTCCCTAGCAGCTTGCTGCAAAAAAGGGAGTAGCTGCGATATGCCTAGCGAAGGGCAATAAGGTTTTGCGATAATAAGGACTTATCCTTCGACGCGATTTTTTATTTTTTTGGGCGCATCCCTACGGGTCGCCACCCTCCTGGCTCGCTATCGCTCGGTGCTACGCACGGCTGGCTAAGGCCAGCCCCATCCGGTCGGCTTGCGCGGCAGAGGGGCACCCTGCGCAGCGGCTAAGCTGGCTCGGCCCTAAGAATCGAAGCGGTCGTCAAGGCTGAAAGCCACCCTCCGTCATCAGCAACTGGCTAGTTGACTAAAGGCTTATACCACCTCCACCGCTTGACCAGGAGTGATCGCTACGTTTAAAATTTTGAGAACAAAAGCTGCCGTAGGGCCGCTGGCTAAGCTGTTCTTGATGGCCGCCTGCACGCTTTGCATGGCTAAGTCATACTCCCCGCTAATCTGTGTGGAAAGTTCGTTCGTGGCCACTACTAGGCGTTCTTCTGCTTTCAGTTCGCGGATAAAAGCCAAGATGCTTGCGGTATAATCAGCCGCTAGTGGGTAGTAACTAATCTCGATGGCAACTTGCATTAGTGGCTTTTAAGTCGGGCGAAAAGAGCAGCTCCAATAATGCCAGCGTCGTTGAGCAACTCGGCTGCCAAAACGGGTGTTTGGAGCAAAAGTTGCTTTTCAAAACGATCGAAAGACTTACTAGCACCACCGCCAACAATGATCACATCAGGAGAGAAAATAAAATCCACGTGCTGCAAGTATTTATTAAGGCGGCGGCCAAATTTACCCCAAGACCAGCCGTGTATTTTCCGCTGCAAATTAGAGACATAGGTTTCGGCACCTAATTTATGGTTTTTTAGATAGATATGCCCTAGTTCCGTATTAGGCACGAGTTGGCCTTCTACAAAGAGGGCGCTGCCGATACCCGTACCCACCGTAAGGAAGAGTACAACGCCATCTTGGTGATTGCGAGCAGCCCCGAAATGAAGAGATGCTAGACCGGCTGCGTCTGCATCATTAAAAGCGTGAATAGGCTGCTGTGTGCCTAGTGCCTCGGCTAGCAAGTTTTCAATAGAACAGCCGATCCATTCATCCGAAATATTCGCTGCCGATAACGCTACCCCCTTGCGGACGATGGCCGGAAAGCCAACACCAATGGGGCCTCGATAGTCGATTGCTCGCACTACTTCCCGCACAGCCTCCGCAATGGCAGCAGGGCTAGCTGGTTGGGGTGTATCCACTCGGAAGCGTTCACTGGCTAGTTCGCCAGTGGCTAGATCAACTAGGCCAGCTTTAATCCCAGAGCCTCCGATGTCTATCCCTAAATAAAGGTCTGCTTTTGCCATCTTGTGTGTGTTTGCTGCGAAAGGATGAAGCGCGTAGGTTTAGCGAATGAGGGTGATTTTCATCCAAATATCTTCCTTGGGTCGATCACCCGTTTGAGTAGGCGTGGCAGCGATTTCATCGATCACCTCTAAGCCTTCAATGACGCGGCCAAAAACGGTGTAGTTCTGATCAAGGAACGGTGTGCCACCTAGTTGCTTGTAAGCCTCCCGCACAGCACTAGGATAGCGAAAACCATTACTGCCTTCCTGCTGATTGAGTTCGGCTTCCGTTACCGCACGACCGTGGACGATGTAGAATTGCGAGCCGCTACTAGCCTTTTGTGGATTGTTGGTGCGCGCCGCTGCTAGCGCCCCTTTTACGTGGGCAAGAGAATCTACAAATTCAGCAGGGATAGCGTAACCGGGCCCTCCACTACCAAGCATTTTGCCAGCTTCGGCACCCCGACTATTCGGGTCGCCACCTTGGAGCATAAAGTTGTTGATCACCCGGTGGAAAAGCAAGTCGTCGTAGTACTGCTGCTCCACGAGTTTGATGAAGTTATCCTGATGCTGGGGCGTTACATCAAAGAGTTCGGCAATCATATCGCCTTTTGGGGTGCTGATCTTTACGAGGCAGCGGGTAGGGGGAGTTACTTCCACTTTTTGGCTGGTTTTTTTTGTTTTACCTTTTTCGTTGGCTGCTATCAGTTCAATAGTATAAATACCCGACTGGAAGAAGCGATGCGTAGGGGCGGCGGCTTCGCTATGGTTGCCGTCGCCGAATTGCCAACGGTAGTTGGCTGCTTTCTCCGATTGATTCTCAAATTGAACGGTCTCAAAGGCTGCTACCTGCAAAGGAGCCGTAAAACGGGCAACAGGCCGAGCACAATGGTTCAAGCTAAAACACAAAAGCACGAAGAAAAAGAAATGCTGCGTTTTCATAAGTAATGTATGACAATAAAAAACGAGGGTTTGATTTTTTGTATAGCTAGGGGATTAGCTTGTTTTAGCGAACGAGGTAGGCTTTACGGATCACAACATCTTCGAGCGGCCGGTTGGCTTGGCCAGTGGCCACTTGGCTGATTGCATCAAGCACCTCGAGGCCTTCAATAACTTCTCCAAAAACGGTGTATTCCTGGTCTAAATCAGGGCGACCTCCTCGTTCCTTGTACAGTTGGCGCTGGGTTTCGTTGTATTTGATCCCTTTTTGGCGTTCTATTTGATCCAGCGTAGCATCGCTTTGCCGGATGCCTGAAACGATGTAGAATTGTGAGCCACTACTAGCTTTTTCAGGGTTGTTGGTGCGCGCAGCGGCCAACGTGCCGCGTAAATGAGGAGCACCAATCTCATGATCGATAAGGTAGCCAGGGCCACCGCTGCCGAGCATCTGACCGGCTACAGCGCCTTTGCTATCGGGGTCGCCACCTTGGATCATAAAGGAAGGAATAACGCGGTGGAAGAGGGTCCCATCATAGAAACCTTCCTGCACCAATTTGGCAAAATTCTCGCTGTGCCGTGGTGTTTCGGGGTAGAGCAGTAGGCGAATCTTACCCATATTGGTTTCGAGCTCAACGATGCTGCCTTGGCTGGAACTGCAACTAAGAGCAAAAAGAAGCGGGAACAGTGCTAGTAAGAAAAATTTACGCATAAAAGTTGATTTCAGCTTTTTCAGCCGCCAAAGGTAGGTAATTTCGGTTGAGTTGTGAAATAATTGGCGGCTTGTCTTGCGCTACCAACTAAACACTTGCCCCTGCGTAAGCCAAAAACTAAAAAAGGCTAGTATATTTGCGCCTTGCTCTTTGACGCAAAACACAAAATCACCGATAATATGCTGCTTTCCATGACTGGCTACGGACGGGCAACCAACAACTTAGGTAACAAAACCTTTTCCGTAGAGTTGCGTGCCTTGAACAGTAAATTTACCGACCTGCGCCTGCGCGCGCCCCAAAATTTACGGGAAAAAGAACTGGATTTACGCCGTATGGTGACCGACTTCGCCCAACGGGGCAAGCTGGAAATGAACGTGGACATCAGCGATGCCACGGGCGATGAGAGTATGCAAGTCAACACGACCCTGCTTTCTCGTCTTTATCGCGATATTCATACCCACTTTGAAGGCCTAGATGGTGCCGCCATCTTGAATGCGCTGCTGCGCGTGCCTAACGTAATCTCAGGTGGTAGCGAGGAAATTACGGAGGCTGAATGGGACGTACTGCAAGCTACCACCCAGGCCTGTTTGGCCAATTTTAACGAATACCGCCGCCAAGAAGGTACTGTGCTGGCCGATGACCTGCGCTCACATGCCCAGAGCATTAAAGACCTGCTAGCCGAAGTGCCCCCCCACGAGGCAGGCCGCATACAGCAGGTGCGCGACCGTATGGAGCGCAACCTCGCCGATTTCCTAGGTAAACCCAATGTGGACAAAAACCGCTACGAACAAGAAGTGCTCTTCTATCTCGAAAAAATCGATATCAATGAAGAAAAAGTGCGGCTGGCACAAAATTGCGATTATTTTCTGGAAATTTTAGACAACAAAGACGATTCCAAGGGCCGGAAGCTTTCCTTTATCAGCCAAGAAATTGGCCGCGAAGTCAATACGCTCGGCGCTAAAGCCTATGCTGCAGAAATCCAAAAGCTCGTGGTGGTAATGAAAGAACACCTCGAAAAAATAAAAGAACAGTTAGCGAATGTCGTCTAAGTTAAGCCCGCTACAAGAAGGGAAAATATTGATCTTTACGGCTCCTTCGGGTGCTGGAAAAACAACTATCGTTAGGCATTTATTAAGCCATTTCCCCGATCTGGCCTTCTCGGTGTCGGCCACCACCCGAGCCAAACGCCCCCAAGAAGTAGAGGGGAAAGACTACTACTTCCTAGCTCCGGCCGATTTTCAGGCCAAAATCGAACAAGATGCCTTTGTGGAATGGGAAGAAGTCTATCCGGGCGGTTTCTACGGCACTTTACACAGTGAGTTGCAGCGCCTTTGGGCCTTGGGTAAAACCATTGTTTTTGATATAGAAGTGAAAGGTGCCACGAATTTAAAGCGGCTTTACCCAAACAATAGCTTAGCGGTTTTTGTGCAGCCTCCTTCTAAAGAAATCTTGTTTCAGCGCCTTCGCGACCGTAGCACCGAAGACGAAAGTAGCCTTGCTGTCCGCATTCAAAGAGCCGGCGAAGAGCTCTTATATGTGGATCGATTCGACCGCGTGTTGGTTAATGATGAGCTTGTGCCCGCCCTTGCGAAGGCAGAGGTGCTGACCGCTAATTTTTTGGGCAGGTTGAGGGGATGAGTTGAAAAACGCTTAGTAGGACGAAAGAGCAAAGCCGCCACCCCCGTCCAAAACGCACAGAAAAAGGTCAGTTGGATGCGTCCAACTGATCTTTTTTGTGGGTTTTACCCAGCAAGTACCTTAACCTAAGGCACGACTACCCATTTCAAGGTGGCTGCTTTTCCAGCTAGAGTAAGGCGAACGAAGTAAGTGCCAGGGGCTAGATTTAATTGTTGACGGAAAATATTGCTAGCAACCGCAGCGTCAGTTAATTCATAGTGCGCTAGCAGTTGCCCTTGTAGGTTATAGAGTGTGACTTGGCCGCCCTTGCCCCCGCGTGAGTCAAAAGAAAGTTGTAATTCCCCCTGACTAGGGTTGGGGCTTATTGCCATTCCGAGTGCAGCAGCATCTACGCGTTCTAGCGTATTGACGAAGAGGCCTGGTGTGGGGCGTTCAATCGGAGCGGATAGATAGACGTAAAATTCGCCAGGCTGAAGTGTACGGCTGGCAGTGGGGTCGGTAACAGTGATGCTGCCGCCATTTAAATAATCAAACCAAGTGCCAGCGGAAGGGAAGGGGTTGTTGATCGTTTGAGGCTGTACATCAAAATTGCCAATAACCGCTGCGTCGAAATCGGGGTGTAGCAGATGAATGCGCTTGGCGCGGCTAGCGAGATCCACACTCAAGTTGTTGGTATGGAAGGTGCCGTAGTTATGTCGAAGGTGAAGGAGTGCTTGGATCGTATTATAAAGCCTACGCCTGTCGTTATTGTCGCGATAATCCCACCGGACGGGCTTGGGGTCGGTTCGGCAGCCTTCGTTAATACTTCCATTTGGGCAATGGTTGATGCTGAAGTCGTAGCCTAGTTCACCAAATTGCCAGAGCATTTTAGGGCCAGGCAAGCTGTAGAAAAACGCGGAGGCCATCTGAATTCGCTCCAAGGCCGTTAGAAAGTTACGGACGTTGTAATTCCCTGCCGAATTACCGAACTGTGTGTTTTTAAACATCATTCGCTCTTCGTCGTGGCTTTCCATATAAGCGATCAAGGGACTACCTTGCGTGAAGCCTCTATTGCTAGCTAGGGCATCGCGGAAGTTGCTGGGGTAGCCCATGGCACCTTCCAGGTATTCGTTGTGGGGGTTGTAGCCCGACCAGAAGTAGATGCCATTACCATATTGGGCTAGCTCGTTTTCTTCGGAGGCTTCGGCAAAGTGTTCCAGAATGACCATGGCGTTAGGCTTGCTAGCCCATACTTGATCGGCATATTCTTTCAAGACGGCGATGCGGCCAGCGTCATATTGCCTGAAAACGCCATCGTTGGTAGAAAAACGTTGGGTAAAGCCTTTGCTGAGGTCGAAGCGAAACCCGTCGAGGTGAAATTCCTCTAGCCAATAGGCTATTGATCGTTTGACATAGTCGCGTGTGGCGGTGCTTTCGTGGTTGAAGTCGTAGCCTACGTTGAAGGGGTGGCGGGGCACTTCATTGAGGTAGGGGTTGTCTGGGGTAGGCCGGAAGGCAGTGGGGTTCCACCAGAGTTGGGCTAGGGGCGATTGGCTGAAGGTGTGGTTATATACTACATCTAGTAGGACGGAAATGCCTCTTTGGTGGCAGGCATCGACAAAGGCTTTTAGGTCTTCCGGCGAGCCATAGTATTTATCTAAGGCCATGTGGAAGCTTGGATTGTAGCCCCAACTAATGTTGCCTTCAAATTCATTAACAGGCATTAGCTCAATAGCCGTGATGCCTAGGCGGACGAGGTAATCGAGGGTGTCGGTAAGGCTTTTGTAACTGTGGTTGCCTAAGAAATCGCGCACAAGCAGTTCGTAGATAGTCTGCTCATTAGCGGCTACGGGCACAAAGCCGGCGTCTTGCCATTCATATACGGGTGGGTTCATTCGCACCCAGCTAACCGTGCCGCTAGTTCGTTCGGCTGGGAAGGTTGGAATACCCGCAAAAGTGCTAGGGGTGATGAAGGGGTCGTGAGAGCGATCCAACACTAGGGTGCTATAAGGGTCGGCTACACGGGTTTCAAAGTCGATTAGGTATTGAAATAGTAAATTGCCTGTTGCGGGCAAGTCAGTTAAGTTAATCCAAAAGGTAGTGCCATCTACCGATCGGTTCATTCTGGTGTTGGCGCTTGGTGTCCAGTCGTTGAAATCGCCAATTACGAAAACGTCCTGCTTGCCAGGGGCGAAGAGCTGGAGGTAAAGCCCATCTGGGGTGCGGGTAATGCCATTCACGGCTCCGGCCGGTGGATCTGCCAGGGTGGGAGCACCTACTACTACGGCTAACTGATCGGTAGCGATTTCCCCTTGGTAGCTCGCCTGCAAAGTAAGGGAATAGACGCCTGGATCGGGTAGGCTGATGTTGCTAGTCACAGAAGTGGTGCCGCTGGCAATCATGGCTCCATCGAGCTGAAGATTCATCGCGGCGTTGATATAGGCTGTCCCAGCCACGGAGGCCATCTCATTCGGATTGAGGCGAAGCACGCTAGCGTCGGGGTTCGTAAAAGTGGCTATTAGCTCGCCTTCTACATCAAAGCTGGAGGAGGCAGTTTGCCCGCCAGTGGTGGTTGCTTCTAAGCGAACATGGTGGTTGCCGCTGCTAGTGAGCACTAGATCGTACTCAAAAGAAGTGCCCGTGAAGGTAGCCACAGGCGCGTCATTGTCGTATAAGACCATCGTAGCATTTTGAGTAGCACCGCCCGAAAGGGGAAGGGCTAAGCCTAGGGGCCAAGCTTCATTGCCCGGGTCGCCTAGCAAACTTACATTAAGTTGACTGCCGCCCTGGGCTACGGTAACAAAAATATCGGTGCCCCCCGTGCCTTTACCTTCTAAAGTGCCGTCAGCGTTGCGGAATACAAAGGCCACTTGTTGAATCATTTCGGCAGCGGGCACATTAAAGTAAGCCTGCACGGTGGGGGAAAAGGTGTAGGTGTATTTATTGGGCTGGCCAGGCACAGGTGTGAGTCGCCAAGCAGCATTCGCTACCCCCCATTGGGTGGGTACATAGCGCCAGTCGCTAGAACTACTACTTTGGTTCGTGATAACTCCCGTGTGGAGATAGACGTCGCAGTTGCAATTGGCTAAGCCGCCACTGCCCTGCGTAGCATCAAAAGTAATGGTAAGCTCCTGATCAACTGTAGGAACTGTAGGATCGGTAGTAATGAGCTGGGCAAACAGAAAAAGTGGCAAGAGCCATAGCATGAAAAATGGCATCAGTCGCATATCGAATTGTAGCTAGTCAAACAAAATAGTCAATAAAGGATATGTAAACGGATTTTGTATTTGCGCGCGCATAGCGTGCGTGCGCGTACAAAATTGGCTCACATATCCTCTAATAAGCTTAAAGATAATGCTTTTTATTAACTTGGCAAATTTTGTAGGCTCACCGCGCTGTCTTCTACTCGCGTAGCCAAGGCAGTAGATCGCTTGATTCGTAGGGGTATTTTTTTTTGCCCAGCTGGGCAGGGGCAAGGGTTTGTTTTGTAGCGCAAGCCATTTTAAAATAGACAAAAAACCTTTATCCTTGAATCGATGTGGTTTGAGAATTTCTCACTGGTTCTCCACGCCTTTGGCGGTATCAAAAAGCCTTGCCGTAGCACCACTGCCTTGGCGTTTTGTTCGCCGCTACTACCTGGTTTCGCCTTATTCAGAACAGCATCCTGCACGATCTCGCTCGTTCATGCCCCGCCGAACAACTCTATTGTAACAACAAAGCGGCGGTCATCCGAGGATGCCGCCGCTTTGTTGTTTGGCCTTTGCCGTTCCGATTAATCCTCGTAACGATCGTTGCCGCCTTCGTAGTCTCGTTTTACGCGAGGTCTGCGAGGTTCATCGCTTTTATCTTGGCGCGTGTTGTACCGGTCGTGGCTTTCGAAGGGAGCTCTTGAGCGCGGTTCCCGATCGTAAGCACTTTCGCTTGTTGTGTAGCTGTTGCGATAATCGTCGCTGCCGCCACGATCGTAACCGCCACCACTACGATAACCACCGCTACCGCCGTCGCCGCCACGGTAACCACCGCCACCGCCGCCGCCGCCGCCGCCACGGTATCCG
>DAINNZ010000145.1:0-10161 GCA_036735605.1 Lewinella sp. | reverse complement strand
GGGCGAACGTGGCGAGCAAGGTTTACAAGGCATCCAAGGTACTCAAGGCGAACAAGGCCCCGAAGGCGAACAAGGCCCCGAAGGCCCACAGGGCGAACGCGGTGAGCAAGGAGCAGCAGGTATCCAAGGCCCACAAGGGGAACGTGGCGAACAAGGCCCGCAGGGTGAACAAGGGCCACAAGGGCCGGCGGGGCAAGATGGTACAGGCATACAAGTGGCCGGCTCCGTTCCTACCTTCAATGATCTACCTAGCTCTGGTAATACCGAAGGGCAGCTTTATTTCGTGCAAGAAGACGGTAATGCCTACGTATGGGATGGTAGCAACTGGGTAAATCTCGGGCAAATACAAGGTCCTGAGGGCCCACAGGGCCCCGCCGGACAGCAAGGTGTTCCAGGGCCAGCTAATTCGCTCGTTATCGGTACTGTAGTAGCTGGTGCCACTGCGCAAGCGCAAATCACCGGCACCGCTCCCAACCAAACCCTCAACCTCGTAGTGCCTAGAGGACCCCAAGGCGAACAAGGGCCGCAAGGAGAAACAGGCTCTCCACCCAAACTGAAAATTGGTACGGTCGTATCTGGCCAAAACCCTAATGCGCTGTTTACGCCGGGTTTTAACGACACCGTCTTACTCAACCTAGTACTCCCCCAAGGACAACAAGGCCCCCAAGGCATCGTAGGGCCACAAGGGCAGCCCGGCTCACAAGGGCAAGCCGGACAGAATGGTAACGGAATCCAAGTAAAAGGCAGCGTGGCTACCCCCGATAACTTACCAAGTAACAACCTACATCCTGGCGACTGGTACTATGTTGTCAGCCTCGGAAATGCCTTTGTTTGGAACGGTAATAGCTGGATCGGCCCCCAAGGCATCGTAGGGCCACAAGGGCAGCCCGGCTCACAAGGGCAGCCCGGCCCACAAGGACAAGCCGGCCCCGCCAACTCCCTCACGATTGGCACCGTACTGGCTGGCGATAATGCACAAGCACAAATCACCGGCACCGCCCCCAACCAAACCCTCAATCTCGTAGTGCCTAGAGGGCCACAAGGAGCACAAGGAGCACAAGGACCACAAGGACAAGCCGGCTCACAAGGGCAGCCGGGCCCGGTAGGTCCTGCTGGCACCTATACGGCGGGTGAAGGTATCAGTATCCAGAATGGTATTATCACCAATACGGGCGATACCGACCCTGAGCAGAAAATTAAGCTTAACACGCCTTTCGGCGGGGATGTAAGCGGGTTCTACAATGACCTAACAGTCAATAGAATACGCAACCGAACTGTCGCTAATACTACACCTGTAGAAGGAGATGTGATGACCTTCCAAAACGGACAGTGGCGCCCAGTAGCGCCTAGCAGCGATGGGGGGGGTGCTAAAACGTATGCAGGTGCTGTTAATCAATTTGGAGAAGCTGGCTTTTTGTCCGATCCAAATATGACGATCAGTGTGGAGAACAACCAGGTTATTGTCAGCATCGCAGGCGCCAGCCTCAATGGCAACAATTGTAGTGCGGTGGCTATTGGGCGCAATAATTTGACTTATTACTTCCGTGTAACCTTCCTCAATGGCGCAGCCCGCTTTGCGGTCAACGAACTCAATGTTGCTCCTTACCCGATGAACTTCATCATTTACCGCTAGTCCTTATGCCTTGCTGCTATATAAGAACGTTGTATAATCGCTGCCTTCCCCGGCTAAGCCTTCTGCTTAGTGGGGGAAGGCTTTTTGCCTCTCTTTTCTTTTTTTGCCTCCCCTACCTTCTGCTTGCTCAAGATATAGAGCAACTGCCCAAGGAGCGGCTACAAATCAGCGGCAACATCGGCCTGAGCAGCCATTTCTATCAGCTTAATGGAGATGGTAGGGCACGCAATGCGCCCCTCGGCTATGCGATTCGCGGCGGACTAACGGCTTCCTTCTCGGAGCTTCAAATCCCCATCACCTTCTCCATCAGCCAGCAGCAGAATAGCCTTTCTGCCCCTTTCAACCTCTATGGCTTAAGCCCTTATTACCGCTGGATAAAAGTACATCTGGGGCATCGCGTACTCAATTTCTCCCCCTACACCTTCGCTGGCCGAGCTTTTCTAGGGGCAGGGATAGAACTCACACCAGGTATTTTTCGGCTCACAGCCTTCTCGGGCACCTTGCGCAATATGCTGGCGCTGCAAGATATCGACGATATCAATGGCCCCTTGGTGCTGCCGAGCTATAAGCGAAAAATCAGTGGATTAAAAATTGGTCTAGGCGGTAAAGCCCTTGGTTTTGAACTGATGGGCGTTCGGATACAGGATGATATTTCCCAAGGTATTATCGCCGATAATCCGCTAAACCCTGTTGAAAATCTGGTGCTAGGCTCCAAAGTCTATACCCAGCTAGCTAAGCGCATTCGGTTGGAAGGAAACATCGCCGCCAGCTTATTCAGCGAGAACAGTCTAGCCCGTGGTGGCGAATTCGTACCGGATGAACTGAGCCGCATCAATAGCCTCATCCAACCAAATATTACCACCCGATTGAGCTTCGCCGGCGATGCTAGCCTGAATTATAGCCACAAGGGTTTCTCTACAGGGCTAAAATACCGTAGAATTGATCCTTTCTTCCAGTCTTTCGGTATCAATTTCTTGCAAAACGACGTAGAAAACTACACCTTCCAGTTGGCTGCCCCCCTATTCAAAAAGAAACTCCGCATGAACGGCACGCTGGGTATCCAGCAAGACAATCTCAGAAATCACAAAGCCTTCCAAAGCCAGCGCTGGATCGGTTCCTTGGCAGCCAACTACAGCCCTAGCAAAAAAGCTAGCCTCTTGTTGCGCTACTCCAATTACCAGCACGAAAACCAATCTGGCTTGGTGCAGATCAACGACACCCTCAAATTCGTCACGACCACCCAAAATATCTATGCCGGCGGCCGTATCCAAACCCACGAAAATAGCCATAGCCGTAGCTACTGGAGCCTCAATGGCTTCCGCAATGAAATGGTGAACGAAAGTGCGCTGGAAGGTGGTTTTAATCCGAATTTCACCGGCATTGGCCTCAGCTCGCAGTGGATGTATGCGACCTTACACAGCGGCTGGAACCTAGGGCCCCTTTTTAATTACAACAACTACATTTACAGCTCCCGAACACAGGGAAGAATTGGCATCGGTGCTAATGTAGGTAAGCAGTTTTGGCAGAAAAAACTACAATCGAACCTGCAAATCATGTACAACAGCAACCGACTCAACGACGAAAACAGCGGACAGTTATTAACCCTCAGCTTCCGCAGCAGTGCCCATATTGGCAAGGGGCATGTACTGGATTTTCGCTGTTACTACCTCGCTAATAGTAGCCTCCCGGGCGGACTACAAGGCACCTTCCAAGAAATACGCGGACACCTCTCCTATACCTATTCGTTTCAACCAACCAAAAAGCCATGATACGAACATCACCCATTCATTTGCTGCGCTTTAGCCCGTTCATAACCAACCGAGCCAGTCTTCTATTTTTGGCACGAAGTGCGGGGGCAAGGCTTCAACTCTTTAGCGCAAAGGTGATTACAGTCTTGCGCTACCAAGAAAACACTTGCCCCTGCATTTATGCCAATAGCGTTGTTCGGCGGGGCATGAACGAGCGAGATTGTACAGAATTTTGTCCTGAACGGGGCAAAAAACGTAGATGCAGTGGTGCTGCGGCGAGGCTTTTCAACAGAGTTCAGAATAAAATTTGCCGCTCGCAGCCGTTTGATGCCCTACCGAACAAATCTAATACAAAAAGATTAATCTTAGCCCTGCTGGGCTTCGTCCTAGGCTTTTCGGCCACGCCGCTACAAAGCCAGAATCTGGTCGAGGTGCAAGTGGATATCTTCGAGCCCTATCCTGTCAACCTTGACTATTATTTGAATAATGCGCAAAACGCGGTGCTGACACTTTTCAACACCACTAACAGCGAGCAAGAAATCTATCTGCACACCGCCATCATTGGCAACAACGGCGTTAGCGCCCGCACCCGACCGACCTATCGCCCGTCCGTTCCGCTTTCTCTTGCCCGTATGGAGGTGCTGGTGCTCACCGGTAGTGATCTGGAGAATACCGATGTGGGTTTTAATAGCTTCGGCAGTGTGGACTTGTCGGCTATTTCTCAGGAACAACTGGATTTTATTCAGTTTCAACGCGCACTGCCAGAAGGCACTTACCAAATCTGTATCGAAGCCTTCGATTGGAACACCATGCAGTCTCTAGGCGCTGGCTGCTCCATAGAATTTACCGTTTTTTACGGCGATTTACCCTATATCATCGAACCATTCGAGAACGACCAAGTGATCGATAGCGGCTTTGGGCACCTCTCTATTAGCTGGGAACATCCCTTCACCCAAAACCCCAACAATACCAACTTCGTCTATCGCCTCAAGATGGTGGACCTGACCAACCAGCCCTACAGCAGCCTCGAAGACGTCATGAATAGCTCCGGTAATTTCGTGATGCTGGATGCCGATAACTTGATGGACTTCAACTATATGTACGATTTCCCCCCCGAAAACGAGCTGGAAGAAGGCCACCAATATGCCATCCGTGTGCAAGCCGTGGATCCTACCGGCCTTACGCCTGTCACCAACAACGGCTACAGCGAAATACGTACGTTCTTCTACGGCATCAACCCGGATGACCCCGATACCAGCAGCCCTGCCGTGGCCGAAGCCGAAGAAACAACAGGCTCGGGCAACTGCGAAGGCGGCGACTGTGTGCCGTACAACATCAGCGGCAACCCGACGGCGGTGGCTTCCATTGCTGGTTTTAATCAGCTGCATATTGGGCATTTCACCATCAAAGAACTTAGCCTCAGCGATACCGACGGCAGTCGTGCGAGTGGCAGCGGCGTGATCACGGTCCCCTTTCTGGATAGTGTGAAGGTGGCCGTCAGTTTCAGCAACGTCAAAGTAGATGCCAATCGGCGCATCTTCGAAGGGGAAGTACAAGCGGATAATGACTACGTTTATGACCCAACAGCCGCAACGCCTAATGATATTTCCACCCTAGATAGAATCATCCGCACCGAGCGGCTCATCAGTGCCACTATTGGCGGGCGCGACCGCACGATGGTGATGCCCATTGGTATTGTCTGGAACATAGGCGGCGATCATCTGATGCTGGCCTTCAATGCGATGACTTTCCGTTCCGACCGTGCTAACTGCCAAGTGATGTACAATATGCACTACGATAGTTGGGGCGATTTTTGGGCTTCCTTATCGGCATCGGATATTTGCCTAATGCCCGATGGTTTTGGGCAGGAATTTTATCTGCATCCCACTGTGGATATTCCACTGCCTAGCTTAGCCAACATCGATTATTACCTGCGGGGCAGTGTGGCCAATACGGCCGATCAGCTACGGGCTCAATCCACTTACGTTGAGGTTGACTGCAAGGGCATTGCCAGCTTTGGCCTCCACCTAAAGACTGTCTTCCCGCGTAGTCTTCTAGTGCCCGATAGCCCCGATGGCAGTCCGGGCAGCGGGGAGGTAAATGGCTACGCTAGCTACCTCCTCAGCCGAGAAGAAGCATCGGCAGCCCTGGGTAGCCAAACGGCAGTGAGCACAGGCTTTTTGGCTCAGTTGCATATCGATTCTTTTCAAATTGCTTCCCTTCCTGGTTTGGGCTTCAGCTTGCGAGAAGGCTGGTTGGATTTTTCCGACCGCATCAATCCGCCCAACATGGTAGTGCCGGATAATTATCAGGATGCTGACCTTAGCTCGGAAAATGGGCGCCTGGTTGTAGCCGATACTTGGGAAGGCTTTTATATGAAATCTTTAACCGCTCGCTCTGCCCAAGGCTGGCTATTTGATCAGGAACGCTTGGAATTTGGCGTTGATCATGTAATCATCGACGAGCTGATCACGGCGCGTATTCGAGCGGCCAATTTGATTAGCAACGGTAGCCTCAATAACTGGTTTGTATCGGTGGATACCCTCTACCTAGATCTAGTGCAATGGAGCAGCAACCAAACGGGCACCTGGAACGCCGGCCTCGGTGGCCGTATCGGTATGCCGATTACTGGCGACGATGAGTTCCTGCACTACACTGGCCTCATTCAACCGCAGCAAAGCGGCAATAGCCCCAATATGGCGCTGCTTGTGCAGCCAGGTAGCAATGGATTGAGCTTTCCTTTTATGCAGTCGGCAGCGGCCACGATTTGTCCCAACTCCTACGTTCGGCTAGTACAAGAAAATGGTAGTAGCTACTTCGATTCGCAGTTGGCCGGCAATATGGGGGTTACCTTCGACGATCCTATCAGTTTTACCATCCCTTGGGTAGATTTCCAGTTTGGGTACCATTCGCTGGATGGATTCAGCAATCAAGCCTTCTCTATTTTAGGGCAAGATTTAGGGGATGGCAGCGTAAGTTGCGATAATATTCCACCTGTTCCTGAACTTTCCCAAGGGGAGCATGCGGGCACTGCTGCTGGTTCCAGCGGTAGCGACACCCCTGTTTCTGCCAACAACTTCCCCTTCCGTTTAGAGCAAATCCGTATTTTGCAGCAGGGGCTGAATGACGTCTCCTTTGCGATCAACCCCAATATAGAGCTGGGCGGCGGCGGGATAAACGGCTTTGGTGCTGATCTTGATTTATCCATCCGCTCACTTATTCGCCCAGGTAGTACGAAGCTAAGATTTGACGGCATTGACCTAGGTAGCTTAAGCATTGCGGTAGAGGATGTATTTGGTCTGAATATTGATGGCAGCATTGAGTTTTACCAAGAAGAAGCGGATAAAGGTGCCCGTGGCGAGCTGAATGTTTACCTTCCATTGGGCATCAGTACGGAGCTTAAGGCCGACTTTGGTGTGCGGGCAATTGATATGAGCCGGGCTTTTGGTGAAACCGACCAATACTTCGGCTATTGGTATGTGGATGGGATGCTGGGTTTCCCGGGTGTGCCGCTAGCGCCAGGGGTGAGTTTATATGGTTTGGGAGGTGGCGTGTATATCAATATGGCACGCCAAGATGGCTTTGAAAATGCGAACGTTGCCGCTGCCCAAGCTGTGGTAGATGAGGTGCTCGGTGAAATACCCAATGGCGACTTTAGTCTATCTGATTCCCCAGATGCACTGCGGCCGATAGTTGCTTATGGGCAATATGGTCTCAAATTAGCTACGCGCTTGGGTACTTCAGTCCCAGAAGCCTTAAACATGGATGTAAGCATAGCGGGCAGTTTTGCGCAAGGCATAGGCATCAACAGTCTGCGTATTGATGGGGATGCCTATATGATGTCGCCGATAGATCAGCGCGACAAGGGCAATAACTTCTGGGCCTCTGCTGGTTTTGGTTGGGAATATAACGGCGGCCAGCACAAATTCCAAGGTAATATCGACCTCTATGCCAATGTAGCCAATGGAATGATCCGAGGCACTATGGCTGGCGACCAAGTGGTAGGCGTGGCCTTTTTGGCGGATACGGGCACCGATAAATGGTATTTCCATGCCGGCAACCCAGACAACCGAGCAGGTATTGAGATTGATCTAGGCATTATACGGCAGCGAGCCAGTGGCTACTTTATGGTAGGCCACGATCTACCAACCGAACTACCCATACCTACCAAAGTAAACAACCTCATTGGGCAGTCTAGCGGCAGCGGGAGTAATAAGCTCAATAACCCCAACCCCGTCTCTGGCGAGCGCAGCCGAGCACAAGGCGACGAATACTACGGCCAAGGCACTGGTATTGCCTTCGGGGTAGAAACCGAAGTGGAATTCAATATGCGTGCTTGGGCTTTGTATGCGCGCTTGGAAGCTTTTCTGGGCTTTGATATCAACATCACCCAGCTCAATGGCGCCACTTGCTACATCCCCGGCGAGGGCAATATACAACCCGGCCTCAACGGCTGGTACGCCACTGGCCAAATCTATGCCGGCCTAGAAGGTGCGATGGGCCTAAAAGGCAAATTCTTGGGTAAAGAACGAGAATTTGAGCTTTTCCAAATGGCTGCTGCTATGATTATTAGCGGTGGTGGCCCCAACCCGACCTGGGCCGAAGGGCGTGCTGGTGCCTCCTACAGCGTACTCAATGGGCTGATCAAAGGCAGCGTCAATTTCGATGTACGCATCGGTGACCGCTGCGTACCAGAAACGGAGGCCAGCGACTTGATCCCCGTTATTTATGAGGTCAGTCCCGAAGACGGCGCAAGGGACGTGAGTGTATTCGATTCCGATGACCTCCTAGCCACCTTCCTACTACCTATCGACGAGCGCATCGAAGTGCCGATTATCTGGGAACCTTCTCCAGGGGTGAGACAGACCATACTAGCCGATCTGGAGATTTATATTGATGAATTTTCGGTAAAGAAAGTGGGAAGCAGTAGCAGCATGGGAGGTAGTAAAACCTACAGCCAAGATCGCCAAGCCGTGACCCTGAAGGCAGGAAGTAAATTTGAAAGCCTCAGCGATTACGAACTGACGCTTAGGGTGAAGGCCACCGACTATACCTTCAATACTAATGGGCTTCCCTTCAAAGAAGGCAATGCCGATTGGAAAGAAGAGCGCATCCACGAATTTAAAACAGGCACCACGCCCTACCCTATTCCCGATGATGAGGTGGTTAAAACGCTGCCCATTCGCAACCAGCGCTACTTTTTGCAGGATGAAATCAATATCCTGTATCGTCTGGAATCGCCCACCATCCTCTTCACCATGAATATGGGCGGTGATGATTATTTCCCTGACAATACCGAGGATAAGGACTACGACTACTACTTCCGCTGGGCCAGCTACGACGGCACGGAACCCATTATCGTGGATGCCAACGAGCTTCGCGGCAAAAACTCCGTGGAGCTGATACTCTCCGATCTGCCCCGCCTACAAAACGACACTTACTACTCCTGCCAGCTAGTGCGTAAAACCACTAAGTTCCGTACCATCAACGGGCAGCGGCTACCGCTGTCAGGCTTGGCACTGAACCTACGGGAAGATGTTGTTTCCCTCTCTGGAAATCAATTTACCCCACTGGGTATGTCGCGAGCAGATACCCTGAGTGTGGATATTACCATCGACCCCGGGCAGTATAAGGCGCCTAACGAGGAGATCATATACCAGTTCGATTTCAAAACCAGTAAATACAATACCCTAGCTGCGAAGATGGCGAACACCACCTTCAGCGTATCGGAAGTTAATAACAGCCTGAGTAAATACCCTAAGCTGACTTTTGAAATGGACGAAAACTTCGATGTCTTCGATATAGAAGGAGAATACAACCAAACCTATGGCGGCTATGTGTCCTTGCCGAGGGTGGAATTTTCCGCCCTTGTCAACAATGCCCAGACGACCTACAGCCAAAGTAGTTGCACAGAGATCATCAACGGCCTAGGCTATGGGTTTAATTGCTGGACACAGCCCAGCTACGTCCACACACCCAACAATGGCGAGAGCGGCTATGCCAATTACTTGGGGCAAAGTGCCTTCGGCTTTGTACAGTTATACAACCAATTGCAAAGCATCCAGCACCCAATCGAGCTTTCCAGCGGTAATGAAAGCCGAACGGTCAATACTACTTTCCCTACGCTTGGAAATGCGCTGGGCAACACACAAAACATACTGCGCACCGACTACACTGGCAACAACCTAACTTTCTATCTGCGCGATCGTAGGGCGGCTGGCTACGATGGGCCGCTCAATAACAGTGAACTAAGCAGGGTTTGGAACAATCATGTAGAAAGCCAAACCAATACACCGCTCTTAGGTAGCCGACACAGTGGCATTAACCTGAGTGGTACCTACGGTGGAGCCAACAGCGACTTTTTGGACAATCTCAACCTCAATCGGCCTACTTTCACCCTAGAATATTACGTGCCAGTTTGGGCCGCCGAAGACGTCATGGCACTAAGTGATGTAGGAGCCTATTTGTTGGCTAGAACCTATATGCTGATCCCACCCGACCTTGGAGAATTGCCAGGTGGGACTGGCATTGGCAGCTCCGGCGGTGGTATAGAAACAAGTGGCGGCGCTGGCAACAATACCATCGGACAAACCCAAGACGCTTCGGGTAGCTTTGGTCATGGTGGCTCCGCGCCCATCATTACAGGCGGGGGCAACTTTGGTGGTAGTTCTGGCGGAGGAATCGACAGAGGTACCAATGTAAACTGGTACCGCGACTACCTCAATAGCCACTACCCTGCCTTGTTGGTACAACTCGACAACATGAACCACGCGGCCAAAT
>DAINNZ010000144.1:0-10220 GCA_036735605.1 Lewinella sp. | reverse complement strand
GATATAAAATATTGAAACCAGCATATTGAGGCGGTGTCAAGCTTGCCAAATAACCTTCAAACATATGTGTCATTATGATGCCAAATAATGCAAACCCTCTTAAAGCATCTATCTCTTCAATTCTTTTCATTAGTAAAACTTGTTGTTTATAGTTCTATGTTTGTTTTCAATGACCGCCAACTCTAATATAAACGCAACATTTCAAGTACATGAAGCTCATCTATGGCGACTAGAGTTGCTGATAAGCAGCAAGGCGTTCGTAATTTGTAGTTTTCATGCTTGATGCGGAGCGCCAAGATGCTTGGTTTCGCAGCAGCATTGCTCTTGGCTCCTTATAGAAAACTTGGCTCCTGCACTTGTGCCCGCCTCCACCTGCATAGGATACGGGGGAGGCGAGCGAAGTGATAGGTAAATCAAGCAGCGTGTTTAGTCTGTTACGATCACGGTCATTGTACGTCGGTCTTGCGCTGTTTGTACTAGGAGGAGATATACGCCTGCTTGCCCTAGGATATTATAATCAAAAGTGTGGGCAGCAGCGGCTGTTCCTTGTCGACGATCGATGAGCAGTCCATTGGCCGTATAAAGGCTCATATAGATCGTTCCGGGGCTACTTAACGCCACGGTTGCTTGGAAGACGCCGGTATTGGGGTTGGGGCTGACGGTAGCACTTACGATCTCCAACGCCCCTAGATAGACGGAGGGAATGGAAGAACTATCGGCGTGTACTACAATTTCTTTGCTAATCCAGTCTTCGCAGCCGCCTTGGCGAGCGAACATACTGAGCTGGGTTCTGCCTGGCTCCGAGAAGGTAAACCAATATTGGTTTTGTTCCTGTCGTATTAAAGTGACTATATTTTCATCATATACCCAGCTAACTGATTCGGGTGCCGGCCAGCTAGTTTCGAGCACAACAACCGAATCGTTAACTACCACATCGGAAGGTAGCACCATACCTGCAACGAGCAAATCGGTTGTGATGAGCAGGGAGAAATCTACGGTATCGCGGCAACCTTCCTGGCTTTGAACGGCTATGGTGTAAATACCTGTTGACTCTAGCAGCACTCGGTTACCGACCGCATTGAATCCGGCGGGGCCACTGACGGAGGCAGAGGGGAAGCCTTCTAGGTCTAGCACAAAAATATCATCGGCACAGATAGTAGCTTCGATGGGTAGCGCACTAATATCTACGATGGTACCGCTGGGCAAATCTATGGTTAGCTCTTGTATGCAATTGGCGGCATTGGTGGCAGTTACCTGATAAGTTTGCCCCCCTGCGATTTGATTAATGCTAGGGCCCTCCAGGCCGTTTGACCAACTGTAGGTAAAAGGCGTACCACCACCGCCCGTAGCTGCTACGGTAATACGTCCGCTAGTTTCATTCGCGCAAAGGGGTGCTAGGACTTCTGTGGTAGCGAGCACGATTTCTTCAGCTGCTGCTAAGGCTAAAGGCAAGGAAGCTAGGCATCCATTGGCGTCTGTTACGCTTAGGCTATATTCACCTGCGGCCAAGGCTGATAGTTGGGGTTCTGTGGCACCATTGCTCCAAAGGTAGTTTAAGACACCCGTTCCGCCAGTGGCGACGACACCTAGACTACCATCGCTAAAGCCAGCGCAGCTTGGGTCAGTAAGCGTAGTAATAGCTATTTCGATAGGGGGAGTAGCGGGCACCAGCACGCTTAGATTTGTCTGGCAACCATTGCTATCTGTTAGTAGTACCGTATAGTTTCCAGCGTTGAGGTTATTAGCTGTACTAGAGACTTGCATGGCGGGGTCATTCCACTGATAGGTGTAATCGCCCATACCACCAGCAGCTAACACGGTAGCTAGGCCTGTAGCCTCGCCTGCGCAGAGTGGCGCAGCCACGGTATCCAGCGTTATAACTAACAAAGGTGGCTCCTCAATACTTATTTCTATTTGAGCGGTGCAACCATTAGCATCTGTGACAGTAACAGTATAAATACCTACTGGCAAATTGATGGCAGTAGGTGTCAACTGCGCAGCTGGATCATTCCATTGAAAGGAATAAGCAGCCGTACCACCATTTACTTGTATAGTAGCCGCACCAGTAGATTCACCGGCGCAGGCTACGTCGGTGGTAGTAAGCGTAGTAATTTCCAACAATGGAGGCTCGATAATCGTAGTAGTGGCCGTTTGCACACAGCCGCTTACCAAGTCAGTGATCGTAACGGTGTAGGCTCCTGCAGTTAAATTAGTGGCCTGTGGTTCGTTTTGGCTCAGCCCATCACTCCATTCGTAAGTAAAATTGCCTGAGCCGCCCTGCACCACCGCTACAGCACTACCAGTGGCGGTACCGAAACAAGCTGGATCGGCCGCCGTAGCTACTGAGAGTAAGAAATTAGGTGGTGCTGCAAGGTCAAGGGATAGAGACGAACTACAGCCGTTTTCGTCTGTTGCCACCACGGTGTAGGAGCCTGAGGCGAGATCGGTAGCAAGGGGTCCTGTTTGGTTTTGCGGGTCGTTCCATTGGTACTGGATGCTACCTACGCCGCCGGTGGCGACTACTTCAATAGCACCGGAGTTTTCTACGGCACAGTCGGGCTGTGTGGTTGCTAGCACGTTAACGAGCGGAAAAGGCGCTGCTAACACCAATACATTGGCAATACTGCTGCAAGCATTAGCGTCAGTGGCCGTTACGCTAAAAACTCCAGGTGCTAGGTTAGTGGCTAAAGCCCCTGTTTGTGAATCACTCCAGTTGTAGGTAAAGCCCCCTACCCCACCAAGAGCGAGTACGGAAGCGGTACCATTCAGTTCATTGAGGCAAGCTGGCGTGACAGAAGTAGTTAGTTCGATGGGCTGTGCGGGCTCGATAACGAAATCTTCTACGGTGCTACAACCGGCTTCGTCCACTACCGTCACCGTATAGTTACCCGGTGGTAGATTCGTTACACTATTGGCATTTGGGTTGTTGGGCGTATTCCAAGTGTAGGTAAATGGCCCGGAGCTAAGTGCTGTGACGATGGCTTGCCCATCGTTGGTAGTTGTGCAGCTTTGCGGACTGGTGGCCACGGCTACAGCTAGGCTATCGGTTCCTATCAGTGTTGTTTCAAAAAAGGCTTGGCATCCGTTGGCATCGCTGAGCGTGAGACTGTAGGTTCCAGTACTTAAATTGTTGATCGTAGCTGTTTGTTGGCCGGAAGCCCACTGGTATTGTAGAGCGCCTGTGCCACCTGAAGCCTCTAAAGCGATGGAGCCATTATTAGTCACTCCACACTGCGGATTCACGGATGTAAACGAACTGATTACTAGGGGTAGTGGGGCTAAAACCTCTGTCGTGGCAATGGCTTCACACCCATTACCATCGGTAACGGTGAGTACATAAGTGCCCGGTGTAAGCCCTGTGAGCTCCGCACCCAGTTGTCCGTTGGCCCAAGTAAAACTGAACGGAGCGATCCCGCCGCTGACTATTGTGGCAGTGAGCGCACCATCGTTTTGATCAGCGCAAGTAGTAGCTGTGGCGGCTATGGCTAGGTCGATAGCTGGCGAATCGGCAAGCAGGATCGTTCGCTCACCGGTGCAACCACTGGCATCTGTTACGGTAAGGAGGTAGCTACCAGCAGCCAAGCCGATGGCTAGATTGGCATTCAAGTTGACATCATGACTCCAGACAAAACTGTAAGGCGGTTGACCGCCGATTACAGCTACCTCGGCACTACCATTAGCCGCAGCACAAGTGGCGTTCTGGATAGCCACTAATTCAATAGCTAAATTTTCTGTGGATTCTACCACTGCCGTGGCCGTAGTGGTGCAGCCGAGCGCATCGGTTAACGTAACTACATAGCTGCCTGCAAGAAGGCCTGTCGCTAAACTGTCAGTCAAATCAACATCATGGCTCCATGTGAAAGTGTAGGGTGCCTGACCGCCAGAAGCAGCGAAAGCTATGCGCCCATTCGCTGCAGCACAAGTGCTAGGCTCATTGGCTGCTACTTGCAGAAGCGGAGCAGTAGTGTCACCTAAATCAGCAGAAAGCAGTGCCTGACAACCATTTCCATCTGTGACCGTTAGCAGATAGGTGCCTGCCAGCAGGTTGGTTCGGTTTTGGGCATTGCTTCCGTCGGCCCATTGAAAAATATAGGGAAATTGACCTCCACTTATCGTGGTAGTTAGGCTGCCGTTGGCTTCTCCGCAACTTGCATTTTGCAAAGACGCTACAAAAAGTTCAGGCGCAGCTGTATTTTGAACTTCTACCGTTAAACTGCGCTGGCAGCCTGCTGTATCGGTGACGGTAAGGCTATAAAAACCAGCGGCCAGCCCGTTGATAATCGGGCCAGTAAGGCTAGTATTATAATCCCAGGCAAAGGAGTAGTTAGCTACATCCGCCCAATTCGCAAACGAGATACTCCCATCAGCCACTGTGCAAGCAGCAGCCTGAACAATAGGGTTCGGCAGTTCAAAGCCAGGCTCGTCGGCAATACTTGCTTCAATAAGTGTCGAACAGCCAACCGCGTCAGTTACTAACAAGGTATAAAAACCAGGTGCTAAGTTGCTTGCAGCAGCCTCGTTAAGCGAGTTATTGTGTGACCATGTATAAGTGAAAGGTGCTGTTCCGCCCAATACAGCAAAGCTGAGGCTTCCAGCCTCGTTGCCACAGTAAGCATCAATTTTAGTTGATAAACTCAATTGAGGCCCCTGCACAAAATTTATCTCAGCTGCCTGCACGGCCGTACAACCATTGGTATCTGTAACGGTCAGCGAATAAACACCCGCAGCTAAACCGCTAGCATTCGGTACATTTAAAGTAGCATCATGCGACCACTGGTACGATAGGCCTCCGGCAGTTGCTAGTACTTCAAAAGCCAAAGTGCCATTATCGTCAGTACAAAAGCTATTATTGCTTTCGGTAAGCGCTAGTGTTGGGCCACCCGAAAAGTTTAGCTCTTGCGACAGCAACACTTGGCAGCCAGCTGCATCTGTTACGGTCACTCCATATAGGCCAGCTGCTAAATCGGTTGCGACAGCCGTGTTGAGGGCTGGGTCGTGAGACCAATCAAATTGGTAAGGTGTCTGCCCGCCAGTAGCACTGACGACAATCTGGCCTGTACTTGTTGCGCAAGTCGGATCTGTGAAAGAAGCTACGCTGGCTGCTACGCCATTCAATCCAGAAACTAGTATCGTAGCCACCTGCTCGCAGCCCGTAGCCTCCGTTACCGTTACGGCATAAAACCCAACCCCCAAACCAGTAGCCTCGGTGCTATCTAAACTAGCATCATGCGCCCAAGCAAAGGTGAAGGGGTAAGCTCCATTTAAAAGTACTAATGATATACTGCCATTGTTTTGGCCACAACTACTGTTAGTAACAGTAGCATTGACCGTTGCGACAGGTTGGTCATAGATCGTTGTAGTAACCACATCTTGGCAGCCATTGGCATCTGTCACGGTAGCCGTGTAGAGGCCTGCCGCTAAACCAGTGGCCGTGGCGGTTTGGACGGATGAATGGTGGTTCCAGCTATAAGTAAAAGGCCCCACACCCCCTATCGCTTCTAAGCTAATACTACCATTTTCCGTGGCACAACTAGGGTTAATAATCTCCCCCAAAAGCAGTTCTGGCCCTGCTACAAAATCTATGATAAACTGCGTTGTACTACTACAATTATTCCCATCGGTAACCGTGGCCATATAGGTTCCAACAGCTAATTGAGTGGGGTTAAAACCAGCCAATGCAGGATTATCCCAGCTAATTTGATAAGGTTCTACACCTCCGCTGACTTCTACCAAAACAGCGCCAGCCGTAGGCACACAAAAGGCGGGAGTAACCACCACATTCAAGCTAGGTGGTGCTTGAAAACCAACCGTAGCACTTTGGATGGATCGACAACCATTTACATCTGTTAGCGTGATGGTGTAAGTGCCAGGGGCAAGTGCCGTTGCGATGCTACTATTCAAACTGGTATTATGACTCCAAGAGAAACTGTAAGGAGCTTGACCACCGCTAGCCGCTACGCTTACCGAACCATTATCGGGCGTACAAATGGCATCTTGCTCGGCAGTAACTACTAATGTAGGGCCTTCAGCGTCCGATAGGTTGAAATTGACTTGTGCGACACAGCCATTCGCATCGCTTACGCTGACTGAATAGGCGCCAGCAGCTAAGTTAGTTGCTATGGCACTATTTAAAGTTGGGTCATGACTCCAGGTGTAAGTGTAAGGTAATTGACCAAGCGTCGCAAGCACTGTGGCGCTACCATCCAATTGACCACAGTTGCTATTAACCGTGTTCAGTATCGATAATACTGGCCCGCCTTGATCCACCACAGTTATAGTCAAAGTAGCCGTACAGTTATTGACATCGGTAGCCGTGATGGTATAGGTGCCAGAAGCTAAACCCGTAGCGACCAAGCTATTTAGCATTGGGTCATGACTCCACGAGAAGCTGTAAGGCGGGGAGTTACCCGCCAAACCAATCGTACTACTGACATCGTTAAGTACACAAGGGTCTTCTTCCGTCTGTACCAAGAAAAGTACTGGCGGCTCAGTGCCCGGCACATCCACTTGTAGTGTAGCCGTACAGTTGTTAGCATCTGTCACCGTCACTTCGTAGCTTGCAGCGGATAGGTTAAAAGCGGTTGGGCTATTTAAGTCAGGATCGTGCTCCCAGCTATATTGATAAGGGGCTTGCCCGCCTTGTGCCATTATGCTAAGGGCACCAATAGCATCACCGCAAAAGTCAAGGTCCACTTGCGTTAGAACTACTACAGGCCCAGGCACTTCCTCCACCGTATATTCCTCAGAAGTAGTACAGCCATTGGCATCCGTAAGCGTTAAGCCGTATAAGCCCGCTGTAAGTCCTGTAGCTGTATTGCTATTTAAATCAGGCGCATGGCTCCAGCTATAGGTAATAGGCACTGCGCCACCCAGGGTAAAAACACGAATCAATCCCACAAATTGGGCGCAGGTATCTTCTACGATTTGTGTTAACTGAATAATAGGAGCCGCCTCCAATTCAATAGTAAAATTCTGTGTACGCACACAGTCGTTGGCATCCGTCACGGTGACGGTGTAGTTACCTGCACCTAGGTTTTGCGCTAGTGGGCCAGTAGCTACCGCATCCGTCCATACGTAAGTGAAAGGAGCAGTTCCTGTAACGGCTATTTCAATAACACCATTCCCATCTATACAAAGGCTGTTAGTTTGCTCCAAAATAGCTATCGTAGGAGGCGGCAGAAATTCAATAACCTGAGTGGCTGAAATCTCGCAGCCACTAGCATCCGTTACCGTCACGGAGTAAGTCCCTGCTGCCAAGGACATCGCTACGGGTTGATCTAAAGACGCATCATGGCTCCAGCTGTACTCAAATGGAGAAGTACCACCTTGTGGGCTTACCGTGATGCTACCGGTGGCATCTTCGCAGATGCTATTTTCAAAATCTACTAGTAGATCGGTTGGTCCAATAAGAGTGCCTATGGTGAAGTTCTGTACGTCTTGACAACCGAAAAAGTCAGTAACCGTGACCGTGTAATCACCCCCTGCTAAGTTTTCAGCCATAGGACTGTTGGCCGATCCATTGCTCCAACTGTATTGATAAGGTTCGGTACCACCCGACACCGACAGCTGCGCGCTACCGTTAGGCAAAGTACAAGTGGAAGTAGCAACCGTAACAAGCGCCAATGGAGGTGGCAGTTCCGTAACAAGCGCTGAAACCTCGTCCATACAGCCATTGGCATCCCTTACAATAACTGTGTAAAGGCCAGGTGTAAGGCCGGTTGCTGTACTGGCGTTCAGACTAGCATCGTGACTCCAAGTGTAAGTGTATGGCGATAAGCCAAAGTCCACGACAACCGAAATAACACCATCGTTCGCACCGCAGCGACTAACGGCTACACTTTCGATCGCTACCACCGGGCTTTGTTGATCTATAACCGTCGCACTCAAGGTGGTCTGACAGCCATGTGTATCAGTGGCGGTTAAGGTATAAGTACCCGAAGCTAGGCCAATAGCAACGAGGCTATTTAGGTTGGCATCATGGCTCCAAGCATATTGGAATGGCGGATGATCTCCGCTAACATGCATTACAATGCTTGCATCATTCGGCACGCAGGGGTCTTCTGATGTACTGGATATAGAAAGTACAGGTGGTATTGTACTAGGTACCGTAACTTCTATTGTCGCCGAACAGTTGTTCGCATCTGTAACGGTAACACTATAAACACCAGGTAAAAGGTTGCTAGCCATCGAGCTGTTCAATGCGACGTTGTGGCTCCAAGAATAGGTGTAAGGTAGCAATCCGCTCGTAGCCTGCACCTCAATAGTTCCTACCGCATCCCCACAGAAGGCCGTGCTTACGCTTTGTAATTGCAAGGTCGGCCCAGACGTTCCTCCTACCGTTAACTGCGCTGAGTCGATGCAGCCATTGGCATCTGTAACGGTAACATCGTACACACCCGAAACGAGTCCTGTTGCAGAACTGCCATTCAGATCGGGTGCGTGACTCCAAACGAAAGAAATAGGCTGCGCCCCTCCTATAACATCAATAGTAATGGCACCGATGGCTTGCCCGCAGATATCATTCGTGATTTCCAAAAGCTGAATAACCGGCGTAGGATCTAGAGCAATATTAAAACTGCGCGTTCTAGTACAGTTATTAGCATCCGTTACCGTTACAGTATAGCTACCCACATTCAAGTTTTCGGCTAATGGCCCGGTAGATACCCCATTCGTCCAACTATAAATAAAGGGCCCAGTACCTGTAGCGGCTATCTCAATCCTGCCATTTCCATTGGCACAGCGGCTGTTCGTTTGCTCCAGAACACTTATTGTAGGTGGCGGCTGGAACGCAATGAGCTGTGTAGCCGAAATTTCGCAGCCATTAGCATCGGTTGCCGTCACAGCGTAAGTGCCCGCAGGGAGCAGTACAGCTGTTGGTGCATTCAAGAAGGTATTATGGCTCCAGTTATAATTAAACGGGGGCGTACCTCCCTGAGGTATAACAGTAATACTACCCGTAGAATTGATACAAACACTATTCTGGAAATCCACCACTAACGAGGTGGCTCCCGAAATATTACCGACACTAAAAGCCTGTATATCTTCGCAGCCATAAAAATCGGTGACCGTGACGCTGTAATCACCCTCCGCTAAGTTTTGAGCAGTAGAACTATTGGGAGCACCGTTGCTCCAGTTATACTGATAAGGTGCAGTGCCCCCAAAAACCAAGACCGCTGCGCTACCATTCGGAAGCGTACACGTAGCGGTTTCAACAGTTACTGTAGCCTGCGGCGGTGGTAATTCCCCTACAAAAGCCGTTACTTCTGCCGTACAGCCATAAAAATCGGTCACCGTACAGCTATAATTTCCTGTACTCAAACCCGAGGCTGTGCTAGCATTCAAAGCGGCATCGTGGCTCCAAGCATATTGAAAAGGACTGCTGCCACCGCTTTCGATGCCCAGCACGATCTCGCCGGTATTGCCCATACAAGCTGCTGAGCTCACCGATATTATTGCCAGAACAGGGCTGGAGCGCAGTAGCACCGTAGCCGAAACGCTTGTGCTACAATTGTTGGCATCTGTCACCGTAAGGGTATAGTCGCCCGAAGATAAATTCTCCGCTATAGGGCTATTCAGTGTTGCATCATGGCTCCAAGTGTAAGATAAAGGAGCAGCTCCGCCGCTGACACTCACCACGATGCTGCCATTCCCCTCTTCGCAGAGGCTATTCTGTACGTCTGTAACGCTAGCCTCCACTCCCCCTTCCTCTGGAACGATAAGGTCCTCCAAAACAAGGGAGCAGTTGTTCACATCGCTCACGGTCACGCTGAAGGTGCCTGCCGCTAGCCCGGAGGCTATCGGGCCAGACTGCCCGTCAGACCATACATAAGTCAAGGTGCCCGTGCCGCCTGTAGCGCTCACTGTAATCGTTCCATCATTGCGCCCGCAGAAAGAAGGCGTGATAGCCTCTACACTGATGACTATGGGGCTAGGTGCTGTCACCTCCACCCCGCTCAAGGTGGTTTCACATCCGTTGGCGTCTCGGACTTGCACCGTATAAACACCCGCTGATAGACCTGAAATCGCACTACTTCCACTGTAAGTGCCGCCCAGTAGTCGGTAAGAAAAGCTCCCTGTCCCACCACTCGCCGTGAGCAAGATGGCACCATCCGTTCCAGCTGCACAAGTGGTCGCTAGCGCCTCGGCATTCAACGTAAGGGGAGCTGGTTCGTTGATGACTATCGCAGGAGCGGTGATCGAACAGCCATTAAAATCTCTTA
>DAINNZ010000143.1:0-10263 GCA_036735605.1 Lewinella sp. | reverse complement strand
GATGGTAGAGGAGGGATGACATCCCATCGAAACCAATGGTGCCGAAGAGTTGCTCGTAGTAGAGGCGGCCATCGGGCTTCTCAAATTGGGTATGTCTTTTCGGAGGAATTTTCCCCAGGTGGTGGTAAATTGGCATACGATATAGTTTTAAACGATTGGTGAGGACTTTTCTAAAAAAACGTTTGCGCTACTAGTTCGCACTTGCCCCTGCACAGCGTGCCCGCTTCAGGCAGGGCGAGCGGTAGCGACAGCCACAAAATCCGGCAAAAATCCAGCTTATTGCTTAGTAAGCGGGAAGAAAGCGGTGGAGGCATAGCGAGAAGAAGCCTATTAGCTCACTGTATTTACAAAATAAAGTGCCTAGCTGTTTATGCACAAGGCGGAAGATTTTCATTTTTACGGTGCATCCTCCGGCGCACCACGGGGAGGAGAGGCCGCTTGTGAGCTTGCATTCCTTTATTGTTTGATCAATTGGCCGCTATACACGCGGTCTTCTTGCGAGAGGGTATAGTGGTAGAGGCCAGCGGCTAAACCGGGGAGGGAGAGGAAAGCGGTGCCTTCAAAGACGGTTTGGCGCAGTAGCTGACCGTTGGGGCTGAAGAGCCGGAAATGGACTTTCCCCGACCAATTAGCCTGCAAGACGAGCTGCCCTTGTGAAGGAAGTGGATTGGGGAACACTTTCGCCCAATGGGGCTGTTCGTTTTGCGTGAGCGAAGGGTCGATAAAATCGACAGACGAGGCAATAGCCGTGGAGAGTATCCATTGACTAAAGCTACTGACTTGGGTAGCGGAGCCGAAGGTGATTTGTCCGTCCGTAGTGGCTGCTAGAGCACCGGCTTCGAGGGGATTCCAGCTTTCGGTATCAGCATTGGAAGGGCGTTTATTGAGCACAAACTGGCTCGGGCTGCTAGCGTCGGCTGGACTGACACCACTGATATTTTTGAAGACGATGGCTTCGAGCGGGCTAAAGGAGTTGTTGCCGTAGTTGTTGACGATCCAATAGTGGCCGGGATCTAGCGGGTCGTCGGGTAGCAAGGAGGGCGGATGGCTGAGTTTTGTGGCCACAATTTCTTCCTCGGGGTAGGTGCCGCCATTCGGGAAGCTAAGGGATAAGCTAGCCTGTTCAAAATCATAGGTGCCAGCTTGAGCGATGAAAATTTTGTGGCTATATCCGTTGCCGATGGGAGCCGTAGAGGGTTGTAGGGCAGCCGTGCCGTTGAGGTAGCCGTGGTGATTGCCTACGCGATCGTATATTTTACGGCCAGCTTCATTAAATTGGAAATAGGCAAGCAGGGAGGGGTCGAATAAGGCATGGTTCGGGCTGGCCTGCTGATGCTTAGTGAGGTGGCGCCAAGTTCTCACTTCGTCTTGGCTCAAGGATCGGTTCCAGAGGAGGGCCTCATCGATTAAGCCACGGAAATTTCGGTCGCCCCAGCCACGGTAGCTACCGATTCGTAGGCGATCCCATTGGGCTGGATCTAGGGCGATATTTCTAACAACAGATTGGTCGTTGACATAAAGCGTTACGCTGCTAGGGGAGAAGACGATAGCTACAAAAGACCATTCGTCGGGCGCTACGCTAAGGCCGCTGCTCCAGCCCCAATGCGTACCTCCGCCCGGCCAGTGGTAGCCAATTTCGTTATTGTTTCTCAGGTTGAGCCCGGCGGCTTCGGCGGCGTCGGTGAAAATAAGGCCGCTGAAGGCAGGCTGCATACCCTCGGGCCGTATCCAGGCCATCAGCGTGAGGGTATTGCTACGGAGGTTCAATTCCCCGTCGGAGATAAAGTGCCCCTCCGCGCCGCTACATTGCAAGGCTTGGCCGGCAAAGGCTTGAGGGTCGCAATCCTCTCCGACGAGGACGAAGTCTTGGCGGTTTTGGGTTTGCCCATTCACGCTGAGGCTAGCGCTGTGCTGGCCACTGCTAGCGAAGAGCACTTGCACGGTCTTTTCGGTAAGGCTGCTCGTCCATGCAGCGGTGGGAAAAGTCCATTGAAAATTGGCAGCCTCCCCTACACTGGAATAATCGGCAAAGAGGAAGGTGTCGCGAAGGCAACCGGAATAGTATTTATCAACGCTCATTTGAGGGCGCACCGGGCTACTATTGGCCAGCGGGGAGAGCCATACACTACGATTGCTAGCGTTGAGGAGGGTGCCGTTGCGGTAGCTAATGGCCAGTTGCCTAGAACGGGTGGCCGCCGGTAGGCCATCGGCGAAGAGTTGCCAGTCGCCCTGGCCGCCGGCACTGTGATACACGCTACGGGTAGTGCCGATGTAGAGGTCGTTATTGCCTCTCTGTACTAGAATATTCGTGAGGGTTTCGCCTTGTAAAATAGAGGAGCTGATATCACTCCAGCTTTGACCGCCGTTGGTAGAACGGAAGACTAGCCGGTTGTTGTCGATACGATCGCGTACGCGAGCCAGCCAAACTAGGTTTTCGTCTTCATAGCTTACTTCTATGTCGTAGGGTGCGCTGCGCTGGGTGCTGAAGAGGCTGTTGTTGGGCGTAATATCTGCCCAGTTAAAACCGCCGTTGCTGCTTTTAAACACTTTTTTGGCTCCCCAGTAGCTTTCATAGGTGGCAACATAAATAACTTGATCGTTGCTCCAGGCTACTTCCACGTCCGTTACTTCATGCTCGAAAGTATGCAAGAGAGAGACGGTTCGGTTATCGTCTTCGGTTTTATAGAGTGCGTTGCCTTTACCAAAGTAATGTACGTTGAAATTATCGGCAGCGAATTCTATTTGCGAAAAACGCCCGGTGGTATAGTGCCAGCCTGGCACCTCGGCGTAGGGGCGCGTGCTAGGTTCCACTAGGCGGCTAGCTGGCATGGTTTTGATGTTGTAGTCGGAATAAACTTGGTTGCTTAGGATTGGGTTAACGGCTCCGCCAACACCGTCTCCGCCATCGGTACAGAGCCAGTCGTTTTCATAGATATTCCCATTTTTTAGTAGCGTGCCGTTGTGGTAAGCTCCGCCTAGCATAAGTTCGTCGTTATTGAAGCCGACACCGAAGCCCCAAAAATCGGAGCCCCAGATACCAAACATCCGGCGGCTGAAGCTATTTCCGCTGTTCGTAGAGTGGAAAATGCCGCCGTCGTTGGCCACCCATAAATCGCCGCTAGGGTAAAAGTTGATGTCGTGTATGTCGGCATGAACATAGTTGGCTTTTTCAGGATGCGACCATTTGGCTGGGCAGCTAAAGGTCTGTCCGCCATCCTGCGACACCCAGAGATTGACGCCCCCCACAAATAGGTGGTTCGCATTGGTAGGGGATACGGCTAGGGCTAGATCGTAGTAATATTGGCCGCCATCATCCAGCCCCTGATCATCCCAGCCCATCATATTGATGTTGTTGGCTGCGGGCACACCTCCTGGTTGCGGCCCACAACAGCTAAAAACCCAAGAAAGGCCTGCATTGTCGCTGACATAAACGCCATATAAACCGCTGCCCCCGTTGGCACTGCCCGTGAGTAGGGCATATACTTTATCGGGGGCGGCAGGGCTTACGGCTATTTCTGCCCGCCTGTTTTCATCTCCTGCCGCTGGCGTTGGCCAGCCATTGCTTTGCACCATCCAGTTGGCTCCTCCGTTGGTGGAGCGAAGGAATTCAGTGCGGTTGCCCGTTTGCCGCACGACGTACATAATTTGCGGATCGCTTGGGTGGTATTCGATTTCTTGGAAAAGACCACTCGCCACAGTCGTCCAGTTAGCACCTTGGTCGGTGGAGCGCAATAAGCCGTTGGAGGTAGCTGCCCAAAGCGTGTAAGGTGCAATGGGGCTTATCTTCAAGTCGGTAATTTCATCAAAAATGAGCGACTGAAAGGCCGCACTGCCGGTAGGTGCCCAACTAGCTCCACCATTAACGGATTTGTAAATGCTGCCCCGCATGGAGGCGTAGATTTCTTCGCAGTTGATAGGATGTATTTCCAGCGAATAGACCTCGTTTACTAGCAGGGAAGCACTCAGGCAAGTCCAGGAAGCTCCTTGGTTGTTGCTTTTCCAAATACCAGTGGTGGCGGTGCCGGCATAAAGGATGTTGGGGTTGTTAGGGCATTGCTCGATGGTATAGACATGAGCCGCACCAGGGGCATAGCTGCGGCCAGCAGCCTCATGATCCCAATCCCAAGGGCCTATGTTCGTCCAATTGCTGCTGCTTCTAGCGTTTTGCTGAGCTTGATGTGCTTGCAAGAAACTGTTTTCACTCGCCACAGCGGCACTTTGTGCAGCGGGGCTACTACTAGCCCAAGCTCGCTGCTGGTATTCGTAGGTTTCTAAGGCCCGCAACCAACGTTTGTAGTACTGTGTATGCTGGTTTTTTACAAAGGGCTCGTTAGCATAATACTGCCTAAAGGCCTTACTTACTAGGTCGGGATCAGGCGCAGGGGCATAGAGCAACTGGACCCATTCGGGTAATGGGGCTGCCACAAGGCCGCTCGGTAGAGGCTCACTTTGGGAAGAAAGGGTAGTTGCCAACAAGTAGCAAAGAAGGAAGATTGTTTTTTTCATCTTGAGGTTGCGTGTAGAAAGCAAATGGAAAAGACCTACGCCAAAGGAATCCGATCAGCCGACCAAAAGTAAGTATTTTGTTCGGATCGTAAAAGATACTGCCCCCAGAAAAGGGATACAACTCCTAAAAAAGGGATACAGCCCCTAGCAGGGGCGACAGAAATTAATTTTACTAGCCTGCTTATGTTCATAAGTAGCCGCAATTCTCACTTTCTGTATCAAAGCAGCTTTCAGCCGCAGTTCTCGCTAGCGAACCAATCAATTTAATAGTTGGCCAAATAGGCAGGGGCAAGACTTTCTTGGTGGCGCAGGGGGCGCAAGCTCCTTCGCTGAATAAGTAGCTAGGGAGACCCCCAGGTGCTAGGCCCCAGGTGCTAGGCCCCAGGTGCTAGGCCCCAGGTGCTAGGCCCCAAGTGCTGGGGGGCTATGGAGGCTTGTTGGTCACGCTCTTGCGCTACAAAACAAACCCTTGCCCCTGCCTTCGGCCAATGAAAAGGAAAGATAAGGAACGAAGGGATAGCTAGCCAAAAGGCACTTCGTGGTTACTGGGCGAGCGGGCTGGGCTCAAAGCACTTCGTTTTAAGCATAGAAGCAGCAACTCTATTGTATCTTCGCCGCCAAATAACGTAAAAATTAAGGCGCAGCTTGTCTTAAGAGCGATGGTACAGCAACTCCTCAGATGGTGGAAAAACAAACGAAGGCAACAGCCAGTAACGCAAATAGCTAACACGATGAAATTTTTGGTAGTAGGCTTAGGTAACCCGGGCGAAAAGTACGCCGATACAAGGCACAATATTGGCTTTCGGGTGGTGGAAGAAATGGCAGATCAGACCCCCTGGCAAAATGTGAACCACGGGCAAATGGCGCAAATTAAGCACCGAGGCAAGCAAATTTATCTCCTCAAACCAGATACCTATATGAACCTAAGCGGAAAAGCGGTGCGCTACTGGCTGCAACAGGAAAAAATCGATAAAGCTAATTTGCTTGTTGTTCTGGATGATCTTCACCTCGATTTCGCTAAGGTGCGCCTCAGAGGCAAAGGCTCCGACGCAGGGCACAATGGACTCAAAAGTATCGATAACCTAACCGCTGGCAACGACTATGCTCGGCTTCGCTGCGGTATCGGTAGCGACTTTAGGCTCGGCCAACAAGCCGATTACGTACTGGCCGATTGGACGGCCTCCGAAAAGGCCGATCTGCCCGCTTTTATACAGTCGGCAGCCGAGGCAGCCTTCAGCTTTTGTGCGCATGGTTTACAAAATACCATGAATACTTATAATAAGAAATAAAGGCATAACGAACAACCGCTCCCTAGCCGTGTGAAGGGCATTCTATCGTAAGGGTGAACCAAGTTCACTTCTTGCTGTTAGGCGAAAGTATGAGGAGAAAAGTTCAACATATAACGGTGGTGGGTGCCGGATTTGCAGGCCTCTCAGCCGCTTGCTACCTAGCCAAAGCGGGGTTCAAGGTGCGCTTACTGGAAAAAAACGATAGCCTCGGCGGTCGCTGCCGGCAGTTCGCTGCCGATGGCTTTACCTTCGATATGGGCCCATCTTGGTATTGGATGCCAGAGGTCTTTGAGCAGTTTTTTAACGATTTCGGCCATACCGCTGCCGATTTCTACGATTTGGTGCGCCTCGACCCAAGCTACGAAATCTATTTTGGCTCCCAGCAATCTGTCGATGTTCCCGCTAAAAGGAGTGAACTTTTCCAACTCTTTGAACGCTTGGAGCCAGGGAGTAGTGCTAACCTAGAGAAATTCCTCACGGAAGCGGCCTATAAGTATAAGGTGGGTATGAGCGAGTTTGTGCAAAAACCAGGCCATAGTGTGCTCGATTTTGCCGACTTACGCGTGCTTAAGTCTGCCTTTAAGCTGCAGATGCTAACGAGCATGTCGGCCTATGTCCGCAACTTATTTAAGCATCCACAGTTGATTCAGCTGCTAGAGTTTCCGGTTCTTTTCCTCGGGGCTACCCCCGCCAATACGCCGGCTTTGTACAGCTTAATGAACTATGCGGATCTCGAGCTTGGCACTTGGTACCCAATGGGGGGGATGTACAAAATCATAGAAGGAATGGCAGCGGTGGCGCGTGAACTAGGGGTGGAGATACATACCTCCGCCGAGGTGGAACAGGTCTTTACCGACAATGGCAGCATCCGTTTCCTACAAACAAAGGCGGGCCAGCAGTTTCCTACCGATGCAGTGGTAGCGGCGGCTGATTATCATCACTTCGAACAAGAAGTGCTAGCAGCGCAGAATCGTGTTTACGACCAAACGTATTGGCAGAAGCGCACTATGGCGCCTTCTAGCCTATTGTTTTATGTGGGCTTAGACCGTAAAATCCCTAATCTGCACCATCATACCCTCTTTTTTGATGCCGATTTCAATAAGCACGCCGTACAAATCTACGACTCGCCGGCTTGGCCCGAAGACCCACTCTTTTACGTCTGCGCACCTTCTATTACCGACCCAACCGTAGCGCCAGCGGGGAAAGAAAACCTTTTCTTCCTCCTCCCCCTTGCCTGGGAACTAGAAGATACCGACGAGGCACGTGAAAAATATTGGGCTCTGATGTGCGAACGCTTCTCTGCCCGCATAGGTTTCGATATTCGCCCCCATGTGGTCTATAAACGTAGCTACGCACACCGCGATTTTAAGTCCGACTACAACGCCTTCCGAGGTAATGCCTATGGCCTAGCAAACACACTGCTACAAACGGCCTTCCTCAAACCCAAACTGAAAAGCAAAAAACTAACCAACCTTTGGTACGCAGGCCAGCTCACTACCCCCGGGCCAGGTATGCCGCCCAGTATTATTTCTGGTCAGGTAGCGGCTAGGGATATTCTTCAGACCTACGGCCACCCAGCCGCTGTTTCTCAATCCGTCAATTCGTAAGCCTATGCTCAGTCTTTACCAAGAAGTTTGCCGAGAGTGCGCCTGCCTTATTACCAAGCGGTATAGTACTAGCTTTAGCCTAGGAATCCGAGTGTTCGATAAGGCATTGCGGGCACCTATCTATGGTATCTACGGCTTCGTTCGCTTCGCCGACGAAATAGTAGATACTTTCCACGATAAAGATAAGGCTTTGCTATTACAGCGTTTCCGCACCGAAACCTACCAAGCGCTCGAAGAAGGAATTAGCCTCAACCCAGTCTTGCAAGCTTTCCAAGAAGTAGCCAACCAATACCATATCGGTGCCGACTTGATCGACCCCTTCCTCGATAGCATGGCAATGGATCTAGAGTATAGTAATTATCATCCCGATCTGTACGAACAGTATATCTATGGCTCAGCCGAAGTAGTCGGCCTCATGTGCCTCAAAGTCTTTGTTAAAGGCAACACTACCGAGTACGAACGACTTAAAGCTCCCGCCCGTAGCTTAGGAGCCGCTTTCCAAAAAATCAATTTCTTGCGCGATATGCGCAGTGACTTCTTGGAAAGGGGGCGCGTTTATTTTCCCGGTATCGATTTTGAGCACTTTACGAATGAAGATAAAATACGCATTGAAACCGAAATTAAAGCAGATTTCGATCAGGCTCTCATCGGTATCAAAGAGTTGCCAAGCAGTGCTCGTCTAGGTGTTTATCTCGCCTACGTCTATTACATTAACCTTTTTCAAAAGATCAAACGGGCGTCCGCCGCTTTAGTGCAGCAAGAGCGCATTCGCGTGCGCGATTCCAAAAAACTGTACCTTCTCGCCAGCACGGCTGTTCGTCACCGCTTTAATATGTTGTAACTTAGTCTATGGAAGCTTCTGCCACTAAACAATCCACGGGCTACCTCGCTTATTTTCTCGTTTTTGCTTTCGCCTCTGGCACGCTTGCGCACCTCTGGCCAGCTATACTCCCCATTACGCGCTACACAACGGATGGGCTTCTATTGCTTATCAATGGGTTGCTGCTCTATACTATTTATCAAGAACAAGGAGACAAAAGACTGGGGTGGTGGCTGCTAGGTGCCTATACTTTCGCTTTCTTCGTCGAAGCCGCAGGGGTTGCAACGGGCGTTATCTTCGGCGAGTATCACTATGGTGCCACTATGCGCTTTCAAGGCTTAGGCGTGCCCTTCGTAATTGCCCTCAATTGGGCCGTACTAACCCTAGCGGCCAATGAGCTTGCCAATGTTTGGATAAAGCACCCTTTCTTCGCAGCCCTTGCCTCGGGGGGGGTACTAGCTTTGTATGATGTGGCTATAGAACCGGTGGCTATTCAACTCGATTATTGGCAATGGGCAGCCCCCGAAGTACCCTTGCAAAACTACTTGGCTTGGGCACTCGTAGCCCTCCTGATCTCCCTGCCCCTGCAATATGCTAAGATTCGCTTTCATAGCCCTTTATTACGCATCTATTTCTTCGCCCAGCTGTTCTTCTTTATAGCACTCAATATCGGGCTATAATGAATAAGCAAGCGGCTAATTACTACGATTATGCTATCCTCGGCGGTGGTGGAGCCGGCCTAAGTGCAATTTGTCACCTACATTGGGCAGGGGCTCTGCACAATAAGCGCTTGTTACTAGTAGAGCCAGAGATCAAACAACAACACGATCGTACTTGGTCTTTTTGGGAAAGCGGCCAAGGTCCTTTCGAGTCTATCGTCAAGCACCGCTGGTCTTCCGTCGGTATTCACAATACGCAACACCAAAACCGTTACGAGATCGAGCCATTGGCTTACAAGATGATCTATAGCACCGATTTTTATGCCTATTGTAATGCACTCATCGCTACCCTGCCACAAGTGGAACGGGTACAAGCACGTGCCCACGCCATACAGCATATCCCCGAGGGCGTTCAGTTCTGTGCTAATAATACTACCTACCGCTGCCGATGGGCGCTTAGCAGCTTACCGCACCCGCTACGAGCCGCTGAGGTCACCGAGCCTTATTTAGATCAACACTTCCGTGGCTGGTTTATCCGCACGCTAACTCCCGCCTTCGATCCTCATCATGCCACGATGATGGATTTCCGGACGCCACAGAGTAACGAAACCCGCTTCTTATACGTCCTGCCAACCTCTACCACCGAGGCGCTCGTGGAAGTCGCTATCTTCTCTAACCAACATTTACCCTCCACAGCCTACGACCAGATCATCACCAATTACCTTCACGACCATTGGAAAATTACCACCCTGCCTAATAAAAAACCAAACTTCCACACTATTCAGGAAATTTACCACACCGAACAAGGTGTGATCCCCATGACGACCTACCCCTATCCCTACCAAGACCAACACCTTCTACATATAGGTCTAGCCGGCGGCCAGGCTCGCCCTTCCACAGGCTATACCTTCTATAATATGCAGCGGCAATTAGCCCAACTTGCAAAACAGCTCACTACGAATGTACCAAAGATAAAGGTCGCCGCTCCTTGGCCCAGCCGCCACCTAGTATATGATGCTACCATTCTCTCTATCCTCCAACAACAAGAGTTAGTAGGGGAAGCCCTCTTCCCGCTCCTTTTTGCCAAAAATCCTACTCCCCGCGTTCTCCGCTTCCTCAATGCTGAAACCTCTTTGCTGGAAGAGCTACAACTAATGGCTACCACACCAGTTTTACATTTCGGCCGTGCCTTTTTACGAGCGCTTTAGCACACTTAGCCTCAATAGGCTACTTACCTAGGTTTTGGCTAACGCAGGGGCAAGTCGCACTAGGTAGCGCAAAGCTTGTGAACCCAAATACCAATACCAATGCCAAAAACCGAAGGGACGAAAGGATGCTAAAGGAAAGGCTTGCGAGGTGCTGTGAGAAAAGCAGGCAATTTG
>DAINNZ010000142.1:6307-10308 GCA_036735605.1 Lewinella sp. | reverse complement strand
GAAAAGCGGCGGAAGATGTCGAAATCGTTAGGAAATAGCCCGGATGCGCTCGCTGTACTAGATACTTATGGTGCGGATGGTGTTCGTTTTGGGATGCTTTCTAGTGCTGCAGCGGGTAATGACATCATTTTTGATGCGCCTATTGATTCGGAGACGGGGCAGGTGAAAAACGAAAGTAAACTTTGCGACCAAGGGCGGAAATTTTGTAATAAAATATTCAATGCCAATCGTTTGTTACAAGGTTGGGAGGTAGCCGCTGATGTAGCTATGGGTGATGGGGATCTACTGGCCATCAATTGGCTAGAAAATCGTTTGCAGCAAGTAGTGGGCGAGACCGACCGGCTAATGCGTGAATACCGTATTAGTGAGGCAATGATGGGTTTGTATAAATTTATTTGGGGCGATTTTTGTAGTTGGTATTTAGAGATCATTAAGCCTAATGATGGGCGTATTCATTCAGCAATTTACGATCGGACGATCACGGCATTCGAGCAGATGATGACTTTGTTGCATCCCTTCTTACCTTTCGTGACAGAAGAGGTATGGCATCAGCTACGCGATCGGGTATCAGGAGATGATTGTATCGTGAGCCAATGGCCGCAAGCTGGGCAGGTAAACGAAGAGCTGATTGGGCAGTTTGAGCGTTTACAGCAGCTTATCAGTAGCGTACGGGAGATTCGCAATAGCCGTGGGCTTAAGGCTAGAGAAATACTGCGTTGCCAGTTGCAGCAGAGTGCGCAAAGCGAAGCCATGTTAGCCTTAGCGGGTTGGTCGGAGATCGTGCAAAAGTTGGCATTTTTAGAAGAGCTATCTCTTACTAGTGTTGAAGCGGTAGGTGCGATAACCTTCCTCACGGGTAATGATACGACCTATTTATTTACCCATGAGGTAATCGATACGGCGGCGGAGAAAGCTAAGATCGAAGAGGAAGTCAATCGTCTGCGCGGCCAGTTGATGGGCATCGATAAAAAGCTGAACAATCCCTCTTTTGTGGCCAATGCGCCGGAGAATGTGGTGGCACATGAAAGGAGAAAAATGGCAGATTTTACGGCTAAGATTGAGAGCTTGGTGGCACAGCTAAAGCAGCTAGGATAGCAGTTGCTGTTTTAGTGGCTGCTCCATGAGCACTAGCGGTAAAGTTCTGGATGGCCTTGGAAGCTAAGGCGTAGGCGATGGGATTTTGTAGGTGCTCGAAGGCCGCCAAAAGCGCTTCTGCGCTGCGCACCGTAAAGCTACCACCACTTGCTAGCGTATGGACGGCTTCGGGGAACTTGTGGTACTTGGGGCCAAATATAATGGGGAGCCAGTAGGCCATTGGTTCTAGGGTGTTGTGAATACTTTGGCCAAAGCCACCGCCCACGTAGGCGATTTGGGCATATCGATAAGCACGGCTCAGTAGGCCCATTTTGTCGAGTAGGAGTACTTTTTGCTGCGCATAGGTACCTAGTTGAAAGTGGCTATAGCGGATGGCGCTAAGCTGGTTTTCCCAGGCGGCTAGCTGTTTTTCCTCCAGCTGGTGCGGCACTACAATGAGCCGCCAATGGTTAGGGATATAGGCTAGGATGTCGATAAGTAAAGCAACATCCTCCGGCCAAACAGATCCTAATATCCAGCAGTTATGCTGCGCGGTGAAGTGGGCTAAAATAGGGTCTTCGAAGGCCGTATTGGCGACACTAAGTACGCGGTCAAGCCGAGGATCACCAACTACTTGCACGGGCGGTAGATCAATAGATAAGCGCTTTAAGCAAGTAGCATCTTCGGGTGTTTGTAGTAGCAGTTGGGTAAAGCCTGATAGTGCGCGCCGCCAAGCTGCACCATACCACTTAAAAAAAGGTTGTTGTGGCCGAAAGGTAGCAGCAATGAGGAAGGTAGGTACACCTGCCTCCCGTAGTGCGGCGAGGTGAAAGAGCCAAAACTCATATTTGATAAAGATGGCTAGTGTAGGCGTTAAGCTTGCTACCCAACGCTGGGCCGTTAGGGCTTCGTCTTTAGGTAAGTAGGCAAGCGCATCCACTCCCGGGTAGCTAGTGGCTGCTTCATAGCCACTGGGACTATAAAAAGTGAGTAGAAAAAAATAATCGGGCCATTCTTTTCTCAATAAGTCTAATACAGGACGCCCTTGTTCAAACTCTCCAAGACTAGCGGCATGCATCCAAAGTAAGGGCTGTCCCGGTAAGCGGGTGCGTAGAAAATCGGGTGACCCACTCGCTAGGGCAGCTGCACTCAGTGGCTTGCGCCCACTTACCCAAGCGGCGGCCTTTCGGTTGCCGAGCTTAGCGGCTAACCCAATGGCTGTATGGTAAGCCGTGATGCCAATTCGGTAGAGCAGCATTAGCGGTAGAATATTTCCCGCCCCTCGCCACGGTATAAAGTGAGAATGAAGCCAAGGCGAAAACCTAGTAGTACGTCTAGGCGGCTTTCCCGTAAGCTACCCGCTGTGGCAAAATCAAAATCGCGCTTGCCCGTGGTGAAAGCTTCCATGAGCTCAAAACCTGCCTGAAAATTTAGTAGGCCATCTGCACTAAGCTGCTGATAGCCTATAAATTGGTAGGCTGTGGGGCCGCTGCTAAGCCGATCGTAGCCAGTTGCATAGTCTCCTACTAGTTGATTAACAACATGAACCGGATCCCTTTGGATACGAATGCGGTGCTCCAGCCAACCACCACCTATCGAGAGCTTGATCCCAGCGCGTTTGTTGGTAGATAATGGCAGGATTTTACTGGCGCGTAAACCAGCAAAGTACGCCCGCATCCGCAGTTGTATGTCGGCTGGGTCGCGCTGGTTGCCAATGATTAGGCCATCGGCCGTGCGTAAACCCGCCAGCACATCTTCCTTGACTTCACTGCCGAAGAAATATTGGCCGAAGGGGCCGATGCTCCAGTTGCTGCCTTTGGCCATTCGGTCAAGGCCCAGCTCTAGGCTCCAGCTACTCCCAAAGCGCTGCCCTAAATCAGCTTGCGCTGTTTGAGGCCCATACCCTAGATGGATGAGATAAACAGGTGTTAAGTCGGCAGCGCGATCCCTTTGCCTTTGTGCTAGTAATAGGCCGCTAGCGAGGAGGAGGCAGCATAACAAGAATGGGCGTAGCTTCATAAGTATTGAAATGGTGAAAGTCTTGCGCTAAAAGGAAAACACTTGCCCCTGCTTTAGCCAAAGCGAAAAAATAACGCTACTGTATAGGACAAAATACTCCCGCACTGCGCAAAGATAAAAAAATATAGGCTATCACTACACCAAAAAATCAGCCCGACCAGGTGGTAGAAGACCCAAATCTCGACCTTTTTGCAGTAAATACTGAACGGCAGCAATGCCTTCTTCGCCCAAATCGAGTGAAAAATCGTTGACGTACAGCCCGATGTGCGCTTGCCGAACGGCCGGATCCATTGCTTGCGCATGCGCTGCCACGTAGGCCGCCGAGGCCGTCGGATGTGCGAAAGCATAGGCAACCGAACGAGCAATCACACGTTCGATGCGCTTTTGTATGGCCTCTTCAATGTCGCGCCGCACTACAATACCGCCCAAGGGGATCGCATAACCGGTGCTTTGCTCCCAATATACGCCTAAATCTAGCAATTTTACCAGCCCTTTTTCTGCGTAGGTGAAACGGTTTTCATGAATAATGAGCCCCGTTTCACAGTCACCTTGTAACACCGCTTCTTCAATCTCGTGGAAAATTCGCTCCTCCTTGTTTTGTAAACCAGGATAGGCAAGACCTAGTAAAAAATTAGCCGTGGTATAGCGACCCGGGATAGCACACTTAGATGATATTATCTTTTCCTCCTCCAACTTTTCCTTGGCTAATAATAAAGGACCACAATTCCGGCCTAAAGCTGAACCAGCGCGAAGCAGCGCGTAGTGATCCGTTAGGTAGCCAAAAGCGTGGTAGCTGAGTTTGGTGACGGCCAGTTGCCGTTTAAAAGCCATGCTGTTGAGTGCCGATACATCTTCTAAAATCGGCTGAAAATCTAGCCCTTCGGTGTCAATTCGTTGATGCACTAAGG
>DAINNZ010000142.1:0-6297 GCA_036735605.1 Lewinella sp. | reverse complement strand
TCAATGCGCCCGTTTACGAGGGCATCAAACATAAAGGTATCGTTGGGGCAGGGGCTGAAGCCTAGCTGAATTTGCATTTTATTGTTTAATTACTTTGCGCCAATAAACGCCTGTTGTTGTTACAAGTTTAAGCCAATAGACCCCCTTGGGCTGGGCTGGGAGGCGGAGCCATTGGCTGCCAGCGGCTTTATACTGCAGCGGTTGCATGGTGCGCCCGCTGGCATCTACCCATTGAAAATGTAGGGCGGGGCTTTCTAACGTAATACTTTCGGCAGCGGGGTTGGGGAATAAGCGGATGCTCGATTGATTAGGGTCGTGGAGGCTATTCAATACATCCACAAAAATACTTTGGCTTACGGCCCTACTACAACTCATATTTTGTGCGTTGAGGCTGATTTCAAATAAGCCTGTGCTGTTATATTGATGACTGGGTTCAAAGAGGGTACTGCTGTTGCCATCCCCAAAGTCCCATAAGTAATTCGTAGCATTTTGCGATAGGTTGGTGAGTTGTATAAGCCCTTCGTTTTCGCTCACCGCAAAAGCGGCGGTAGGGGAGCGTTCTACTTGCAGGTTTTGTTCCGCCACGGCACTGCCGCCCGGGCCACTGATTTCCAGCAAGACGAGGTAGTTGCCGGCACTATCGATGCGTAGATTGAGCACTTCTTCACTACTATTTAGGATATTGACACCAGCTGCGTTTTCGGGTACAATACGCCAATTAACGCTGTTAATTTCACCTTCACTTACGTTCGTTAAGCTCGTAAAAAAGGGGGTGCAGCCTACATTAAATGTGGTAGTGATAGCGGCTGTTAGCGGGGCATTTAGTTCGATAAAGAGAAGGTCTTGATAGTCGCCGCAGCGGACATTCGGCGCCACAAATTCGAAGCGGTACAGCCCTGGAGCGGGTGCTGTAAAGACTAGGTTGGTTCCTTGAATGGTGTCGCCATTGGGGCTTATGAAATAGGGGTTTTCACCACCACTACCATTCGCTATTAGGTTGATTGTGAGGCCATTGGTACTACTGCTGATATTGTAATTAGCGGTTTCAAAAACGTTTATGCTGCCGGTTAGCTGGCTACTATCGCCCGTTTCGTTGAAGGCCGTCAGTTGCACTTCTAGGCTACTGGGGCTAGTGAGTAGTACAAAAGCGTTAGGGCTGTTGGGGTTGGGCAGCACAGGCAGTGCGGGATTGAGTTGCCATCTAATTTGGCTGGCATTTAAACTGGCGTCGGTTAGGAAAAGAGTATCCCCGACACAAAAATCAGTTGGTGGAATATTAAATTGGGCGGCTGGCGCAGGGGCAAGGGTTTCAACAAGCGCAAAAGTGGTGTCGCTGCCGCAGGCGTTGTTCGCTATCAGTCGCAGTTCATACAGCCCATTCTGGGTATAGGTATGGGAGGGAGTGGCTAGACTGCTTTGGTTGCCGTCGCCAAAATCCCAGTTGTAGCTAGTTGCGTAGCTACTGCTATTGTTCAGAATCACGAGATTATTGCCGTTGAGTGTGTAGTCGAAAGCTGCCACGGGCCTAGGTGCCACTAGGAGCCGGATGGTCTGCTCAATCACTCGTGTATTACTAGCATCTAACTGCTCTAGGACGTAAGTTTGCTCTAGGTCATCAGGTAAGGAAAGGATATTTAGAAGGGGGGTATTCGCACCATCGTAACGGCTGTTTTCCGCTAAAGGGATGCGAAGGCCGTCACTTTGCCGCCACCAAACGGAGCGGTAACAATCGCGACTGCCCATCACACTGAGCTGCAAAGCTTGGCCTGCACAGACGGTGTCTGGATAGGTGATACTGCTGGGTATTTGTAATAAAGTTTGTAAGCTTTGTAGTTGGAAGTCGCCCACCTCTACTAGTCCGGCGGCACCGTTTTGGCCACGGTTTTGCCCGGGGGCACAGGCTTGGCTGTTTTGGCTTTCTCCACCTAGGCCGCCGCTAAAGGAGGTAAGGATATCGGGGCCAAGCGGGATTCTACTAAGGATACGGCCGCCGCTACCGCCGCCACCGGGGCCAAAACAGCGATTAAGGTTGCTGTTGTTGACATGGCCGCCGCCGCCGCCTTCTGCAAATAAACGGGCACTTCCTTCCATACTATTCGTGAGTAGGAAGATACTACCAGCTGCGCCACCGCCGCCGCCGCCATCTCCAATGGTGTGGCTTCCAGCACCGCCATTTACACTTAATTGGGCATCATTCATAAATGCGAGGCTATCGGCATAAACTAAGATGATCCCGCCCCCATTACCTCCCGTACTACTGAGGGTATTATTGACGTGCCCCTGCCCACCGCTAGCTCCGTGAAAGAGCAAGGGAAGGCCGTTTTCGTGATATAAAGGCAGCTCGTAGCCCCCCAGACCGGGGAAGTTGCCTTTACAATTGAAGGTGCCAGGCTCTAAGTTGGCCGCGCCTGCACCGCCTCTGCCTATGTGGCCTGCACCGCCGCCGCCGCTATTGTGATCGTTGCCGCCGCCGCCGCCATTCAGCAGTGGGCCTCGGCCACGTGCATGGGCACCATCCGGCACTGTCGCTGAAACACCTCGTCCTTTTACCCCTCCGCGCCAATCTGCTGCCGCATAAACATAAGCACTAGCCGAGGTGAAGGCATTACAGTTATTGTCGTTATTCGTAGCCGCAGAAGCACCCAAAAAGCCCGCTCTCGACCAGTCTATATGCCCACTGATTGTCACTTTTCCCTGAGCGGGCAAAAAACAAGGCGGCTGATAATATACTGTAACTGGATTAAATTGATTGGTAGCCATCACCACAGTGCCATCTACTACCTGGCCACTTAGATCAGCTTGTATCACCACATCAGCGTAAGCTGCTATATCTTCACTATAATTATTTCTTAAAGGAAAGCGGAGGAAGACCGTATCCCCTCGGATGCTGCTGATTTGGTTCACTTCAAAATTGCCTGCATTATTGCGGTTCACCAAACTACCGTAGGTAGCGTTGTTGCTAGTGTTCACCACTGCGCCGCCCGTTTCAATGAGTAGTAGCCACTGTAGTTGGTTGGTGTCGATATCGGCTATAATAGCCGCACCAAAAGTATCTTCCAGCAAGAGCCAAGACCCACATTCGTCGATCTGTCTAAGATCAAAGTGTAAAGGGGCATATTGCGCCTGCACGCTGGAAAACCCTAAGAAAATCGGTAAGAGGAGGAGAAGGTATTGTCGCATAGATTTTGGGATGGATAGGATGAAAGCTAAAGATAGAAAAATCTCGGTAGTTGAGAACTAAGCATACACAAAGATACAGTCTATTACTGCATTTGTGTATTTTTGCCACATGATCACTTCTCCTAATCGCCACAAGCAACTACAACAGGTTGCTCAGCAACTCGACTTAGACTACCAAGCCGAAGACGACTACAACCTGCCCGGCCATTTAGCCGACTTTCGGCTCTTCCGAAAAGGTGGTAGCAAACGAGCCTATCATATCTTGCGAAAGCAAGATGAGCTAATGGCCTACGATATACGAATTTTTGATTATCGCTACCTGCGTTATACGGGTAAAAGCATGCGGCGGCATGAGCAAACGGTTTTCTTCCTACATAGTACCCAGCTTGGTTTACCTGAAATTTGGATGCAACCCGAGACCATTTTTCACAAAATTGGTGAACTAGTGGGGATGGATGATATCGACTTCGTTCGCCACCCTAAATTTAGTGGTCAATATCGGCTCACTGGCGATGATGAGGTCTTTGTGCGCCATCATTTTACAGATGCCGTACTCAATTATTTCACGCTTGAAAAAGGCTGGTCGATGGAGGGGGTAGGCTATTTTTTGGTACTCTACAAAAAGGATCGCGTACTATCACCACCCGAAATCGGCCGTTTCTATCAGCAAGGGATGCAAATTTTTAGGATGCTTTCCGATAAAGACACCCAAAACAAATTTTTTGGTAGCTAAATTGACCCATGATGGCCAAACAAAAAGATAAAGGTACTTACAGCACTGCTGGTTTCTCTACACCTTCCGATAATCCTTTTGCCGCGCTGCAATCCCTTAGCTTGGCACCCGCACCCGAAGGAGCAAGCGATGCGGTTTGGGAAGAGCCTAGCAGCACCGCTGAGGAATGGAGCCCTGCGCAGCAAAACTTGCGGCTGTTCATCGACCGAAAGCAACGCAAGGGCAAGGAAGTGACCATCGTAAGCGGCTTCCAAGGCACTATAGATGCGCTAGAGGCACTCGGCAAGCAGATCAAAGCCCACTGTGGTGTAGGCGGCTCTGTTAAGGAAGGGGAGCTACTTATACAGGGCAACCAACGAGAGAAGGTTCTACAATTCCTACTAGCAAAAGGCTATACCAAAACCAAGAAAAGTGGCGGCTAGCTTTGTGGTTTATAGCTGCCTTTCAAGCCAACGGTTAGGTTAAAAACGGGCTTACCGGCTTGGCTGTCGGGGTCCGATACGTAATAGCCCATCCGGATGAACTGGAAATGAGTTCCTCCTTGTGTTACCGTTGCTAAAGCGGGTTCTCCCTTGGCCACAATAGTTTGCAAACTATTAGGGTTGATAAATTCCAAAAAGTCTTTGTCCTCGTGGTTCATGGGCGTAGGGTCGGTGAAGAGCTTATCGTAGTTGCGCACTTCAATGTCCGTTGCATGTTGTATGCTTACCCAGTGTAAAGTACCCTTGGCTGTTACGCCGCTGCTGTCTTCTCCACTCTTGCTGTTGGGGTAGTAGGTGCAGTTAATCTGTGTTACTTTTCCTGTTTCGTCTTCTTCATGACCCAAGCAGTGTACAATATAGCCGCTTTTGAGACGCACGTCTTTACCTGGTGCTAAGCGGAAATATTTTTTACCTTGTGGTTCTTTGCTGTAATCTTCTCTTTCAACAAAGAGTGCTCCGCTAAAGGGAATGGAACGGCTGCCCGCGTTCTCATCTTCTGGGTTATTGTCGGTTTCCAGCCATTCTACCTGATCGATAGGGTAGTTTTGGATCACCAATTTTACAGGATCCATCACAGCCATATAGCGAAGGGCTAAGTGGTTGAGCACCTCTCTAACACGGAATTCTAGTAGCTCAAATTCTTGCTGATTTTCCCGTTTTTGTACGCCAGTGAGCCGACAAAAATTGCGAATGGCTTCGGCGGGATAGCCACGCCTGCGCATGCCTGCAATGGTACCTAAGCGAGGGTCGTCCCAGCCAGTCACAATGCCTTGATCTACTAGCAGCTTTAGGCGTCGTTTGCTAGTGATGAGGTAGTCCACGTTCATGCGTGCAAACTCGATCTGGCGGCTGGGGAAGATTTCCAGTTGTTCGATTAGCCAGTTGTACAAATCGCGGTGGTGCCTAAACTCTAAGCTGCAGAGCGAATGGGTTATGTGCTCGATGGAGTCGCTTTGGCCATGCGCGAAGTCATACATCGGATAAATACACCAAGCGTCGCCGGTGCGATGGTGATGCTCGTGTTTGATGCGGTAGAGTAGGGGGTCGCGCATCAGCAGATTCGGGTGCGCCATATCAATCTTAGCCCGCAAGACTTTAGTTCCATCTGGGAATTCTCCGGCTCGCATCCGCTGGAATAAATCGAGGTTTTCGGCTATGCTGCGCTCGCGGTAAGGGCTATGCTGGCCGGCTATGCCGATGTCGCCTTTTTGAGCAGCTATTTCCTCCGAGCTGCTGTCGTCCACATAAGCCAAACCTTTCTCGATAAGGCGAAGTGCCATTTGGTATAAATCCTCGAAGTAGTCGCTGGCGTAAAGCACTTCATTTTCCCATTCGTAACCGAGCCAGCGAATATCTTGCTGAATATTTTCCACAAAAAGCGTCTCTTCGGTACTAGGGTTGGTATCGTCCATACGCAGATTCGTGCGGCCACCATACTTCTGCGCTGTCTCAAAATTGATGCAGATCGCTTTAGCATGCCCTATATGTAGGTAGCCATTTGGCTCGGGTGGGAAGCGGGTGTGCACCCGACCTTGGTGCTTATCACTAGCTAGGTCTTCTACAATGATTTCTTCGATAAAGTTGGTGGGCTTTTCCCGTTCCACAAGCATAAGATCGTATTTGTTGTTTTGTCAACGACAATGAGTTCTTTGAGGCCGCAAAGATAGTGATAAGTTTCCGTACTGCTCAAGGGATACTTGAACCGCAGGTAAACCATTTCGAGGGCACCTCGTCAAAAGGCCTCGCCGCGCAGTATTATTTCAACTTCATTTTTGTGTCTTTCAATAGAGTTGTTCGGCAGGTCATGAACGAGCGAGCGTGTAGCAAATTTTATACTGAACGAGGTGAAACCACGACCGCCGAAGGCAGCCGCGAAGCGAACTAGCTGCGAAGCAAAACGTA
>DAINNZ010000141.1:0-10345 GCA_036735605.1 Lewinella sp. | reverse complement strand
AGGCCAGGGCGTAGGCCAACAGCTTTTCGCTGCTTTCCTAGCAGAAGCTAAAAGACTCAACTGCCAACTCACCAAGTGGCAGGTGCTAGACTGGAACCAAGCAGCCATCACCTTCTACGAACAACAAGGAGCTACTATAGAAAAAGATTGGTGGAATGCCAAGATTTTCATCAACTAGGTCTCGATAAAAGCCCTACTTTTGTCCTATGGATTTACTTAACCACCAACAAATTAGGCAAAAGATCATTCGCCTAGCGATGGAGATTCTGGAGCGCAACACCCAGGAAGAGGAGCTCTTCATTATCGGAATCAATCAACGCGGCCTGGAAATGGCGAAACGGCTACGGCAGGCCATACAGCAAAACGCCAACAGCCCTATCCACTTATGGCAAGTCACGCTCAATCCAGCTGATCCGATGGCAGAGCCCGTGGTTCTCCACCAAGACGTACAAGCTCTTAGTGGAAAAGCCGTGCTACTGGTTGACGACGTGGCCAATACCGGCCGAACACTTTTTTACGCCATGCAGCCCCTCATGCTGGTAGTGCCCAAGAAAATTGAAGTGGCCGTGCTAGTAGATCGTTCCCACAAATCCTTTCCTATTCATGTGAATTATGTGGGCCTAGCCCTTAGTACTACCATACAAGACAATGTATTAGTGGACTTTGGCGAAGCGGAAAAAGCAGTGCTAGTATAAAGCCGCTAGGGTCAGTACCCTATTTTTGAACATTCGCCCTAAGCCTGCTTAGATTTTAAGCGATCTGAAAAGGTCTTTCTAAACTTAGCCACTTTAGGTGCTACCACCGCCGTACAGTAAGGGTTACGATCCCCCACTTTATTAAAATAGTCCTGATGATAGGTCTCTGCTGGGTAGAAAGCTTCCATCTCCAGTAAATCCGTTACGATGGGGTCTTCCCAGAGTGTGGGTGCGAAAGAAGCTTTTAAGTCGATGGCAATTGCTTTTTGGCGCGCATCGGTGTAAAAAATAGCCGACCGGTACTGCGGCCCGCGGTCGTTGCCTTGGCGGTTGGGCGTGGTCGGATCGTGGATTGCAAAGAAAATCTGTACAATCTCCTGATAAGAGACTAAACGAGGATCAAACTCTACCAAAACCACTTCTACATGATCGGTCGTTTTGGTGCAGACGGAGGCATAGTCCGCCGTTTCGGCCGTGCCACCACTGTACCCGCTGATGGCTTTTTGCACGCCGATCAGATCATTGAAGATCGTTTCTACGCACCAAAAGCAGCCAGCTCCCAAAACGGCGATTTCTCGCTCGGGGGTATTTATCACTTGGCTAACCACTTGAGCAGCATTAGGATTTTTCATTCTTGCTAGATTTAAAGCTTATATACTTGAACCGATGTGGTTTGAGAATTTCTCACTTGTTCTCCACGCCTTTGGCTGCATCAAAAAGCCTCGCCCGTACGGGTGCCTGCGTTTTTTTGACTTGCCAAAGACGCGGATAAGGGCGCGATAATTTTCCCAACGCTGCGTGAAACGATCACCGAAGGTAAACCACATCGGTTCAAGTATATAAATTCTGAGTTGGAAGACTATGAGAACAAGCCGCTACCTGCTTGGTTGCGAAACACCCCAAAATATTGGTTCAGCAGAAAGGCTTGACTTGCGCCCTGACGAAAGCCTTGCCCCTGCCCTACGGGCAAATAATAACTGTAATGAGCTACACTAGAGCAAGTCTGCCAAAGGCCTGTAACAATTCCACTAATAAGTGTATAAAGCCCTTGAGAGCAATACCTAAGGGGTATTTATGACAGCGCCATCTTGATCTTGTATCAAGATGGCCTTTTACGATGCCTGATCCAATTTGGTTACAGTGAAAAAAAAATTGTACTTTTGCAATAGATTTAAAGCTGAATCATGATCAAATCCTTTGCGATAGTAAGTTGCTTACTACTCTTCCTCACGGCTTGCCAACCAGATGCAAACCCAACCGATTACGAGGCAGCAGTAGCCAACCCTGCATTTTACCACCGTTCTGTGAAGCAACTGACGGATGTAATTGTGCACGATATTTTTTCCCCACCGGTGGCGGCGCGCATTTATGGCTATTCCACCATTGCAGGCTATGAGGCGATGGCGGCTGGCGATCCGCGCTACCAGAGCTTAGCCGGCCAACTCAATGGCCTCACGGCTCCGCCCGCCCCGCTGGCTAATACAACCTACGCCTTCCCGATTGCTGCGCTAAAGGCGCAAATAAGCGTAGGTAAAGCCCTTATCTTTAGCGAAGAAAAGATAGAAGCCTTCGAAGCAGATTTGCTAGCAGAAATTGCCAAAACAGGCGTCCCCAGAACAGTTGTGGAACGCTCCCTTGCTTACGGACAAAGCGTAGCTGAGCATATTCTGAATTGGTCGAAGACCGATATGTATAAAGAAACCCGCACCTACCCAAAATTTTCCATTAGCGACGATCCCAGTCGCTGGCAACCCACGCCACCTTCCTATATGGATGGCATAGAACCTGCTTGGAACGTGGTACGAACTTTCACCCTCGATAGTGCCCAACAGTACAAACCCTTACCGCCCACACCCTACAGTGAAGACCCCAATAGCCAGTGGTATAAAGAAGTAATGGAGGTATATACCGCACTAGGCGAAGAAACCGATCCAGAACACCTAGAAAGAGTAGCTATTGCCAGCTTTTGGGATTGTAACCCCTACGTGAGTAATATTGTAGGCCATGTTATGTTTGCCAGCAAAAAAATCTCCCCTGGTGGCCACTGGATCAATATCGTAGGCATTGCTTCTAAGAAGGCTGGTGCTGATTTTTCCCAATCCGCAGCAGCTTACGCCCTCACCAGTATTGCCCTGCTGGATGGTTTCATTAGTTGTTGGGATGAAAAATATCGTTCCTCGCTGCTGCGGCCCGAAACCTTCATCAATCGGCATATCGACGAAGAGTGGCGCCCGCTCTTGCAAACGCCTCCTTTCCCGGAACACACCAGTGGCCATAGTGTTATTAGTCGCGCGGCTGCCATCGCCCTTACCGCCATCTATGGGGATAATTTCGCCTTCGACGACGACTCGGAAGTGGAATACGGCCTCCCTGTCAGAAGCTTCAAAAGCTTTTTACACGCTAGTGAAGAAGCGGCCCTCAGCCGACTCTACGGCGGTATCCACTATCGGCCCGCTATCGACTATGGCGTAGCGCAGGGTGCGCAAGTAGGGCAACATGTAATCGATCGGGTAAAGATGGAAACGAGCCCGAACGCCATCACCCAAAACTGATGTTGCTGCTTGCTTTGTTAATCCAAATTTTGATTTACTGGCTGCTGCTGCTAGCCAATGAATACCTCGGCAGCTTAGTAGCTGCTATTATAGGAGGTATCAGTTTGGCCGTTTGGCTGCTGAGCTATGTGGTAGAATGGATTTCCCCCAGCCGCGTTACGAAGCGCTACTACCAGCTCATGTTAGCGGCTTGGTTGGCTCCGCTGCTAGCCATCCTGAGCTTCCTTTTACTGCGCGGCGGACAAATCAGTTGGTTACACAATTTCTAACCTCGTGAAAGCTGCTTGGATAACTTATTGGACAAAAAGAAAGGCGGCTTTTCGCTACGCTTTTCAAGGTTTGGTGGATTTGGTGCGCCATCATCCCCATGCGCATTTACACGCCTTAGCCACCCTTGCCGTTCTTTTGCTGGCAACCTATCTAGGTTGCAGCCGCTGGGAGTGGGTGAGCCTGCTACTCAGCATGGCCATCGTGTGGGTAGCGGAGGCGCTCAATACGGCACTGGAATACCTCACTGATCTAGCTTCGCCCGATCAACATCCCTTGGCTGGCAAAGCGAAAGATATGGCCGCCGCAGCCGTTTTGCTCGCTAGCCTATTTGCTGCAGTAGTGGCTATGCTTATATTTTGGCCTTATTGCAGGCAATATCTCGGTATCTCCTAACCGTTCTAGTGCTTGCCGCTACCCTTCCAAAAAACACCCTAGCCAAGCAGTAAAGGGTTGGTAACTTTGCAGCTATTTAAATTACCCCTGCCTTGTCATTCCTCGCTCGTTATTCCATTTTCCTTTTTTTTTGGCTTGCGCAGGGGCAAGGGCTATGGTGTCAGCAAGGTACCATTTGGCGCCTCGATCCGAATGCTGGCTTGGGCGCTGCTTTTTTCAATCCGGCCGCTACACTAAGTAGTCCCTACAATTGGGAGCTGAATATACTACAAGTAGGCGGCTTCTTCATGAACGATTATGTGCACGTAGAGCAAGCCTCGGCGCTGCGCCTATTGCAGAGTTACCGCACAGGCAGCAGCCTTGATGCCGAAATACAAACCAACACTTGGCAAGTAGGGCCCGATCGTTATCGTTTCGACTATAACACCAACACCAAAGGCCACTTTGGCAGAGGCCAGCTAGATGTTCTAGGGCCTGGGCTTTCGCTTCGCCTAGGGCAGCATACCCAAATTGGCCTAGTAAGTAGGCTCAGAGCCCTAGCTAGTGCTCGCGCTATTGATGCTGAATTTAGCTTCTACCCCTACAATGCTTTACCCTTTGGGAGCCCTGTTCGTTTGGATGCGACCTTTGGTGCCGCAGCCATTTGGACGGAAGTAAACCTCCAAATTGGCCAACGATTTTATACCGGTAGCGACGGGGAAATCCGCCTAGGTGCTAGCTTCAAACTACTCAGCCCCATTGATGCTGTCAAGGCTTATACGGCAGGCGGCAGCCTTGTCACCAAACTGGATAGCAATAGTTTACAGCTCAGCCAGCCTGTTTACGACATTGGCTTCACCAACGGTTTGCGTGGAACCCCCGACGAGGGCAGCTCTGCTGGCAGAGGTTTCGCGTTCGACCTAGGCATGCAGTATGCCTGGGAATCGCTAGAAGACGGAACTTACCGCTTTCTACTAGGCTTTGCATTGCTTGACATGGGCAGGCTACAAATCAATCGCACAGCCGAGCTTCATCGCTTCAGTAGTAGCGAGCAAGTGCTGCTCCTTGGCGATAACTATAACTTCAACGGACAAGAAGACCTAGATGCCGCCCTTGAACAATTGAACCGCGATTTTTTCGGTGGAGGTAGTCTTTCGCTTATCGATCGGCAATTTTTTCTACCGCTACCTAGTACTTTTAGCGTGCAGTTTGCCTTTCAGCCTATACAAGGCTTACAATTGACGGCTGCGCACATTGGCGATATTCCGCTCAACAAGCAGCAATTCACCTTAGGGCAGCATAGCACCCTAGCCGCTCATTTCAGTCGCTGGTGGCTAGGAGCCGGCCTCAGTGCTAACCTCTACAATTTTCGCTATTTCAACCTAGGGGGGCAGTTCCGCTTAGGCCCGCTATTCTTCGGCTCCGATCGGCTACTAGGTAGCCTGCTGAAGCACCCCCGCTTACAAGGCGGCGATTTCGTGCTAGGCCTGCGACTGCACAGCTTCCAAGCAAAGGGGAGGAAATCGAATAGCAGCAGCCTACGCACGAGAGGCCGTGGGGGTAAAGCAGTAAAATGCTACACTTTTTAGGTATCCTACTATTCCCCCTTACGCTTCACGGTAAACACGCGGCTCACATTGAAGCCAAAATGGATGCCCCCATCCGCCCAATTACCGCTATTTTCTGTCACAAAACCCTTTTCAATCATAGCGGTAGAATTGGTGAGGTGAAGCTGAAAAACGTGCCCTCCTGTCTCAATATCGAAACCCACGCTCAGGGCATTGCGATAACCAGGCGCTAATTGATCTGGTAGTACATACATATACTCCACATTGAGGGCGGCCCGACGGCTAAGCCGAATGCGACCTGCTGAGCCAAGTGCTAAAACGTCGTTCTCCTCCGTAGCACTGCGCACCAAGTTGCGATGTACCAAAGTAGGGGAAAACTGCAAGCTAAATACATCACTGATCTTCCGACCTAGAATGAGCTGAAAAGAATGATACAGCCTTGAAGAAAAGTAATTTACCCGATCCGGGTTTTGCCAACGCAAAGTCTGAACCGCTGTGCTAGCAAAAAGTGCTAGGGTAATTGGCATCATCCGCTTACCATTACTTTGGCGTAGCAGCTTCATTTTCACAAAACCATCGTAGGTTTTTTGATAGCTGCTACGGCCAAAACCCACCGTGAGCCGGTCAGATAAGCCATAGTCTGCCCCAATACGGATAGAAGCATTGTCTAAGCCGAAAAGATCATAGGCTCCTTGGTTAAGCATCCCAAAGCGATGGGATATTTTAAAATCTAAGACCCCAGCAGCTGTGCTTTCTAGCGAGTGAAAATTAATCACTCGATTCGTCTTGAAGGCGGCATAAGCATAGTCCACCGTGGGCGTTGGCTCGCCCAATAGGGCTAGCAAATCGTCTTCTTCTTGGGCCACCACTACTTGTGTGGTGGCGCCTAAAAAAAGTAAGAGCAAAATTACTTGCATTCGTAGCATGAGCGGCTGTATCTTATTGTGTTAGCGGCTGAAAGTCTGCTTTCACCTCAATTTTAATTTCCTTCGCGATATTTTCTTGCACCACTTTTGGGATGGCAATATCGTAATCGGCCACCGCTATGACGAAAGTAGAAAGGCCGGTTGTTTTACCCTTTCCTACCTGAATCGTGACCGGTATCTCTAATTGCTTGGTGATGCCGTGAATGCTTAGTTCCCCTTTAACGCTGCGCTCATAGGTGCCGTCTTTTTTCCAGTTTATAGGGTCGGCAGCTGAGAAATTACCTTTGAAAGTAGCTTTGGGAAAGCGATCGCTCTCTAGATAGTTTTCATTAAAATGCTCCCGTTGTAATGAGCTGTTGAAGCCTTGAAATGAGCGTATTTCCATCGAAAAAGCAAAGCCGCCATCCGCTGTTTTGATTACCCCTTGCAACTGCTCCGATTGTGCCTGAATCAGCTCTAGGGGAGCATCTGAGGTAAAGGAAATACGCCCTTCTGCCGCCCGCCATAGTTTGGCTTGTGCGGCTAAAGAACCCGAAAACAAACAAATGAGTAGTAAAAAACGAATCGACATTCATTCAAAATTAAATCTGACTAGACTACTGAACAACAATAATACGGCAAATCCTTCATCTATTAACCCTTCATCGCTTTAAAAATTGGCTGAACGGGTAAATTATCTCGCTGAAACGGTCTGCTACCTCCTTGCAAACGGCTTGTTGTGCTTGCTTGACCTGTTTTTTTTTGCACTTCGTGCGGGGGCAAGGGATATTTTTTAGCGCAAATGTTCCTTTACCCCCTCGCGAGGAAAGTCGAATCGGGAAGCCGATGGTTTGGTATTTCACGGAAATTACTGTACATTTACCCATCCTTTTGCGCAGTCTTCGCATCTTCTCTTAGAAAGAAGACGGACGCTGTTACAAAAGTCAATTGCTATGTATATGAAAAACCGAATGAACCGATCTGCACGGCGTCTTTACCAAGTCTATACAACTGTTTTGTTGGGCTTTTCAATCGTATTGTTAGCGGTGGCTTGTAGTCCGAAGGTGGGAGGTGCAGTCACCGCTGCGCCTAGTGAAACCCCTGCCCCTGCGCCAGCCAACCCGACGAACCAACCGCCGAAGGATGAGCAGCTCAGTCCTTGCCCGAAATTTTCGGAAGCCCCGAACCCAGACGCTATTACGGATGCTTACGTAATTTACCGGAACCTGCTAAAAACCAAGGAATACGCCATTGCTATGCCAAGATGGCGGGAGGTTTATACTATTGCGCCTGCGGCGGATGGAAAACGCAACACCGTCTATCTGGATGGGGTGGTTTTCTATAATGAACTAATCCGACTACACCCGGAGCGGCAAGCGGCCTATGCCGACACCATTCAACTGCTCTATGCGCAAGCGCGGGAATGTTATCCAGCGGATGGTTTCACGGCAGCTATGCAGGGCTTTGATGCTTATTATACCTATCCGGGCAGTGCCACACCAGAAGAAATGTATGCCCTTTTCAAAGAATCTGCTTTGAAAGACGGTGAAAACCTGCAATACTTCATCATCAACCCGATGGTATCTCTCTTGGTGGATCTACACGAGGCAGGGAAGATCAGTGACGCCGAAGCAAAAGAAATGGCCGATCTATTAATGGCTAGATTGCAAAAAGGTTTACAAAGCTGTCAGGGTGCCGACTGTGAGCCTTGGCAGATTATAGCATCCTATGCTCCGAGCCGCTTGGAGTACTTTGAATCGGTAAAAGGCTTCTACGATTGCCAGCATTTCGTGGATAAATACATGCCCGATTTTGAGGCGAATCCTACCGATTGCGACATCATCCAAACTACGCTCATCCGTGTTCGCTGGGGCGCTTGTAAGGCGGATCATCCAGCACTCCGCAGCCTAGAAGATGCCTTCAATGCCAACTGCCGCCAAGCCGTAGCCACTAGTGTGGGGCCTGCTCGGGAGGCCTACGATTGTTTGCAAAACAACGATTATCGCTGCGCCATTCAGAAATTTGAGCAAGCAGCGGAAGAAGCAGACGATGCGGAGCGAAAAAGCCGCTATTTACTCACGGTAGCGAAAATTTATTATAGCCACTTAAAAAATTTCCCTCAAGCTAGAGCAGCGGCTCGCCAAGCCCTGGCCGTGCGCCCTAATTGGGGAGAACCTTACTTGCTCATTGGTCGGCTATATGCCAGCAGCGGCCCCCTTTGTGGCCCTGGCAGAGGTTTCGATAGCCAAATTGTAGTTTGGCCCGCCATCGATATGTGGAACCGCGCTAAAAGTGTGGACGCCTCCGTGAGTGCGGAAGCAAACCGAATGATCAATCAGTATAGCCAGTATATGCCTAGTCGTGAGGATGTGTTCCAACGTAGCCTAAAAATTGGCGACCCCTTCCGAGTAGGTTGCTGGATACAGGAAAGCACGATCGTTCGGACGCCTTAATGGGCTGATAACTCATAACTCATAACTGACAACTCATCGCTTTACAAATTTAAGCAATTGCACCGATTGCCCTACCTGCAGCCTTAAGTAATACATTCCTGTCGATAGAGCGGAAACATCCAGCGAATGGTCATACCGCCCCTGTAAAATTGGCTGCCCTAGCTGACTAATAACTTGATATTGCGCGCCTACCAAACCACCTGGCTTTTCCAAGCGGAGAAAATCATCCACGGGGTTGGGATAAACGCTCGCTTCTAAGGTGTTTGCCGCTCCTTCCGGCGATACAGCAAGCGGCTCGCAAGGAAGCTCATTGAGATATTGCCAGATTAAATCATTGAACAAAAAAGGTACCGGCGTTGCACCGGGGTCCTCTCCCATCCTAATCCAGACCATTCTTTGCGAAGGGACTACGTTGAGGAACTGCCCATCCGCCCCCAAACCACAAATCATATCGTTAGGTGCATTCGGGTTGAGGCTCTCATTGAAAACAAACTGGCTTTGAGGCAGCATGAAACTACTCTTACCATTAAGCCACCATAAATAACCGTAGGACTGATTCAAGGCCTGCGAGCTAGTGGTCATTTGATGAAAATAGCTCGTATCTGTCATCACTTGATTGCCCGCCCAATTGCCCTTGTTTAAGACCAGTAAACCAAAGCGAGCCATGCTCCTCGCTGTACTAAAAAAGACATTATTATTGCCTATTGGTAGAAAGCTACCATTCATACCTGTCGGATTTTTCACCTTTTGATTGGTGTAAGCATTCAGTGTTTGCCCCGTGGCGCCCTCAATCACCTGATCTAGTAAAGTATAGGGCGCATTGTGATAGGCCCAACGTGTGCCCGGCGCCGCCAGAAATTGCAAGCAAGTATCCAGCGTACAGCCGGATGATTGCACGCCGTCATCCAAACCACTCGTCATAGTGAGCTGGTGCCAAACGGTAATGGCCGCTTCTTGGGCAGGGGTGCAGTCCGTCCAGCCCTCTCCTAGATAAGTAGAGCTCGGCGCATCAATACTCACCTGGTTTTCTTGCTGTGCCACGCCCGTGACGAAGGCGGTGAGCGTCTTCCCCGCCGAAGCCCAATACCAATTGGTAGTAGCACTGTGCCCATTAAAATATTTTTCCAAAACAATTTTTCCATCTAGCAGCAGTACAAAGGCCTTGGTATGGTTCGTCTCCAGCAAATCATAAAGACTGTCAATTTTTGACGGGCACCAACCCAAATCCAAGGGAGAGATCGTATCCCATACCGCCGTATTGTTGGGAGGAAAATAGAGCTGTGCGCGTAGCCCCAAACTAAATGCCAATAAAAAGGGAAGTAATAAAGCTAGTTTCATAATAGAATGGTTTACGTTCTTCTGACACTCAAATGGCCCGCAAGTTTAATAGGTCTTCTTCTTTTTGGCGCTCGTTTGTAAGAAATTGTTGCTCATACCCAATACGGGCACTACACGTAGGAGCAATATTTCGACGCCGCTACTTCGGCTACGCTACTTCGGCTACGCTACTTCGGCTACGCTACTTCGGCT
>DAINNZ010000140.1:0-10454 GCA_036735605.1 Lewinella sp. | reverse complement strand
GCCAACAAGGGTCTATCGGTTCAAGTTTATTTTCGTCTTGGCTTAGCATTCGCTACGGCTTTATTCAAAGTGGATGCCTTATATTTTTTGCCCGCAGGGCAGGGGCAAGGGCAAATAGGTAGCGCAAATGCTAACCAAGGTTTCACGCGGGCTAGCTTGGCAAAAGTATCCTAAGTGGTCTGTCAAGGCTAAAACTTCGGCTTGCCCGTGGCGTCTTTTGCGGCTACTCTTCGTTGGAGAACCCCTTACATAGTCCCGCTATGCGCGGGAACCTCCGCCTCGATTAGTCTTGAAATTCGCTAACGATCGACCCGAATAGCGACGTTTAATAGACCACATAGGATGCAAAAAGTAGGTTGGTGTAATTTTGTTTTGACCAGCTTTGCTGAAATGATGTTTAGTTATGCGATGCTGCTGCCGCAAGAGTGGGATGAAGAAGGTCTGGAGGACGTATGTCTGCGTTTTATGCCCAAGAAGATAGCGGGCGATCCGGTGCTATTTAAAGAATTGGGTAACATCTTACGGCACTTTTTTGCATTTCTGGATGCTGAAGCCTACCTACCGCAAGCGGCTGAATTAGCTAAGGTTGTGGATCGCCTAGGGGGGGGATGTTTTTGCCGCTTCTCAAGACCCTAGCAACTGGGGCATAGCCAAAAGTATAGTGATGGAAGCCAAGGAGGAAGGTGTTGATTTCTCAAGCACGGGGTTCGTTTGACGACTTTATGCTAGCTAAGCAGCTAAGTGCTTTACAGGCGCTTGAGTCGAAAGGGAAAAGTGCGGAAGCTAAACCCAGTCAAGAAGACCCATTTCGGAAAATTGGAAGGAGTGAAAAAATCATAGTGGAGTACGAAGACGGGCGATTGTTGGAAGGAATCAAAATCAAACTAGTGGAGTCGGATTTAAGAAAGGGAATCTGTAAAATCATACAAGCCTAGTGCCTTAAGGTGCTTGGGTTACACTTTAAATGAAAGGAATCACGAATTAGCTTGGCTCACTAGGCCTGGGCTAGGCAGGAAATAATCGGGGGTAAAGGCGGCTGTTTTGGATATTTTGTTTAACTTCGCAGAGTGAAAGCATTCCATTTTATAGTAGCCTTCTTGTTGGGCATCAGTTTTACGGCGGTAAAAGGCGGTAGTTCGGGTGGGCAGCGCGCCTTATCAGCCTGGGCCGAGCAGGAGGCAGACCGCATCATGGCGGTGGCCGACGAAGCAGTGAAAGAGCGCTTGGCGCAATTAGATCAAAGCATAGTGGATTATCGTTACGATGCTTCGGTTCGGTACACCATTGGTTTATATGTAGAGCGTTGGCGCAGTGGTTCGTCGCGTATTTTAGGCAGGGCGGCAGGTTGTTTTCCCTATTTTACGGATGCTTTAGCGGAGGCAGGCATGCCAGAGGCGCTCAAGTACATCAGCATTACCGAGAGTGCGTTACGTCCCTTTGCCGTTTCGCATGCGGGGGCTGCGGGCTACTGGCAGTTGATGCCCGGCACAGCCAGGGAGCTTGGTTTGCAGGTAGATGAAGTGGTGGACGAGCGTTTAGACGTAAGGCTAGGCACGGCGGCTGGGCTGCGGTATTTGCAGCTACAACATGAGCGATTTGGTGATTGGGCACTTGCCTTGGCAGCCTACAATAGTGGGCCGGGGCGCGTCAATCAGGCCATGCGGCGTAGTAAAAGTAAGGACTATTGGAAACTGCGAAAATTCTTGCCGAGTGAAACGAGTGGTTATGTACCCGGCTTCATTGCTGCGACCTATCTGGCCACTTTTTTCCGAGAGCATGAGTTGGAGGTTTTAGCGCTTCCTTTAGATGTACAACTTACGGAAACCATTCGGGTTTACAGGGAATTGAGTCTGCATCGGGTCGCGATGTTAACGGGCTTGCGGCCAGCTGTGGTGGTGGAATTAAACCCATCCTATCTAGCTGGTTATTTGCCGGCGCATCATGAAGGCCGTTGGCTACGCTTGCCTAGCCGGGTGGTGCCAGCGATGATTGCCTACCTCAACACTTGGCATGAGCGGGGGGAGGAGCCAGCCATCCCTTGGCGTTCTCCTTTACTCAAGGATACGGAAACTGAAACAGATCGGTATTATACTACTTACCAGACTTATCCAAGCAGTGTGGATACTACTTACAGACAGCTGGCGGCGGCCGTGGGCGCGCACCCTGATCAGTTGCTGCTTTGGAATGGCTACGGAAGTCAAGACAGCGTAAGTAGTTCTCAAGTATGGATTTATCATCAGGTGAAGGAGGCTATGGCTTTTGGTCCGCCCGATCGGCTGCCAACGGCAGCTTTAGACGTATTACCCTGCCATTTGCCCACTGCCTTAGGGTCTAGTGCAGAGGCGACTCCTCTTACTATGCAGCCTCCACAATTAGTAGCACCGGCCGCTACAATGGCCTGTCCTAGTGAAAAAGGTGGGCAGAAATTCAAACGAATTGTTAAAGCAGCTTGGAATTGGATAAAAGCCTAGGCGATCCACATTATATTTGTATCTTAGCCGCCCTAGCGGATATCCATTTCTTCTTTTAAAGTATAAACCGTATAAAGCTTATGTATTACGCGCAAGGCGATGAACAGAGCCAATATGATGCCATTGTGGTAGGCACAGGGATCAGTGGTGGCTGGGCAGCCAAAGAATTAAGCGAGAAAGGGCTAAAAACCCTCGTCTTAGAAAAAGGCCGGATGGTCAAGCACGGCGATTACCCCACCGCCGATTTAGATTACTGGGATTTAGATTTCAACGATGCAGTTCCGAAGCAGGAAATTGACGAACACTATGCCAAGCAAAACCGAACGGGCTATACTGTTCGCCAAAGCAGCAAACATTGGTTCGTTAAAGATAGCGAGCATCCTTACAGTGAGAAGGCCCGCTTCGATTGGATGCGGGGCTACCATGTAGGTGGCCGTTCCATTATGTGGGGGCGCCACAGCTACCGTTGGAGCCAGATGGATTTTGAAGCCAACGCCCGCGACGGTCACGGTACGCCCTGGCCCATTAGTTACGACGATATCGCGCCTTGGTATGATTATGTGGAAACGTTTGCAGGCATTAGTGGCGAAAACTTAGGGTTGGCGCAGCTGCCGGATGGCAAGTTCCTGCCCATGATGCCATTGAACTGCGCAGAAGAGCACCTTCGGCAAGGCGTAGCTAAAAACATGGGCGGCCGGGTTATTACAGCGGGTAGAGTAGCACATCTTTCGGCTTACGACCCAAAGGTACACTTAGGTACACGGGGGCAATGCCAATATCGCAACCGCTGTATTCGAGGCTGTCCTTTAGGGGGGTATTTCAGCAGCTTGTCTAGTACCATTCCTGTAGCGGAATCAACCGGTAATATGACGTTGCGCCCGAATAGTTCAGTCTATAGCCTGATTATGGATAAGGAGAATGGCAAAGCAAAAGGCGTGCGCGTGAGAGATACTGAAACCGGAGAGGACTTGGAATTCTTCGCTAAGGTGATCTTTTTGTGTGCTTCTGCGATTCCTTCTACTTATATCGTAATGAACACAGAGGAGGAAGAAGGAATGACGATGGACGAAAGTGGTATGCTAGGTGGAAACCTGATGGATCACCATTTCCGCGTAGGGGCTAATGGCACCTTGGATGAGTACGGTGATAAATACTACAAAGGCCGCAAGCCTAACGGTATTTATATTCCGCGCTACCAAAACCTAGGCGATACCGCCAGCCGTAGCAAAGACTTCGTACGGGGTTGGGGCTACCAAGGCGGCGGCAGCCGAGACAATTGGATGCGCTCGGTGCGAGAAATGAATGTGAAAATTGGTCCGGAACTGAAAGCGGCTATGGTAGAGCCCGGCCCTTGGTCGATGGGAATGACGGCTTTTGCCGAGACGCTACCTTATAAGGATAACCGCATGACGCTCAACCGTGATCTATTGGATAAAGACGGCTTACCGACTCTTACTTTTGATGCAAAGTGGCGTGAAAACGAGTATGCTATGGTGGAGCGCATGATGAACGATGCGGCTGAAATGCTCGAAGCGGCTGGATTTAAGAATGTGAGCACTTACAATGCACACAGTTATCCTGGTTTAGGTATCCATGAAATGGGCACGGCTTGTATGGGCAGCAGTAAGCGCAACAGTGTGGTGGATAAGCACAACCGCCTTTGGGCTGCGTCGAATGTATATATGACGGATGGCGCTTTCATGTCGTCGGCTGCTTGTGTGAACCCATCCCTCACTTATATGGCATTTACCGCCAGAGCGGCGCACCATGCCGTAGAGGAACTGAAAAAAATGAATATCTAATAAAAAATGGCGGGCTAGGTATCGATGCTACCTAGCCCACTTAAAAAATATACTATCATGAATCGTCGTGAAATTTTGCGTTATGCTGCTTATGCCACGGGCATGGCTGTTACTGCGCCTTTTGCCTCTGCCTTTCTAGTGAGCTGTAAGCGAGATGAAGCTGTAGCCGCTGGCGTAGTGGCTTACGTTCCTACTTTTTTTACTGCCGAGGAGTATCAATTTATAAGTACGTTTTCGGATACCATCCTACCCAAAACCGATACGCCTAGTGCGAGTGAGGTGGGGGTGCCAGAGATGATCGACAAGGTAGTTGGGCAAGTTTACGGAGCAGAGGCCCAAACAAAAACCCGCGAAGGCCTTACCCTACTGATGCAAAAGCTAAATGCCGAAAAGGCGGATGGTGGCTTTGTAGCGATGGAGGAGGCTGCGCGCCTGGCCTTTCTGCAAGCACAGGATGACTACTTCAAGAACCCCACCACTGACTGGGAAGCACTAGGCGAAGAAGCTACAAGTATCAAAGATGCCTATTTTACCCTCAAGCAAGCTACTATTTCTTACTACTTCACGAGTGAGGAAGTGGCTACAAAGCAGTTGGTTTACCTACCCGTGCCAGGGCCCTACATTGCTTGCGGCGATTTACAGGAACTAACGGGCGGGAAAGCTTGGGCAATTAACTAGCAGGCAAAATATATTCCTATGTACTTCCAGTCAGGCGCCAATGAGCGCACCTTCGATGCCATTGTAGTAGGCACCGGCATCAGTGGTGGCTTTGCTGCCATGGAGCTGTGTAAAAAGGGGTATAAAACCCTTGTTTTAGAGCGAGGGCCTATGGTAAAACACGGCGATTATCCCACAGCAGCTATGGACGCCTGGGATTTTGAATACCGAGGTAGAGTACCTAGAGAAGAGATCGCCACACACTATTATAAACAAAACCGCCTCGGTTGGTGGGTTAACCAAGACAATCTTCACTGGATTAATAAAGATAGTGAATACGACTATGATGAGGTCAACCGCTTCGACTGGATACGGGGGCATCAGGTAGGCGGCCGCTCGATCATGTGGGGCCGGCATTGCTACCGTTGGAGCGATATCGACTTTGAGGCCAACGCCAAAGAAGGTATTGCGGTCGATTGGCCTATCCGTTACAAGGATATAGCCCCTTGGTATGATTATGCCGAGAAGTTTGTAGGCGTCAGTGGCCAAAAAGAAGGTCTTAAGCAGGTGCCCGACGGGCAATTTTTGCCTCCTTTTCCGCTTAATTGCGCCGAGCAACACCTACGTGAAAAGATCGGAGCGAAATATCCTAATCGAATTGTCACCCCTGGCCGGGTGGCCAATTTGAGCACCTATGATCCTGCGCTGCATTTGGGCAGTCGGGGGCAATGCCAAACCCGCGATCGTTGCTGGCGAGGCTGCCCATTCGGGGGCTATTACAGCAGTTTGTCGGCTAGTCTTCCAGTGGCGGAAGCTACAGGGAATATGACGTTGCGAGCAGACAGCATTGTGCAAAGCATCATTTTCGATGATAAAACACAGCGAGCCACAGGCGTTCGGGTAAAAGACGCCGCTACGGGTGAAGCGCTGGAGTTTTTCGCTAAAGTCATCTTCTGTAACGCGAGCACGATTGGCTCCACGGCGATCTTGCTCAATAGCCGCAGCGAACGATTCCCCAATGGCCTAGGTAATGACAGTGGTGAACTAGGACACAACCTCATGGATCATCACTATGGCATGGGTGCTAGCGGCGAGTTGGAGGGCTTCGAAGACAGCTATTACAAAGGCCGCAGACCCGGCGGTTTCTATATCCCTCGGTTCAGAAATATTGACGAGAGCACGAAGCACAAGGATTTCCTAAGAGGCTATGGCTACCAAGGGAGTGCTAGCCGTATGCAGGACCTAGATGCTCCCCTAGGGGCTGCGCTCAAAGAAGCCGCTACGAAACCGGGCCTTTGGCGAGTAGGTATGTCTTGCTTCGGCGAGCTATTACCTTACCACGACAACAAAATGTATCTCAACTACGATAAGCTAGATGCCAAAGGTAGTCCTACTATCGTGTTCGATGCAAAGTTGCGGGAAAATGAGCATGCCCTCCGAAAAGACGGCGTTCAATGCGCAGAGGAAATGCTAGAAGCCGCCGGCCTGAAAAATATCAGCAGCTATAATGCAGAAACAGCTCCAGGTGCTTGTATCCATGAAATGGGCACTGCAAGAATGGGCCACGACCCCAAAACTTCCGTACTCAATAAATGGAATCAGGTGCATGCCGTGCCCAATGTATTCGTTACCGATGGTAGCTGCATGACGAGTGCAGGCACGCAAAATCCGAGTATAACCTACATGGCTTTGACGGCTCGCGCAGTCGATCATTTACATTCCTTGCTCCAAAAAGGGGAATTGTAAATAATTACTCGTACCTTCGGCGACGGTTTTAAAAATCACAGCCGGGCCTCTCTGGGCTCGGCTGTACTTATTGTAAGCAATATGGCCGTAGATGTACTTTTAGGTCTTCAGTGGGGAGACGAAGGGAAGGGGAAAATTGTAGATGTACTCGCCCCTCAATATGATATTATTGCTCGCTTTCAAGGCGGGCCTAACGCTGGGCACACCCTCATTTTTGATGGGAAAAAGTTTGTGCTGCACACCGTTCCTTCCGGCATCTTTCGCTCGGAGCAGCTCAATTTGATCGGGAATGGTGTCGTTATTGATGCCATCACTTTACAAAAAGAGCTACAAAAGCTAGATGCAGCAGCTATCGACTACAAAGATCGGCTCTTCGTAGCTCGTAAAGCACACTTGATTTTGCCTACGCATCGGCTGCTAGATCAAGCCAGGGAAAATGCAAAAGGAAAGCGTAAAATTGGCTCCACCCTCAAAGGTATTGGCCCCACCTATATGGACAAGACGGGCCGCAACGGCCTTAGAGTAGGCGACCTGGCCGCTAGTAGTTTCTGGGAAAAATACGAGGAAATTAAGCAAAAACACCTCGAACTAGCTACTTTATATCCAGCTGTTGATTTCGATCTAGCAGCCGAAGAGGCCGAATGGCTCGGAGCGATCGAAGTGCTCAAAAGCCTACCCTTCGTAGATGGGGAATATTGGATCAACGAAGCCATTCGAGCCGGCAAGAAAGTTCTCGCCGAGGGTGCGCAAGGAAGTATGCTCGATATCGACTTTGGCACCTACCCCTTCGTTACTTCCTCCAATACGATTACCGCAGGCGTTTGCACTGGCTTAGGTATTGCCCCGCAGCAGATTGGTGAGGTGATCGGTATCACCAAGGCCTACTGCACCCGCGTAGGCGGCGGGCCTTTCCCAACCGAGCTACAGGATGAGGTAGGCGCCTTCCTCCGCGCCGAAGGCCACGAATTTGGCGCCACCACGGGGCGGCCACGTCGCTGCGGCTGGATTGATCTGGTGCAATTACGCTACACTATCATGCTCAGCGGTGTCACGCAGCTGGTGCTCACAAAGGTGGATGTGCTCAATAAGTTGGCCGAAATACAAGTAGCCAACGCCTATCGGCTCGAAGACGGTAGCCTCAGTGCTGCGCTACCTTACGATCTTTGTGATGAGCGCTACAGCCCCGTCTATACTGCACTCAAGGGATGGCATAGCGATCTGACAGGCGTGAGCGAAGAAAGTCAACTGCCGCAGCCGGCTCTCGATTACGTGGCCTACCTAGAAGAACAGCTAGGCGTTCGCGTGAGCATGGTCTCCACCGGCCCCGATCGCAAAGAACTGGTTATTCGCTAAAATGATTCCAGCCTTGTGCTTGCAGGGGATGGATCTTCCCTCCTTTGGTATGGAGCTGCACCCCTTCGCTAGCGGCTACAATCTCGCCACAGATATACATATCGGGTAGAAAACGCACCTTCTCAATATCTTTGGGGTCAACGGTGAATAGTAGCTCATAATCTTCTCCGCCGCTGAGCGCGCAAGTGATGGGGTCGAGCTTAAACTCAATGGCCTGCAACTGCGCATCTTCTCGGATCGGTACGCCGCTTTCTTCCAAGATAGCACCCACGCCCGAGGCTTTGCAGATATGGAACAATTCGGAAGCTAAACCATCGCTCACATCAATCATGGCGGTAGGAATCAGATCGTTTTTAGCGAATAAATCCACCATATCAGTACGGGCTTCGGGTTTGAGTTGCCGCTCTAGTAGATAGGTGTTTTTTTCTTCGATTTGTGGCTGCACTTCGGGGTTTTGCTGAAAAATGCGCTTTTCCCGTTCTAGTAATTGTAAGCCTAGATAGGCTGCCCCTAAGTTGCCTGTGACGCAGAGCAAATCGCCCACTTTGGCACCACTGCGGCGCGTAATTCGCTGCTCAGGTGCTCGGCCAATCGCTGTAATGCTAATGAGTAAGCCTTTGAGGCTACTGGTAGTATCGCCGCCCACTAAATCCACCCCGTAAAATTCACAGGCTGCGCGGATGCCCGCATAGAGTTCTTCCAGGGCTTCCACAGAAAAACGGTTGCTGATGGCAATGCTCACCGTTACTTGTTGCGGCCGGCCGTTCATAGCACAGATATCCGATAGGTTCACCACCACGGCTTTATAGCCTAGGTGCTTTAAGGGGGTATAGGCAAAATCAAAGTGGATACCCTCCACAAGCATATCGGTAGAAACCAAGAGCTGCTCTGGGCCACCCGTAGCAATCACGGCCGCATCATCGCCTACGCCGAGTAGGCTGGTGGGTTGCTGTAAGTGAAAATCGCGCATCAAATGTTGGATCAAACCAAATTCGCCCAACTCATTTACATCCGTTCGTTTTATTTCTTGCATACTGTGTTTTGGTCTAGTTGGAACCACAAAGGGCGCAAAATGCTAGGTTTGGCTACCGCTTCGCTCGCTGGGGCAAAGGCTGTTTAGTAGCGCAAGACTTTCTTATAAGGCGTGTTTCTTCGCCTAGAAGAAGGCTCTTCGCCTAGAAGAGAAGCCTTCGCCTAGAAGCGGTTGAGGCTTCTGGCGGTCTTCTGGGTAGCGATAGGCTACAAATGCCTTTCGGCGTGGTAGGAGCTTCTCACGAGGGGGCCACTTTCGACGAAGGCAAAACCTTTTTCGAGACCCACGGCTTTGTAAGTAGCAAACTGCTCGGGGGGGATGAAGGCATCCACTTCGAGGTGCATCTTGGTGGGCTGTAAGTATTGGCCAATGGTGAGCACATCTACACCTACGGCGATGAGATCATCCATGAGGGAGAAGACCTGCTCTTCGGTTTCGCCTAGCCCTACCATAATGCCCGTTTTGGTTCGTTTGCCATAGGCTTTGATGCGGCCTAGTTCTTCTATGCTGCGGCTGTATTTTCCTTGCGGGCGCACCTTTTTATAGAGGGCTTCCACGGTTTCCATATTGTGCGACACTACTTCTTGGCCGCCATCGATCATGCGGTAGAGGGCTTCCCAGTTGGCGCGCACATCGGGGATGAGGCTTTCGATGGTTACCTGCGGTGTTCTTTCCTTGATAGCGCGGATGGTTTGATACCAAATTTCAGCTCCTCGGTCTTTGAGTTCATCCCGATTGACACTAGTGATGACGGCATGTTTAACGCCCATCAGCTCAATGGCTTCGGCAACGCGGCGGGGCTCGTCGGTGTCGTATTCATTTGGGCGGCCTGTTTTTACGGCGCAGAAGCTACACGAGCGGGTGCAGGTATTGCCGAGGATCATGAAGGTGGCCGTGCCGGCTCCCCAACATTCGCCCATATTGGGGCAATTACCGCTTTGGCAGATGGTGTGTAGTTTGTACTCATCCACCAACTGCCGTACTTTCTTGTACTCAGGGCCGATCGGGAGCTTTACGCGAAGCCAGTCGGGCTTGCGCTGTCGCTGCTGCTCGGAAGGTACTATGGGTAAATCAATCATACGCTTATTTAACGAGGCTGTGCGAAGCCGGTCTTTTTCTTTAGATACATTTGCGCTACAAGACCAACCCTTGCCCCTGCCCATACGGGCAAAAAAAAGAATGGAGGCTGCTAAGTAATGGTAAGCAGTAGCTGCCATCTAAAGACAAATTTACGGCTGAAAGGTTGAGGCCGCAGGCCGCTGCGGGGGATATAATCCTGTCACCCCTTTAGGTTTTCGGGGGCGTTGACCGCTTTTGAGGCATGGGCTAGCATGCTGTCATCCCATTGGTTTTGGGGGGGGAAGGTCTTAGTTTTTTAGGTTGATGAAAAAA
>DAINNZ010000139.1:0-10505 GCA_036735605.1 Lewinella sp. | reverse complement strand
CTTAGATATCATCTATCGACCGATAGTACACGATAGCTTGAACAACGACTCGCTCTATGCCGTCTTATCGACCATGCTGCATAGCCTTGAAGATGGCCACGTAAATCTTTACACCCGCAACAATCGTTCGCGCAATGCCGACTGGTATTTAGACTACCCTGCTAACTTTAATAGCGGTTTTCTTTTGCGGAATTACTGGGGGAGGGAATATCAAACCTCCGGTGGTTTACTGAGCACTTGGATGGATTCCATTGGGTATATCTATTATGGCTCTTTCTCGGAATCCTTCAGTAAGAAAAACCTAGATTATGTGCTTAACAGCTTTTCTAGTGCGCATGGGCTGATCATCGACGTGCGTAGTAATGGTGGGGGGAGTTTAAGTAATGTTTATCGCTTAGTGGAGCGCTTCATTCCCGAAAAAACTTATTTCGGGAGCATCCAATACAAGACAGGGAAAGCAGCAGAAGATTTTTCTACCCCCGATTCTGTCTTTGTTTCCCCCCTAGTGGATTATGCCAAGCGCGCAGAGGCTAAAGCGAAAGCCAAGATCAAGGAGGATGCTAAAAAGCTACGCAAAGGCAAGCCGCTGTCCGAAGAAGATGAGTTAGCTACTGCTGCAAAAAAACTGAAGAAAATAGGAGCAGGGCAGTGGTCGGTGGCCGATTCAACGGGTATGCTACTGAACAAACCCATCGTTGTGCTCATCAACCGCAACAGCTACTCTGCTACCAACTTCTTCGCGGCCTTCATGTCCACCTTACCCAATGTAACGCTTATCGGGGATCAGAGCGGCGGCGGTGGCGGCGTGCCTGTTTCCTTCGAGCTACCCAACGGCTGGATGTTTCGCCTTTCGGCAACCCGCACTTACTTACCCGATAGCACTAATATAGAAACGGGCATAGCCCCCGATATTTTCCAAAGCACTGGCCCTGAGGATGAACTCAAAGGCGTAGATGCTATCATCGAAAGAGCTAAAGTACTCATCGATTCAAAACAAGCACAAGCAACTAAAAATTAAGTTTCACTTGGGCACCCACCTCCGTACGTTGAGGCTGGTTAATGGCTTGGTTGCCAGAACCAATCACAGCCCGATCAGCGAAGTAAGTTTGAGCAATCCGAGCTTCTAAGGTCATATTACGAATACCCTTGTAGCGTACATTCAGATACATCCGCGTACCACGTCCATAATAAGCGGGGATACGGAAGTTATACAGCAAACCGTTTTCGAAGTTATAAAAACGGACATCGTAGCCATCGGTATCAAAGATCGCAATCCGACTGGTAAAGCTGATCGGTACGCCGATAGGCCGGTAGATAAAATCTTGATACAGCATAAAACCATAAGCTCTTTGCCCGGGTTCGGTATCTGTAAAACCCCAATCGAAGCGGCTTCGCCATTCAAAAGCAGGATTGACTTTATAGGCAAAATGAAGCCTTGCCTGAAAACGATCTCGGTCAAAAACAGCATCAATGGGCTGTTCGGCTTGTTTGAGTCCTACTCCTTTGCGCTCATTTCTTAGCTCCAGATAGGTTTCTAGCTTGCGCTTTTGCCAGTAAGTAAGGCGGAAGCGCCACTCGCTGCCGCTGCTAGGAGCGTCTATATTGAAACGCAGCCAAGGAAAACGGAAAATATCGTAGTAGCCGGCTATACGCCAATTTTTGGCAGGGTTCACTTCAAGGCCAAAGTAGAGCCCCTCCTCATTACGACCGCCGTTGGTTTCTCCGAAAGGGCGGGCATTTAAGGCTTGGTAGTCCCGCGCATAGTTGCGATAAACAACTGCTAGGTTGACGTAGCGATCCAAACCGGCTAAAAGACCATGTAGATGGGCTTGACCGCCATTGTCGCTTAGGGCAGCCTCCCCAAAGAAGGTTAGGTTACGCAGGCGGTAGGAATAATCTATACTAGCATTCGTCAATTGAGTACCCCTGAAAAAAAAGCGGTTATACACCTGATCTCGAATAGCCAAGCCTCTGCTGAGGCGTTCGTGTAGGCCATTGAAACCTATTTTGCCTCGGTTGTTTTTTAAGCGATAGACCAAGGCCGCCCCCGCCGAGCTTTGCTGCACGGCATTGCGGTTGGCGATCTCTGTTTCCGTACGATGAAGCCCATCTAAACGCAGCGAACTGACATCGGCCAAAAGGATATCTTCTAAATCGTCTAGTTCCGTGCTGTCTATTTGCAGCAGGCTTCCCGATCGGCCTCTTTGACTGCCAAATACGGTTAGCTCTACTTGCTCCCCAAAGCCCAACGTGATAGCCGCTCCGCGCATAAAGAGGGCTTCGTTCACACTGCTGTAAGGCTTGATCGTGCGCCCACTGCGGCGAATGCTAGTCACTAAAGAACTTTTACCAGCTCCAAAGCCTGTAAAAAGGATGAGACCCTGCCCAAAATTAACCGTATAGTCGCCTAATGCAATGGCCTTGATACGCCGATTAATATCGCGGGCATAAATATGCGCACTGATGAAATCGAAGCCTTGCCGCGCATTAGGGCCTTTGAAGAAAGGTTCGCCCGGGTCTTTTTCTAAGGTAAACCCGAAGCTCATCTTGTTGCTGTATCGTTGTTTGAAGCGCACGAAATATTGATTGGCATCGCCGAGGTACTTTTCTTCCGTGAAACCTCGCGCTGGTTCTACGAAACGATTCCAACGCAGGAAAAGATCCCGTTCACTCTCCCGCAGCATTTGCCCGATGCTTACCTGTAGGTCGTCAATACCTCCGCCTACACGGATGAAAGGCAAGGCTGCACGAATACTCTCTAGCGTTAAATTGGGGATCACTTGGAGTTCGTAGGCATTCAAAAAACCATTCATCTGCTGGCGATAGTCTAGTATTTGACTGATCTGTACTTCGCTGAAAAAGGGTAATTCGGACAGCTGCTCGTAGGTGGCTTTATTCAGGTCTAATGGCCTGCGGCGATACTCCTCCAAATTAGCAAAAGCGAAATTAAGATCGAAGTCTTCCCCCTCGCCTCCTTCGGCAGCTAGCTGGTCTTCAATGAGTTGCTCAATTTCGGCAGGCAGTTCGTTATAGAGGGTATCCCCTTGTATCTGAGCCGATAGCTGATTCGCCAGTAGAAGAATTAAAAACCATAGTATCCTTGATGACAACATAATGATTAAGGCGTTTGGTCAAAGGTTTGTCAAATGTATGAAAACATTTGTCCATCGCCTAAAAAATGCCATTAAATGTTAGTTAACAGCTTTTTTTTCTCAAATGGCCGCATAGTCGCTCGGCTCCGATTCAGAAATTATCATCGGCACAATGGCCCGTATTTGTGCTTGCTTCTCTTTTGAAAGCGTAGTATAAGGTAGGCCATAGCGGCTTTTGGCTACTTCATCCCGCGCCGAACGGTAGCCGGCCAACAGCGCATCATACACCGCCACGTAAACCGAATAAGTGGTAGCGCGATCGTGCGTGAAGCTAACTATCTTCGGCCGAGAGGAAGCCGCCAATAAATAGGCTTTAAGGCGTGCTGGAATGTCTTCTATGCGTAGGCTTTCTCGTTCGAGAAGTAGCTCGTCTTTGGCATTCAAGGCCACCGTTAGTACAGCATCTTCCGCTAAGGGGGTAATGGCCTCCTCCGGAGCCCAAGTAGGTAATCTTACCAGAATGCCCTCCTCCTGCAAAATCGTGGTGCTAACTAGGAAAAAAAGCAGTAGAAGAAAAGCAATATCTGCCATGCTGCCAGCGCTGATAGCTGGCTGCATGCGTCTTTTTTGCAACGGCATAAGCAATTTATTGCGTGTTAATGAATACACTTGTTCGCTATAAAGCCTGTGGAAGGCTACCAAAGGGTTCTAAAGGGTTCGAAAGGGTTCGAAAGCGTCTTGGATAGCGTCTATTAGATGCTAAAAGGTCTCAAAAGGGTGGGTTCTGTGCTATTCTAACACCTTATTGGTATCACACAGCCCTTCCGTTCGTTAAATACTGTTAAACAATATAACTTTTTCAGGCTAGCTGCGTCTAATGGTTGTTGAAGGCACCACCCTTCTTTTTTATCCAGCTACCAAAGTGAAAGCTAGCCACTAGCTAGTGTTCTGCCACCGTCTATGAACCACCTTTTTTCTACTATCCGCTTTCGTTTTTCAGGGCCGATGCTACTCTTGGCCGTGGGTTTTTGGTGGCTTTTGCCACAAGCCCTCTCCGCACAGGTCATCGCCGGTAGCATCCGGAATGAGTTTGAGGAGCCTGTTCCTTATGCTAATATTTTCGTTCAGCAAATCCGCAGCGGCACCCAAGCCGACGATGAAGGCCGTTTTATGCTGCCTATCGACTTAGAAGGGGAGTATCATCTCGTATTTTCCAGTTTGGGCTACGAAAGCTACTCTACTACCATCTTACTCACCGATGATACTACTTGGCTCAGCATTCAGTTGGCTACGGCAGGCTTGGAGTTGGAAGCAATTACTGTAAACGCTAGCCAGAAAGACCCTGCCTTTGGCATTATACGCCGTGTCATTGCGCACAAGGCAGCCCATGAAGCCCAACAACAAAGCTATCGTAGTCGCGTTTACGTGAAGGCTGTAGAAACCGCTGCGCTTTCCAATACACTTGCCCCTGCGAGCGATAGCGACAGCCAAAAAGAAATTGAAAATTTACCATCGGCCGATCCCTTTGCCCAAGAACTGGCCGATGCCAAAGCGGAAGAAAATGCTGCTTTACAGCGTATCAATATGCTGGAAATGGAGCTACTTCTGAATTTTCAAGCACCTAATCGCTATAAAGAAGAACGCTTAGCTTACCAAGCTTATGGCTCGGTTAGCGGGCTTTTTTTGCCTATTTTTGCGCAAAGCGACTTTAATTTCTACCGCAATATGATCCCACTCCCAGGCATTGCGGATGCGCCCATTATATCCCCCCTGAGCAATAATGCAATTTTGAGCTACAAATATGAACTCAAGGGCACGACCTCCGAACAGGGCCAATTGGTCTATGAAATCGAAGTGCAGCCTAGAAAGGAGGGCAATGCTACGGTGCGAGGCACGCTTTTTATCAATGAAGGCAGTTGGACGATTAATCGCTTGCGTTTCGAACTGCCGAAGCCTACGCTGCGATTTGCCGATGCTTTTAGCATCGAGCAGTCCTACCTTGCCGTGGGGGATACGCTTTGGCGGGTGGAGCAGCAAGCCTTCTACTATACGGCTAAGCAGGGGAAGAAAACGACTTTTGAGGGCAAAACGCTGTTGCGCTATTCCGATTACGAGCCCAATTATGCTTTTCCCGATAATTTTTTCGGCAATGAAGTGGCTGTTATGAACCAAGACGCCTATAACCGTGGCCAAGACTACTGGGCGCAAAGCCGCACCGAAGCCCTTGCCGAGAAAGAGGCCAAAATGGTACACTACCGCGATAGTGTACAGGCCGTTCATAACAGCCCCGCCTATAAGGATAGTATTGAGGCACTGTACAATAAGGTTAATCTACTAGAAGTCCTCTGGGATGGGGTAGGGGTGCGCAACTACCGTAAAAAGAAGCACTTCTATGTGGGGCCATTGGCCTCCACCCTCGATTTTAGTCCGGTAGGCGGCTGGCGCGTGGGGCCTTATGTTTCCAATTTCCAACGCTACGAAAGTGGCCGGATATGGAGTAGCTCAGGCACCTTGGATGTAGGGCTTAAAAACCGCGATGTACAAGGCAATTTTAGCACATGGTTTCGCTATGATCCTTTTCGACAAGGCGATGTTTCCCTTAGCGGTGGCCGCTCTTTTGAGTCGGTCAATCAGTTTGATGCCTACCTTAATCTCCTCAAGCCTTCTAATTACATTCTCCATGATGCGATTCGTATTGGCCAAGGGATCGAAATCGTGAACGGCCTTCGGATTGAGTCGCGTTTGGAATGGAGTGATCGCCGGCCAATCACGGGCTATCAAACAACATCTTTCCTCAGTGATGTGGTAGAAGATCAGGAGGAATTGCTCGATTTTGACCGCTACCAAGCCTTCATCAGCACGCATACGCTGTCTTTTACCCCAGCGCAACGCTATATGCGCGAACCCAACCGGAAAGTCATTCTCGGTAGTAAATGGCCCACTTTTAGCCTGATGCACCGCCGAGGCTGGGATAAAACCTTGGGTAGTGATATCCGCTTTGATTATGTTGAAGCCGCCCTAGAGCAAGAAGTTATCCTAGGCGCCTTAGGCAACACCCGCTACCGCGCCCAGCTAGGACAGTTTGTAAATACCGATGACCTTCGGTTTGTGGACTGGAAGCGCTTCCGGCAGTCGGATCCCTTTTTGTACTCCGATCCCTTGCGGTCTTTTCAGCTCTTAGATACTTCCCTGACAACTACGCGTTTGCACGGCGAATTGCACTTTATCCATCATTTCAACGGAGCGATCATCAACAATATTCCATTGCTCAAAAAGACCCGCCTTAAAACGGTGGTAGGCGGCGGTTTACTCTGGTTAGAAGAAGGCAACTATCGGCACCAGGAAGTTTTTGCTGGTGTAGAGCGCGTTTTTAAAATTGGCGCCCGCCGCAGGCTTCGCGTGGGGGTATTCGGCGTATTGGCCGACAACAATAGGCATGCACCAAGCACTACTTGGAAAATCGGCTTTGATTTGATCGATATTTGGAAGCGAGACTGGAGTTTTTAGCCGAGTTGTTAGGAAAGATAAACAAAAGCGACTATCTTTCCCGCTCTTTGCAACTCGCTCGTTCATGACCTGCCAAAACAGTCTAATACGTCAAAATCGAGGCCTTTGCCTGCGTACTTACTTAATACAGTTGTTGGCTGCCGCTTCGCTCGCTCTGTTTAAAGCCCATACGGTTAGGCGGGCATGAATGCAGGGGCAAAGGTCTATTTTGTAGCGCAAGTGTCGGCTACTATTTCGCAGCTGCACCTACTTCGATGATATGAGACACATCTACCAACTACCCCTCTTCGCCTACGGGTTTTCGCTGCTTATGTTGGGAAGCAGCTACTTCGGTTGCGGGGCAAAACAGCAACCAATACTCACTTTGGCAGGGAATGAGCAAGTCGTTTTACTCGGCAACAACCTCTGTGCACAAATGATGCAGGATGCTGCCTTCGAAACGGCGATCTATGAACGCTATGCACAGCAGCGTATTCGCATCCGCAACCTCTGCGATGGGGGCAATACGCCAGGCTTTCGGCCACAAGCGGGCTTGCCAGCACCCTGGGCTTTTTCAGGAGCGGAGGCCTACCAAAAGGAGCTAGCACAGCCCAGCGGCAGTGAAGGCCACTTCGAAACGCCGGATGAATGGCTGGAACGCTTGGAAGCGGATGTAATTCTTGCCTTCTTCGGGGCGAATGAAGCCTTTGGTGGCTCAGCCGCTTTGCCTTTATTTAAAGGAGAACTAGCCGCTTTCATACAACATAGCCTGCAACAGCAGTACAATGGCAAAAGGCCACCCCGCCTAGTTCTTATTGGTCCAACGGCCTACCAAAATTTGGCAAGTGATTTAGATTTACCAGATGGTAAAGTACTGAATGAAAACCTAGCCCTTTACACCCAAGCTATGCAAGCCGTTTGCGAAGCTGCTGGCGTTGCTTTCGTGGATCTATATACACCGAGCAAAGCTACCTTTTCGGCTACCACTGCCTATACTTCGGATGGCTTCCAACTCAATCAAGCAGGCCAACAGTGGCTGGCTGATTATCTAAGTACCCAGCTGTTTGGCAAGCGCAAAGCCGCCCCCAATAGGGAGCAAATTTATAAAGCCGTGACGGACAAAAACTGGCATTGGCACATGGATTACAAAATCCCCAATGGCGTTCATGTTTTCGGTAGGCGCTACGCCCCCTTCGGCCCCGATAATTACCCCGCCGAGCTACAAAAAATCAGAGCAATGACCTTCCATCGCGATACGGCAATTTGGCAAATCGCGCAGGGTCTAACCTACGATTTGGTAGCCGCCGACGCCAGAAGTGGCCCGCTGCCAGCCGTAGAGAGCAACTTTGAGCGTGGTGCCCTTCGCTATTTGTACGGCGCGGAAGCTTTGGCTAGCTTCACCTTGGCGGATGGTTATGCGATTTCGCTCTTCGCTAGCGAGCAAACGTTCCCTGATTTAGCCAATCCCTGTCAATTAGCTTTCGACGACGCAGGTCGTTTGTGGGTGGCCGTGATGCCCAGCTACCCTCACTGGCGCCCCGGCGATCCGAGGCCTAATGATAAACTCCTCATCTTAGAAGATACCAACGGCGATGGTCAGGCTGATCGGCAAACCATCTTTGCCGATAGTTTACACCTGCCTGTTGGCTTCGAGTTCGCCCCCGAAGGTGTTTACGTTAGCCAAGGCACCCACCTGCTACTGCTCCGCGATACCGACGGAGATGACAAAGCCGACCAGCGCGAAATTATCTTCAGTGGTTTCGATGACCATGATACGCACCACGTTATTTCTGCTTTTTGTGCCGATCCCTCTGGTGCCATCTATATGGGCGAGGGGGTTTTCTTACACACCAATGTAGAAACGGCTTATGGCCCTGTGCGAGGCACCAATGGTGGTTTCTATCGTTTCAACCCCCAGCGCCGTCATCTGGAACGAACGGCTCAAATTCCTATCCCTAACCCTTGGGGAACAGCCTTCGACGACTTCGGCCAGCCTTTTTTCTTAGAGACTTCGGGGCCCGCACTGCGATGGATGCTACCCAGTACACTCTTGCCTCGCTACGGCATCAGCTCTCCTGTATCGAGGGAACTCATTGAAGAGGCGCATAAAGTAAGGCCTACTTCTGGCTTGGAGTTCGTCTCTTCTCCGCATTTTCCCGAGGCGGTACAAGGCGATTTGCTCCTCAATAATACCATTGGCTTCCTAGGAATTAAACAGCATCAATTGCTGGAAGACGGCACGGGCTACGCTTCGCGCCACCGTCAAGATCTGCTGCGCAGTAGCGATCCGAACTTTCGGCCAGTTGACTTAGAATTTGCGCCCGATGGCTCCTTGTATGTAGTAGATTGGCACAATGTGTTAGTGGGGCACATGCAGCACAATGCTCGCGACCCCTTACGCGATCATGTCCATGGGCGGGTGTATCGGATTACCTATCCTGCTCGTCCGCTCGCCGTAGCCGTAGAACTGCCAGCTGCTAGCACTACCGAATTAGTACAGTTATTAGCTACTTCAGATTATCGGACGCGTTATCGAATTCGGCGCCTACTGCGGGGTCGTCCAAAAGAAGCCGTATTAACGGCCTTAACGAACTGGACAAACGCACTAGATCCACAAGCACCTACCTACGAGCAAAATCTACTAGAAGCTCTCTGGGTAAGTTGGGGCCTTAATGCCATACAGCAACCACTGTTACAACAACTTTTAGCCGCCAAGGATCATCGTGTTCGTGCGGCGGCCGTTCAAGCACTTCGTTACAATGGCCACCAAGTAGCTACGCAAGTAGCACTCTTAGAAAAAGCGGCGAAAGACCCGCACGGTCGTGTGCGCCTTGCTGCTATTGTAGCGGCCTCTTGGTTGCCGCTTGAAGCAGGGAATACCGTTTTGGCTGCTGTGGCTAGTCAGCCTATGGATGATTGGATGCTAGAACCCTATGCCTACGCTCTAGCTAACCTAAACGGGACGCCTATTCAACGAGCTCCCGCCCTTGCCGCTACTACTAATCTGGAGGGCAAAGAAAAAGCCGCTTATCTGCAAGGCCATGCGATTTACAACCGGGAAGGCTACTGTGTTACATGCCACCAAGCTGATGGAAAAGGGCTCCAAAATGCTGGCTTCCCACCTTTATCCGGAAGTCCTGATTGGGTGGTGGGCGACGAAGAGCGATTGATAAAAATCGCACTTAACGGGCTAGCAGGCCCACTAGAAGTAAACGGACAGCTATATAGCGGTCAAGTTCCTATGACTGGCTTTGGTGGGCTTTTATCCGACGAGGAGGTGGCTGCCGTGCTTACTTATATCCGCAACAGCTTTGGCAATAAGGCTAGCCCCGTTAGCAGCGCCAAGGTAGCTCAAGTTAGGGCCCAAGTGAGCGATAAAAAGAGCTTCTGGACAGCTGCTAGCTTACAATAACAAGTATATGATTAAACATTTATCTATTTTTTGCTTATTTTTTGTATTTTTCGCAGCCTGTGAGCCTGCGAAGGAGGCAGCCACTCCCTCTACGAAAGCACCGCATATCGTGTTTGTAACCGGTGATGATGAATACCGTTCGGAGGAATCTATGCCGATGTTAGCGAAGATTATAGCGCGCGAACTAGGAGCCACTACCAGCATCGTTTATGCCAAGGATAGCAGCGGACAAATTCAGCCTGGCTACCAGCAGCATTTAGAGGGCTTGGAGGCACTCCAAACAGCAGATTTAGCCGTCTTCTTCCTCCGTTTTCGCGAACTGCCCGACGAAGAGCTAGCTTACATCCTAGCCTACGTGGATAGTGGCAAACCCGTTGTGGGCTTTCGGACGAGCACGCATGCCTTTTTATACCGTAGCGACAGTAGCAAGTTTTACCTCAACGATACTTGGCCAGCTCAATTATTTGGCCAACAATGGATTACACATCATGGTCACTTTGATGATGGTAAACTTC
>DAINNZ010000138.1:0-10701 GCA_036735605.1 Lewinella sp. | reverse complement strand
CAGATTCCCCAAGTCCGAGCAAAACAATCAGCGAAAACAAAACTACAGCTGTTTAAACATAGTAAGATAGCGTAGAAGGCGATATTTACGCTAATCTCTGGTGATTCGAGCCTGCCTCGCCCCCTCGCAGGCAGCCGCAAAGCGCGACAGCTAAAGGTGCAACCGATTCGTTTTAAAATGGATAGAGCCGACTCTCCTTAAGTGTGAGCCGACTCTATCCAAATGTGTAAACCTAGAACTTAAGTAGGTTTAGAAAAATGCAGAAATAACCCCGCCCATCAAAGCCAGTGTGATCATCCAGTAAACAGTGTGGATGAGAATGTATCGAAAGCTTCTTCTTTCAAAAAGGGCATTGATAAGCACTACGGAGCCTGCAAAAAGCAAGCCCATAAAAGCACCATGGAAAGCACCGTGCTTGAAAGTGCGGAAATTGGTGCCATACTTTTCGTAAAAGTCAGCTAGATAGGCCGTGAGGGGACTGCCTTCCTCCCCAAAACCGGGGGTATCGATCAGGATGCTATCCAAATGCAGCTGGTGCACCACCATGAAAGAAAGTAAGACTGAAACGAAGAGGCTCGCTACATAGGCAAGACCTAGCGTGAGCGGCATATTAGCGCCTTCGAGGTCTTGCTCTGTGAACTTATTAGCTTTCATCCAAGCATTTCCAGCCACTAGGGGTGAGTAATACAAGGAGCCAACGGCCAAGGGGATGAGTGCTGTGAGTAGGTGAATCCACCAATTTTGTTCCATAATTCGTTGTTTTTGTTTGTTTATAACACAAATATAAGGTGTTTTTTCATTTCTGCAACTTTTTGCTGCAATTTATTTTACCCAGCCGCTTCGGCACCTAACTGCTTGTAGCAAAGCGCGCTAGCGCATAAAAGCGATCAGTCTCCATCCTAGAGCCAACCATCCCTTCTTTAGATTCGGCAACTTTAAGAAATATTTAGCTTTATCGTAGGCCTTTATTAAGAGCTATTGACCGATCTTTGTGCAGCAACAAGCGAAGATGCGTGGCGTTATAAACTAGCAAGCCTTTGAGTACGTCTTGCGCTACAAAGCAGCCCTTGCCCCTGCCCTACGGGCAAAAAAACACGCAAAAATGGCCTATCTTTGCCTATTCCGCTAGCGTTTTGTTCGTTTACTACCATTTTATTAAACCAAAATAATAAGTAGCTATGAAATTTTCTTCCTTATCCCTCCTCCTGCTTGGCGTTCTCTTTTTTGCAGCAAGCTGCAAAGATGACGATGGCTTGAGCCAAGACCTACTAGCCCACGATGGCAATAACCTGACTGGGCCTATTTTGCCCGTTGGTCTTCATGAACTATCGGCTCGTTTTACTGCCGCAGAAGTGGCCAATTTCACTGGTCGAGAGCTAGAAACCATCCGCTTTTTCCTAGGCGAAATTCCGCAAAGAGTAGAAGTGGTCATCTATGGCCAGGGCTCTCCTACCAGCCCGGGGCCTGTACGTTATGAGCGCGACATTACCAACCGCATCACCACAACTGGTTGGAATAATCATATCCTGAATGCTCCGGTCGATTTACTTGAGGAAGACATCTGGATTACCATTGCCGTTACGCACGACCGGCAGATGCAGTCCGTCGGTTGTGATGCAGGCCCGAACAAAGCCGGTGGCGATTTCATCCTGTATGCCAATGACCCCGACTGGACAACCTTCCGCCAAAGCAGCGGCGAGAGCGTTAATTGGAATATCCGAGCAATACTCCGACCAGAGTAGCAGTGGTAAAAACAGGCTTCAAAGCAAGAGGCAAAACAAGCAGCCAAACGTCTGCTATTCGACTTTTTCAGCACTTTGTGTGCTACTTATGAGAAAAAGCCGTATTTTAGTGGCGGAATAAGGCCATGTACTTCTTCCAAAGCATAGCAACTGTATGTCCCAAAGCCAATTTTCCCTCCGCTTCTTCTTTTTTGTGTTGCTCAGCATGCTACTAGCCAACTGTGGGCCGGTGCAACATCCTGCGGATGATTTCGCGGTTTGGGGAATTGATGTTTCCAGGCATCAAGGCGCGATTGACTGGCCACAGGTAGCCGCTAGCGGCCTTGAATTTGCTTTTGTGAAAGCAACAGAAGGCGGCACCCATGTGGATGAAACTTTCAGGTACAACTGGGCAGCGATCGCTGAAACGGCGGTTCGCCGAGGTGCCTATCATTACTATAAGCCTGGTGTGGATGCACAGCTACAAGCCAACAATTTCTTGAGCCAAGTGGGCGAATTACGACCGGGCGACTTGCCGCCAGTGCTCGATATTGAAGAACGAGGCATGCTTAACGCTGCCGCTTTCATACAACACATACAGCAGTGGTTAGACCTGGTGGAAAAACGCTATGGCGTTCGGCCCATCCTCTACACTGGCCAAAAGTTTTACAATCGCTATCTGGCTGGGCACTTTCCGCTATACCCGATATGGATTGCTCGCTATAAGGCTGAAATTCCGCTCTTAGCAGACGGGCGCACCTTCGCTTTTTGGCAGTTCACAGATAGTGGCCGCCTGGCAGGTATTCCGCAGCCAGTGGATATCAACGTCTTTAGTGGCACTTCGCTTGATCTGGCTCTCTTAGCCTTACCCCCTAGTGGTTTGCCCGCTATTACACAACGCAATAAGCCCGAGCCTTCTGAAGAAGGACTCGGGCTTATTGCCGTGCGGTAGCTTAAAAAGATACTGCTTGCGAAGCAAGCAAATACTAATCTTTCTTAGCGAATCGGCTCGCGCCGAATTTCTTGTTGAATTTATCGATCCGGCCTGCGGTATCGACATACGCCATTTTACCCGTGAAAAAAGGGTGAGATTGGCTGCTAATCTCTAGCTTTACCAGCGGATAATCCTTGCCATCTTCCCACGTTTCCGTTTCACGAGAAGACGCACAAGACTGCCCTAACCAAGCCGTATCGGCTGTAATATCGCGGAAAATTACTTTGCGGAAATTTCCCGGGTGAAGATCTTTTTTCATTGCTTCGCTAATTTTGGAGTGCAAAGGTACAACTTCGTACGCAATCATGCAAATATTGTGCAGGCTTTTCCTTCGTTTTTTAATGGTTCTTAGCTAGGCTATTGAGCTGTTCTACCGCTCGCAACAACATTCGCTGCCGGTTGAAGCTGATAATCCCTAGGTCGCGCAGTTCATTCATAACACCATTCACTGTTTGGCGGCTAGTGGCCGTTAGGTCGGCTATCTCTTGATGGGTTAGCATTTGGCGCACCTCCACTTCTTGGCCCACTGGCCTACCTTGGGTTTGGGTTAACTCAACCAGAAACTCTAGTATGCGCCGCTTGCTGCTCTTGAACACTAAGTCTTCCAGCCGTTGCTCTAGTTGTAAAGTTCGCTGCCCTATCATTTTCATAAAGAACTGCTGCAATTCGCTCCGTTCGCGTAGTAGCTGCCGCATATCGGCTTTTTCTAGTAGGCACACTTGAGTTGCCTCCATAGCGAAGGCGAAATCGCGGCGATTTTCAAGCCCTACTAGAGCCAGCTCTCCGAAGACCTCACCAGGGCCTAAGAAGGCCTTCGTGATCTCTTTTCCCTCCTCGCTATAAGTCCCTATCTTGATACGGCCTTGATGAATCAGATAAATATACTGAGCCGGCTCTTGGGGTAAGTAAACGTAGTGGTTGGCTCCAAAAGTGAAGTGCCGCTTATCGTTCCTTTGTTCCAAGCTCGTTGGGCAAAAAAACTGCCGTAAATCAATGTTTTCTAAATACCAAAAGCTTTGCTCTGCCATGTTGTTTACTATTTTTAAAATAGACTTGTTCGTTGGGTCAGCCTTTTTTAACGAAGGGCTGCAAAAATTCACCGTTCACAGAGCCCTTTGCTAGCCAGCCGAACAACTCTCTAATGACGTAAGGAAGTATCAATCCTGACAAATTCGCTTTCACTTTTCAGCAAATCTCCTGTCTTAATTTTGGCAAAATGCAGGGGCAAGGGTAGTTTTTTAGCGCAAAAGTGGCTCAGCATAGTAGGCGGAACCAACTTAGGCTAAGGTCGTAGCCACTTGAGTTGGCACCTGGTTTGCTGAACAGAAAAAACCAATTCGCTGTTTTTAAAGCAGTTTAAAATTAGGAATCCAAAATAGCTTGCTGTAAGTTTGCCCCCTAGATTGGATTAGCGAATCAAGATTGGATTAGCGAATGAACAGACACTTGCTGCTGAGGACAACCCCTGATGATGACCGCCCGGTATATGTGGCGGGCACTTTCAACAATTGGAACCCTGAACACCCTGCTTACCAAATGCAGCCCACTGGGCAAGCGGGGGAATATGCAATTCATCTCACTTTAGACCCAGCGGTTAAATACACAGAGTATAAATACACCCGAGGCGGTTGGTCGAGTGTGGAACTAAGTAGATTTGGGGAATATGTGCCCAACCGCAGCGTATTAACTGCTTACCCCTGGGAATACATCGACTGGGTACAACGCTGGGCTGCTGATGGGCTTTTTTATCAAGAGCAGTTCTTGCCGCTTATTCAAGTCATCGACGAAGCCTTTGAAATACCGCAACTGATTCGTACGCGCCGCATTGCGGCTCTATTGCCCCACGATTATTACAGTAGCGAAAAACGCTACCCTGTGCTTTACCTACAGGATGGGCAAAACCTCTTCGATGATTTTGCGCCCTACGGCAGCTGGGGGGTTAATAAGCGGATGGCTATGCTAGCTGAAATGGGTTTGGGCGATCTGATTATTGTCTCCATCGACCATGCCGAAAGCCAGCGGATGGGTGAGTTTTTACCTAGTTTCAAAACCACTTTAGGCCGTGGGGATGGGAAGAAGTATGTTCGTTTCTTAGCCGACACACTAAAGCCTTATATCGACCAGCATTTCCGGACGCTGCCTGAAGCCCGCCATACAGGGATTGGAGGCAGTTCGCTCGGCGGCTTAATCAGCATCTATGCCGGTATGATGTATCCGGAGGTGTATGACAAGCTGATGATTTTTAGCCCTTCGCTCTGGGTAGCACCCAACATTCCCTTCCAGTTGGTAGATCTCACCAATGAGTTCAACGGTCGCATCTACCTCTACGGTGGTGGTGCTGAAAGTAGCACGATGGTACCCAACCTGGAGCGTTTCAAAAGCGAGCTCAAAAAGCAGCAAGGTGCTTCGGAAGTGATCTTTCGCTTAGAAGTGGACCCACAAGGGCAGCATAATGAAGCGCGCTGGGGGCAGGAATTTCCCAAGGCAATCGAGTGGCTCTTTTTTAGTGATGCACGCTAATAGACTTGTTCGGCAAGTTATCAAACGGCCGCGAGCAGCTATTAGCGAGTTAGCGGTCATTGTATAGTCTTCCAACCCAGAATTTGTGCATTCTGACTTGGAAGACTATAAACAAACAGCCCGAAATCCTTACAAGACGACTACGACCTAGTTGAAAATTCCAAAATGTTACATCCCATAATCATCCGTTATGATCGAATGGACACAAAAAAACGATAAATGTATCAAAGGATAGCACATATTGCCTTAGTTGTTGACGATTACGATGACGCTATTGATTTCTACACTAAAAAACTTGATTTCCAGTTACTAGAAGACACTAAGCTGAGTAACGAAAAGAGGTGGGTAATATTAGCACCCAATGGAGCGAATGAATGCAGTTTATTATTAGCGAAAGCTGCGAATGAACGGCAAACTGAATGCGTAGGCAATCAATCAGGAGGAAGAGTTTTCCTGTTTCTTTTCACTGACAACTTTTGGCGAGATTACGAAAAATTTGTAAGCAGAGAAATAACTTTTGTAAGACCACCTCAAGACTTTGAATACGGAACCGTTGCTGTATTTGAAGACTTGTACGGAAATAGGTGGGACTTAATTGAACCGAACGAAAAGAACAAAGGACTGATTAACGGACAGAGCCATAAGTAGTCAACAGAATAGCGTTATCTAGTAGGCTATAAACAAGCGAGAGGGGGGGAAGCAGTTATAATCGTGTTTTTTGCCAGATGCCGAAGAGCTCGGTAGCACTGCGTTCTGGGATAGAATTGTAGCACAGCTCAAAGCTGCGCTGCGCTAGCCAGGGCCGGAAGTAGGTAAGGTATTCCGCTTGGCTACCGCCGTAGGGGGGGCGACCACGCTCAGGGTCTAGGGGAAAGCAAAACCAAAGCCCAACGAGCTTACCCCCTGGCTTGAGCAGCCGGTACACCTGCTCCGCATAACGGCTACGGTTATCGGGGGAGGGATAAAAAGAGCAGAAAAAAGTTTGTTCGAGAATTAGGTCGAACTGATCAGAGAGCGCAAAAAAATCTTGCTGTAGCAATTGCTCCTTCGGGAAATTAGGCAGCCGGCGGGCGAAATTTTCCAAGGGAGCTGCGGCAATATCCACCACGAAGACCTGCCGAAAGCCCTTTTGCCAGAGGTATTCTGCCTCGTGGGCATTGCCCGCACCGGGCACCAAGATACGCAGAGAGGTATCTGTGAGCTGATCGATATACTCCTTGAGTGGCCTAGCAACTTGGCCTACATCCCAGCCAGTTTCACCGAGGGCGTAGCGTTCTTCCCAGTAAGTTCCTTCATGCGGGTGAGTAGGTGGTGGCGTGGGTTGGGGCATGGTATAACGATTAGTAGTTTTTCAACGTAATAGGCTGGATAAAAGTTCGGTTTTACCCGAGAAGCCCTTGATTGCAGCACAGAGGGTTAATTATTAGAGATGCTATGTTCAGTGTCCGTAGGCGGCACTCAGCCGCTTAGGCTACCGGCTGTTTGGGAGAGCCGGCGATGGAATAGCTAATTTTCAATCTAAATTATGATTAACAAAGGATTCACTACCTTCCTTTTCGCCTTATACGCTATCTTGCAGCATGTTTTCTTTTCCTACATGGTGGGCTAAACCAACAGCTTACGGAGCCCTCGGCCTACGGCAAGATGCGCAAGCGGGGCTCACGCTGGTGGTGCTGCTCATTCCGCAGGCAATGGCCTATGCAATGCTAGCGGGCGTGCCGCCAATCTATGGTATTTATTCAGCTTTAGCACCCATGCTGGTGTATGCTTTATTGGGAAGTTCGCCACATGTATCGGTGGGGCCTACGGCCTTGGCGAGCATACTATCTATATCCGTCTTAGCGCAGCTAGCAACGCCGAATACAGCCGCTTATTTGGAGGCTATTTTACTGTTAGCTGCTTTAGCTGGACTGATTCAGTTGGCGTTTGGGCTACTTCGCTTGGGCGTTTTAATCAGCTTTTTGAGTCGGCCTGTGATCAGTGGTTTTGTGGCTGCGGCGGCTGTGTTGATTGTATTTTCTCAGTTTAAAGAATTGCTTGGCTTACAGCTTGCGCCCACTCGGTATTTCCATGAGCAGTTGTTGGAAATAGGCCGGCAGTTGCCGCAGGCACATCTTTTCACTAGCGTGGTGGGTCTTAGTAGTTTGGTAGCCTTATCGTTTTTGCAGCGGAAGCTGGCAGATCGGCTACCCGTGACCTTTATTTGGCTATTACTTACGGGCTTAGCGGCTGCCTTGCTTGCTTGGGAGCAGGCAGGCTTGGCTATTATTGGCGATTTACCAACTGGCCTGCCTAGCTTTTCGCTCCCTACTTTTGATCTTGGGCTACTTAGCCAACTGCTACCTATGGCCTTTGTACTGGCGCTAATCAGTTTTGTAGAAACACTCTCGATTGCTAAAACGCTAGCCGAAAAACACGACTATTACGAGCCAGCGCCCAACCGCGAGCTAGTGGCTTTAGGTGCTTCCAAAATCGTAGGTGCCTTCTTTCAATCGATCCCTACCTCCGCTAGTTTTAGCCGCTCTGCGGTAGTGGAGCAAAACGGAGGTACCACCTTCCTGAGCAGCCTTATCGCTTTTGTGGGATTGTTGGTGGCAGCGGCCTTTATGATGCCTTTATTTGAAACGCTACCCATCAGCGTGCTGGCGGCCGTTATCATTCTTTCTGTAAAAAGCCTATTCGATGTAGGCGAAATGCGCCGCCTTTGGCGATTAGATAAGCGCGATTGGGCAGCTTGGCTGGTCACCTTCCTACTTACCTTATTCGGTGGCTTACAGCTCGGCATCAGTGCTGGCATCTTGCTTTCCTTGGCTTTTTTCATCCTGCAATCCTCTCGGCCTCACTTAGCCGAGCTAGGCCGTTTGCCGAGCACCAATGCTTTTCGCAACCTCGATCGCTTCCCAGAAGCCCGCCGTGAAGCAGGCGTGCTCATCCTACGTTTCGATGGCGAGCTGTATTTCGGTAATGCCGATTTTTTCCTAGAGAAAGTGCGGCAACTTATTCGCCAACAAAGTCCGCAATTGCAACTCGTCCTCCTCGACGCACACACCATTCATTACCTCGATACTAGCGGCGGCTACGTATTAGAAAAACTACTCGCACACCTAAAGGCTAAAAAAATTGACTTCTATCTAGTTGGTGCTATTGGACCGGTGAGAGATAAGCTCTATCAAATGGGTATCATGGAAACCCTAGGCTCCGAGCGGCAGTTTTTAAGCATACAAGATGCCTTACAGCGCTTTCACCGGCGCGAGGACAACACCGGCACAGACTGGGATCAGCCAGCCCTACAACACCAATAAGGCCTAGCAGAAATAAAAAACCACCCCCGCCGGCTGGCGAGAGTGGTCGGTTGGGTGTTCACCTAGTGTGTGGGGAGGTGAACTAAAACGTCTTTGCATAGGTAAGCAGAATCTGCTGTGTAAGGCTCACGCGCTTACCTAGGCCGCTCACGCCACCAGGGGCATTATAGTCGGTAATTTGCATCAGCATATCATCATCGTAAAAAACGTTGAGTAATAGCTGTACTTGAAAGTTTTTGAACAGCTCGTAACCAAGCGCATTATTCCAGTCCACGTCAATATTTTCCGGATTGTTCAAGTAGTTGGAGAAAAGCAGTAAGTTGCTAGTAAAAGAAACTTTTCCGTCGTTGAAGGAATTGGCGTAGCCCGCTTTCAAGGTAGAACCCAGTTGACTATCCACCTTATCAAAAGAAGTAACCACACCATTGGCGTCGCGCACTACAGGGTTGCCGTGCACACCCAGCGCGGCTACGCGATCATCGCCTACGATGATGAATTTGGCACCAATCGGTGAGTAATAAATGCTGAATTTATCGTTTGGCTTGTAGTCTAAACCAATTGAGAACTGCAGCGTTGCTGGCGCAAACAGCTTCGATAGTAAGCGGCCTTCATTGAAAACATCGCTCACGAAGTTGCCGGGGAAAGCATCATTACCCTGGTAAGTGGGCGTTACTTGGCTAAGGAAATTGAACAAGCTGGCATAGTAGAGCTTACCACCTTCCTTGATACTTTGGCCATATTTTGAGTTGAGGCGTAGTTCATCCAAAGACTTCTGGAAAGGAATTTTAGCATCCCCTGTGCCTTGCGCGATGATGCCGGAACCGAGGCGCTGCATGCCGAATTGCCAAGCTGCTTGGTTATCCCAGCTATTGCGCTTTCCTTTGTAGTTAGCAAAATAAGTAGTTGCGCTGCCGAATCCCATGCGGTTTTGGCCTGCACCTTGTTTCGGGTTGATCTGTAAAAGCTGTGCAAAGTCAAGGCCAATACCCGCGCCGCGTTCCCAGCCTAGCTTGGGCGCTGCTTCCTCTTGTGCAACCAACTGCAAGGGTAGCAACGCAAGGATAAAAAGAAAAGATAGTAATTGCGATTTCATAAAGTATGAGATTTTTTAAATGAATCTTCCTTTGTTGCGGTCAATACTTTGAATTTGGCTGACGCAGGGGCAAAGGTAGTTTTGTGGTGCAAAGGTACACTAAAGCACAAAACCGAGGTAAAGACGTTTTTTTTCAGCGAGGTCACTTAATAAGCCCTACCTTTGTGGTAAAATTAAGTCAATTCATGGAGTCCGTTACGTCCCCTGACGATCATTCTATTAGCCTCAACAAGTATATCAGTAGCACTGGTTTGTGCTCTCGGCGGGAAGCGGATGCGATGATTGATGCTGGTCGGGTGCAGATTAATGGCCAGCCTAGCCGAAAAGGCAACCGCGTTTTGCCTGGCGATCGGGTAAGTATCGACGGCCAGCCTTTGGTGCCCTACGATCAGCCAAGGGTATATATAGCTTTCCATAAGCCCGTTGGTATCGTATGCACAACGGATCCTCGCGAGCCGAAAAACATCATCCAATACATCAAATACCCCGAGCGGCTTTTTCCCATTGGCCGCCTTGATAAAGATTCGGAAGGCTTAATTTTCTTGACCAACGACGGCGACATTGTCAACAAAATTCTTCGTGCTGGCAATGGGCATGAAAAAGAATATATTGTTCAGGTTGACAAGCGTGTGACGAACCGCTTTGTACGCCGTATGAGCGAGGGCTTACCGGTACTAGACACTATCAGCCTGCCTTGTGAAGTGGTTCGCTTAGATGATTACAGCTTTCGTATCACCCTCACTCAAGGTTTAAATCGGCAAATTCGGCGGATGTGTAGTTTTTTGGGCTATGAAGTAAAAAAGCTCAGCCGTACCCGCATTATGCACATACAACTGGCCAACATCCCCCGCGGAAAGTGGCGCGCGCTCACACCCGAAGAAGTAAACCAATTAGAAGCGGCTGTGACCGACTCGGAAAAGTAGCCCTTGCCCCTGCGTTAGCCAACCCCTTTAACTTGTTCGGCGGGTTATGAACGAGCGAAAATGATATATATCAATCTGTGTTTTGACGCAGGTCACCGCGCTACTTTCTGTGTATATCTACCTTTGAGCCACCTCCAAGAAGTGGAAG
>DAINNZ010000137.1:0-10742 GCA_036735605.1 Lewinella sp. | reverse complement strand
ACTTTAGCTTTTAGTTTTGCTGGCTCAGCGCACGGAAATATCTAGTGGTGTGGTTTTGGTGTATAAGCCTTGGTTTCGCCTTTCGGTTTGTAGCTTTGTTTTGTACCTTTGCCTGCTGCTATAGTGGTTGGAGGGAAGCCAGCGCGCGCAGCAATCATGAAGTGAACTAGCCATAAAAAATCATTAAATTGTACAACGAATACAACATAGTAAGTAATGCCAATGCAGACATACTGATTGCTTTCCTAGAGAGCGATGGTTTTGAAGCCTTTGAAGAGACAGCAGTAGGGGTAAAAGCTTACCGGCTAGCTGCGGAACACGAGCAGGCACTATTAGATATAGCAGCCTTGAGCGAGCAATTTCCGCTCACCTTCACCGTGTCGGGCGTGGAAGATAAAAACTGGAACGAGGAATGGGAGAAGAATTTTTCTCCCATACAGATAGGTGATTTGCTGGGCATCCGAGCCACTTTTCATGCCCCTATGCAGGGTGTGCAGCAGGAGTTGGTTATCGATCCGAAGATGGCATTTGGCACGGGGCATCACGCGACTACTTACATGGTGAGCGAGCTGCTGTTTAGTATCGATCTAGCAGGGAAGCGGGTTTTAGACTATGGCTGTGGTACGGGCATCTTAGCGATCTTAGCCAAACGGCTGGGAGCTGGTTTTACTTGGGCGGTGGATATTGAATACCCGAGTTATGAAAATACCCTAGAAAATGCCGAAAGAAACGGTGTTCAGTTAGAGGTAGTTACTCACGGCACACTAGCCGATGTAGATGAGCGGGAAACCTTTGCGGTGGTGCTAGCTAACATCAATAGAAATGTAATATTGGATAGTTTAGCATCGTTATATCAACGTATGCAGCCGGCTGCTTTGTTATTAGTGAGCGGTATCTTAGCGCAAGATGCTGTGCTCGTTGAGGAAGCGGCTATTCGTAGCGGTTTTTCGGTGAATAGCCACCGTGAAAGAGAAGGCTGGCAAGCTTGGGTTTTTCAAAAAGCCTAGTGATTTATTTACGACTATCTACCATTCATGTACCCGAACCGATTATTTTTTACCTTACTTTCCTTTATTTTCTTAGCGGGCTTGGTGGCTCAGGAGGCCGTTCCGGCTGACTACTTAGAAGAGCTGGAGACCTTCACCACTGCCTCGCAGAACAAGGCTGCTAATGAAGCTTTTACCAACTTCACCAGGCTTTTCCTATCAGGTGCCTTCACGGAAGCGGAGCAAGCTGCAATTGTGCTAAGCACGCGTAAGATGCAGGAGCGTAAAGTAAGAAGTCAAGGTGGCTTTGTGGATTACTACGCCTGCTTAGAGCAAATTAAGAACGCGGAAAATGGCGAGCAACAATTCAAGGAATGGCATACCGTATTGAATGCTATTTTAGACGAGGCAAAATTTACGGTGCTTCGGGTCGATAAGTTCTTAAAACTTTCTAGGAATTTCCTCTATAACCGTATCCTCGATGAGCAACTAGGCGGCAACGATTGGACAGTTAGCGGTGGCGTCGTAAGCTGGTCATACGATGGACAACCTAAGCTACTTGTTCGCCAGCTCGATCGCTTATCCCTTCGATCAAGGCTCGATAGTTTAGAAATAATAGAAACCCAAATTGAAGTGGATCTGCTAGCAGGTGAGGCAAAAGGGCAAGGCGGTAAAGTGGACTGGCAAAAGGTTGGCCTGCCGCCGGAAGTTAATGCCGATTTAGTTCACTATTCCTTTGGTACTAACAAAAGTGGCTATACCGCCAGCGAGGCTAAGATGCGCTATCCGGCTTATTTTGGCAATAAGGAAATGGTTGGTACTTTCCAAAACCAAGCCTCTTCGGCCGATCAAAAAGCAGGCCAGCCCTTTCCGCAGTTCACCTCTCAGGATGGCTATGTAGAGATCAAAAACGTAGGGGAAGGCATTGAACTAGCCGGCAACTTTGAGATTAGAGGCAATACGGTCTATGCCATCGGGGATGAAGGCCGAAAAGCCGCCGTGCAACTTTCTATCGACGATCAAAGCGGACAGCGAAAACTCTTCGGCCGCGCGGAGCGCTTTACCATCCGCCAAGCTGAGCGGATCGGTGGAGAAGAAGTGGAAACCACGATCTATTTTGGAAAAGATAGCCTTTACCACCCCAGTGTAACCCTTAAAGTGGATATACCCCAGCGAATCGTACAGCTCATTCGTACTAAATCGGGCAATGACCGAAACCCTTTTTATCACAGCCTTAATAAGGTGAATATTTACTCAGATTACTTAGACATCTATCTCAATCAAGATAGCATACTGATCGGTAAGCCCACGATTAGCTTTATCGATAAGGGAGCTGTGCGCGTCGAGAGCGAAGACTTCTTCAGTAAGAATGATTATTATCGCATTCAGAATATTGCCGAATCGAACCCCCTGGCCTTAATGCTATCACTGCGGAATCAAGAGGTAGGGTCAGATTTTATCGATACAGACCGCATCGCTAAAGCATTAAATCCTAAATTCACAACCGATAATATTCAATCGCTATTATTTGAATTAGTAGCTGATGGATTCATTACCTATGATGTGGATGAAAAACAAGTGCGCCTTAAACCCAAAGTAGCGCACTATGTTCGAGCCGATCGAGGTGAGAAAGACTTCGATAGAATCCAAATCAATAGCGAAACTTCCGAATCGAATGGCGTTATTAATCTCAGAACGGGTGAAATCACGCTAGAAGCTGTTAAACCATTGGAGTTTAATAAGCCTAAACGCATTGCGGTGCAGCCAGCCGGAGAGCGCATTACAATCTCCGGCGATCGCGATTTCGATTTCCATGGCAAGGTCTTTGCCGGTTATGCTATCATGCTGGGCAATGATTTTCATTTTAAATACGCGCCCTATCATATTGTGATGGATTCCATTCGCTACTTAGATCTTTTTATCCCTGATCCCAATAGCGACCCCAAAAAACCAACGGCACTATCTATTGCATCTCGGATTGAGCATGTGACCGGCACTTTGCTACTCGATGCGCCTAAGAATAAGTCTGGAAAACAAGATATTGACATCTTTCCTGCGCTAAAATCAGATAAAACTGCTTATATTTACTACGATAAAGGAGACGCTAATTCTGCTTATCAACGCGATAGTTTCTACTTTGAGGTAGCGCCCTTCAATTTTAACAGTCTGCACAAATTGAACGAGGCTGACGTTAAGTTCAAAGGGCAGCTCAATAGCGGGGGGATCTTCCCGCTTATAGAAGAAACCGTAAGCCTGCAAGAAGACGGCTCCCTGGGCTTTATATCGCCCACCGAAGAAAGCGGTGCTTCTCTCTACCGAGGTAGAGGGAATTATCAGGGCGATATCAACCTAAGCAACGCAGGTTTGTCTGGTAAAGGTCAATTATCCTACATCGGTGCTGAGGTGAACAGTGAAGATATTCGCTTCGAACTCGACCGTGCCACGGCCAGCGCTGAAGTATTTAATTTAGAAGAAGCAAGCAGCCCCCGCGTCCTCCCACAGGTAAGAGGAAATGGTGTTAATATCGACTGGCGGCCCTACTCCGATAGTCTGCTCATCAACTCAACGGAAAAAGAACCTTTCCACCTTTTTAAGAGTGGCTCGCACGATTTCGATGGCACCTTAGTGCTCACGCCCGAAGGTTTGAAAGGGAGCGGGCAACTAGATTGGCCAGCTGCCAGTATGAACAGTAAGGCCATTGAATTTGGCACCTTCAGCGCTACGGCTGATACGGCTACCGTGCGCATTCGGAGCCTCGAATCAGACGAACGCCTCGCGCTATCCACCGAAAATGTAAATACTACACTAGACTTCGAGAAAGGAAAAGGCGACTTCAAAAGTAATACCAATGCACTAACCACCTCTTTACCATATAACCAATTTCAAACTTCGATTGAGGAGTTCAATTGGGATATGAACGGCAATACAATTGGCTTTCAAGCCAAAGATGGCGAAAAAGGCCGCTTCACCAGCACCCACCCCGACCAAGACTCGCTCACTTTTCTCGGAAAGGAGGCTACCTATGACCTAAGCAGTAGCATGCTACAAGTGAAGGGCGTTGAATTCATCAAAAGCGCAGATGCCTTCATCTACCTAGCCGATGGAAAGGTGCAAGTGGAGCCCGCAGCCAAAATTACTACCCTAGAAAATGCCAAAATTATAGCCGATTCCGTCAATCAATACCACGTTATTAACCGAGCTACGGTAGATATTTTAGGCCGCAGAAAGTATAAAGCCAGTGGCTTTTATGAATACAACGTAGGCCCGCATCAGCAGGAGTTGGAACTACAAAACATCACGGGAGAGCCTATCGGCAAAGGGAAATACTCCGATAAAGCAACCGCTCCCCGCGCCGAGGGCAAGGTGGAAGAAGGCACTAGCTTTTATATCGACCACAAAACTCTCTTCCGTGGCACTATCAATCTAGATGCGAGTAGCAAAAACCTTTACTTTGATGGATATGCTAAGATTGAAGCAGTACATTTAAAACGGCCACAGTGGTTTACCGTAGAAAGTGAAGGGGATAAAAAGAACCTAACGCTTAAAATTGATAGTCCCAAAGACGTGGAAAGCTTTCCGCTACACACCGGTTTCTACCTGGGTAAAAAAAGTCGCCGAATTTACCCCATACTACTACAAACTAAGGAGGCTAGGGTAGATCACGGTATTTTACCTATTACAGGGGTCTTTAAGTATGATGAGGAAAGAGATATTTTCTTATTTGGCGATAGCAGCCGCGTTATTCAAAATAGCCCAATTGGAAACCTACTACAACTAGACAATAGGGTAGGGAAGCTCAAAGGAGAAGGTATGCTAGGCGTAGGTAGCCGTATGAATTATATTAAAGTGAAAAGCTACGGCCGCATAGAAATGGAGGTGCCTAGTGAGGCTTTTTCAATAGCAGAGGAAGAGGAGGAAGCACCCCAAGAAGCACCGAAAGCACCCACCGACGACATTATGCTCCTAGATGAAGAAGAAGAAAAAAAGGAGGAAACTAGCCTGACCATTACTGCGCCCATAGCGGCAGCCTATCCGGATGCCAATATCGACATGATGGCGGCTATTGACATACAACTACCGGGAAAGCTGCTGAGCATGATGGCCAACGATATCAAAGCGGCTTCCTTCGCTTCGCCCTCACTGAACTTAGTAAGCGATGGTGAATTTTACCGTGATGGGGTGCGCAACCTTTTCCCTGCTGGGAAAGAGCTAGAAGCTGCCCTGCAAGGAATGGCGCTTGGATATATTGATTTAGACAAGAAGATCAACCCGCACACCTTGCTCTTTAGCCGCCTTAAAGTACGTTGGAACCAAGACTACCAGAGCTTTGTGAGTACCGAGAAAACTACCGGCCTGGTGAGTTTAGGCGGGGAATCGATCAATAAAATGCTTGAAATTCACACGGAGTTCAAGATGACTAGCAGCGATAATGACGACCGCTTCTATATTTATATCAAGTCGCCTAGCGAACTGTTCTATTTCTTTGGTTTTAAAGATGGCATTCTAAATGTGGCCTCCAATAACACCAGCTTTATGGATGAGTTAGGAACGATGAAAGCAAAGGACTTAGTGCTTAAAATGCCAGATGGCGGGACTTACGAAATATTGCCTGTGGAACTTAGCACGGCTTCTACTTTCCTGCGGCGGGTGCAGTCGGCTTTTTAGTAGGAGCCATCGGACTTGTGAGGAGAGAGGCTACATTTGCGCTACAAAACGAGCCTTTGCCCCTGCCCGTACGGGCAAAAAATATGCGTGCTAAGCGGCAGCAAAAAAACAGTACTAGGCTAAAACTCCGTTGATGTATAGCATAAAACGATCCTCTGGTTCGCCCATGAAGAGGGCGTTCATTTGCCCCACGTTGAAGGCTTTGCGCACGGCCGCTTCATCGAGTGCTTTGCCGGCCTGGGTAGCGAGGCTAAAGTAGAAGCCTTTACTAAAGACCCAAGCAGCTTCGTCGAGCACCTCATCGCTAGTGCCAATAACGAAAGGAATGTGGGCGGCGATGGCAGCGGCCTGCTCGCCGGAGTGGCAGGCATTGAGCAGTACTAGCTGAAGTGGGATTCCTTGGTCTTTTACCAGACTTTTAAACATAAAAGCCAGTGCCGAGGCAGGCGCGGCAAAAAGGCCATCTCCGTTCGGATTAACAAGTAGTAGGCCGCCTTTTTCCCCAGGCTGGGGCTCGGCGAAGGGGTCGTTGGGGTCTTTCGCAACGGGTTTACTACTGCGGCCGTGGCCACTAAAGTGAACAATTTGCGGCTGCTCGCTAATAATCGCTTGGTTGAGCTCGGTGATGCGCACATCGTATTGTGGCTGTAGCTTGAAAAAGCGGTGTTGCTGGCTCAGTTCCTCGTGAATTCTGGCGTGCTCGCGCTCCAAATTGAGGCGAACGGTCTCGCGCGGATTGGCCATGAGCATCAGAATTTTCATAGGCTCGCTGCTAGAAGCCGCTAGAGGATTTTGGCCGTTTGGAGGCGCAGTAGCCTCTGTAAAAGGCAGCGGAAGGGGGGCTGTGGCCGAAGCAGCAAAGCCCTCCGGAAGACGAATATCACTCGGCAGCCGCATGGTTTCGGCTCTCACGTCGCGGTCTAGGGTATTTTCCGTCTGCGTTTGCTCGCTGAGCGAAAGCGTACCTTCCGTCTTTTGGCGTTCGAACCGATGATGACGCCCTTGAAGTTGTGCATAGAGGCGATCCCTTGTTTTTAAGCGCGCATCTTGCTTGGCGAGCAGGCGAAGTAATTTAATGGCTCCCTCGCGTTCGCCATTCGTTATTAAATCCTGAATGTAGTCAATTACAGCCGACATATTTCGTAGGTATTTTATAGTGGAAATGAGCCAAGAATAAGCAGTGGAATAAAGAAGTGTGCTCCCGAAATGAGCCTTAAAAGGTCAAGATGCAACAAATGTAGTAGTTTCGCAGCAGATTTTCAACTTACTTTCATAATATAAGTAGCGATATGACGCTCAAAGAGCCTTTACCGTTGGTTGGTAGCCTACAAAATTATGCTTGGGGCGGCCGAGATTTTATTGCCGCGTTTACCGGTCAAGAAAAAGCGATACCCCATGAGCCTTGGGCGGAACTCTGGTTAGGCGCTCACCCAAAGGGCCCTGCGCAAACCCCCCTTAGCGACCTGCACACCCTGATTGCTGCTGATCCTGAGCAGTGGCTGGGAACTGCAATAGCTGCTGCTTACGAGCAATCGCTTCCTTTCCTCCTTAAAGTGCTCGATGTAGCGGATATGCTTTCCATTCAAGCGCACCCCAGCAAAAAAGCAGCCGAAGCAGGTTTCGCACGAGAGGAAGCCGCCGGCATCCCCCTCCATGCCGCCAATAGAAACTATAAAGACCGCAACCATAAGCCAGAACTGGGCGTGGCCCTCACCGATTTCTACCTCCTACACGGTTTTGCCCCCGTAGCGCAGATAGCAGCTAGCTTGCAGCGGCTACCTGCTTGGAAGGAATTGCAGCCCATCCTCGACCAAGATGGGATTGCGGGCCTCTATAGCCATGTGATGCAACTACCCCAAGCGGCCATTAATGCCCTACTTCAGCCCTTATATGAACAATTGCATAATCAGTTGCATAACCAAGGCTCGAATGATTACCTACAACCCGACTACTGGGCGCAACGTGCCTTTCAGCAATACAACCAAGCCAGACAGCACGATCGCGGCATTTTTAGTATCTATTGGTTCAACCTCGTCAAACTATCGCCAGGGGAGGGTATCTTTCAAGCAGCCGGCGTACCCCACGCCTACCTCCAAGGGGCTTGCATCGAATTAATGGCCAATAGCGATAATGTGCTGCGCGGCGGGCTCACGCCCAAGCATATTGATGTGGCGCAGCTTTTGGCCAATTTGCAGTTTGAGCCCGTAGTGCCCCAAATTCTCACCGCCCAACCTCAACCCAACAGCCCTTGGCATCCCTACCCTTGCCCCGTGAGCGATTTCGCGCTGGCTGTTGCCACATTACCCCCAGCAAGCCTACTGGAAGAGCAAAGCGGCCCTGCTATCTACCTCCTCGCCAAGGGAAAGGCGAAGGTAGAGGGGCGCAAAACGACCCTTTGGGAAGCAGGTCAGGCTCTCTTCCTGCCTCATGGCACTGCTCTGCGGATGGAAACAAGCACCAACGTGAAAATTTATAAAGCTACCGTGAACGAAATGGGATAATCGTTGTTAGCTTAAAAAATAAACTAAGTTATGCGTCAATTCCCTGCTACCCACGCTTTAGTGCTGATTGATTTACAATACGACTTCATGCCCACTGGTTTTTTGCCCGTTGAGCAGGGGGATCAGGTGGTGGCTGTGGCCAATCGCTTGATGCCGCTTTTCCAAACGGTGGTGGCTACCCAAGACTGGCATCCGGCCAATCATGCTAGTTTTGCGGCCAATCACCCTTGGCGAAAGCCCGGGCAGCTGATTGATTTAGACGGCCTGCCGCAGGTCTTGTGGCCCATCCACTGCGTACAAAATAGTTTTGGTGCCAAGCTAGTGGACGAATTGGACAAAAGCAAGATCACGAAAATATTCCAGAAAGGAACCGATCCGAAAATCGACTCCTACAGTGGCTTCTACGACAACGGACATCGCAAGAGCACGGGCCTAGCAGAATGGTTGCAAGAACGCGCTATCACTCATCTGTTCATCATGGGCTTAGCGACCGACTATTGCGTTAAATTTAGCGTGCTAGACGCCTTAGCCACCGGCTTCACCACCTACTTCATCGAAGACGGCAGCCGTGGTGTAAACCTAGCCCCCAACGATGTGCAGGCAGCCATCGCACAAATGCAGTCTCCCCTTCAGCAGCCGCAAAAAGAGGCCATTAGCTCTATACGAACGAATACCAGTGGCAGCCCTATCCATTCCGATTTACTAGCTAGCGCTTCGCTCTCACTATCTAAAGCGGGCATGAATGCAGGGGCAAGTGTGTTGCAAAGCGCAGGTGTTTTTGCGCTCCTAGAAGCCCAAAAGTAGCCTTCAAAAGGGCGTTTTAGTTGAAATTTGGCCTTTTTGCGAAAAAAAGCATAAAATTTTACCCAAACACTTGCATATATCACAAAATTGCGCTAACTTGCAGGCAACAAGTTCTTAATTGTTTTAACAGTGATGTCTTTGCATCGCTTTTTACAGTCGGGTGATTTTTTAATAGGGCGAAGTGGGCGTACTACTCCGCCCTTTTTGTGCGCCTGCTTTTGTTGGCTAGCGAAAGCAGGGCTAGGAACTTTTAGCTGCCTACAGTAGTACAAGTGTGGAGTGGAGCGTTTTTATTACCTTTACCGTATTGATCGCTGTTTGATAGAGATTCAAGAAAAACATATTACAGGAGTGCGGTACTAAAAATATGGACTTGGTGGGGACTCCTAGGTGCTTCCGATTTGGCACTAATCCAAAAGTTAAACTTCAAAAAAAAATAGGCTGCTATGCACAAAAAAGACTTCTCCAAGCTAACCGACGAAGAACTTTTACTGGAGAAAAAGAAACTCAATAAATCTAAAATTTTTCATGCAAGCGCAATTGGCTTCCTTGCTGGAATACTCATTTTCGGATTTGTTGCTTGGGTTCTTTCCCCTGATACAAAATTGGGATTTCTCATTTCCATGCTCATACCCATTGGTTTTATCTACAGAATGATTAAAAATCCGAATAATAACAAGGAATTGGAAGAGGTCTTAAAGGAACGCTTTAAGTAAAGACCAAAGCTTTGCTTAAAGGTGGAAAGGCGATGCACTGAGCCTGCCGAAGTGTGGAAAGGTTTTGAAAGTGGAAAGGTTTTGAAAGTGGAAAGGTGGAAAGGGGCCAATCACTGAAAACTGACCACTGAAAACTGAAAACTGCTAAAAGGTGGAAAGGCGATGCACTGAGCTTGCCGAAGTGTGCTATTGGGACGTTGACGGCCAGTCGCCAAGTGCCTTAGGTGTAATAATGCAAAAATGAGAAAACGGCAATTAACCGAGGAGGAGCAGAACAGATAAATATTACAAAGCTGTTTCACAGGAAAAGATTACGAGAAAAATTCAATTGGAAGAGACTCGCAATGGCAGTTTTGATTGAAGCTGGATTTGTTCTGACGATATGTTATTTTGATGCACATTGGTTCAGCTTGATTGCAAAATTCGGGTTGGTAGTAATTCCTTTTTCAATTTGGTTCTGGGTGAGTAACTTTAAGCACGATAAGAAAGAATCCAGTAAACTACTTGCAATTATACAAAATACAGAAGAAGATAAAACAATCGAAATAACGGAATATAGCTGCAATAAAGCTATATATTTCGATGAATATGAAGACGAAGGAGGCTGTTATGCCATGGAAATAGGAGAAAATAGATTAATGTTCTGGTGGGGAAATGGATCATTTGAAAATCACATTTTACCCAACACCAAATTTGAAACATTCGATAACAATGAAATAGAATTAGTACTTGGTAACCGGATTAGAATTCTTGGCGATCCGATTCAACCGATAAAACTTAGAGCGGAAATAAAATGGGATATTTTGGGAGAATTACCAGGGCATAGAGAAATAATTGAATCATCGGTAGATAAGTATTTAAGTGAGATAGAAAAGAAATACAGTGTTTGATGTAGCACAACTATCCCGTTTGATTGGCTTGATTAATAATACCACCCCTTCGGGGTTTTTACGGCTTTTGGCTAAGGCTATGGCTATGGCTACGGCTTTTGGCTATGGCTAAGGCTGTTGGCTAAGGCTTTTGGCTATGGCTAAGGCTGTTGGCTAAGGCTTTTGGCTATGGCTAAGGCT
>DAINNZ010000136.1:0-10760 GCA_036735605.1 Lewinella sp. | reverse complement strand
GGAAATAGTCGGCTTGCGTCCAAGGGTCGCGCCAATCGGCTACCCAAGGAATACCCGTGGCGCGGTGGAGCAAATAAGCAATGCGCGTATTCGTATGTGGCGGGCCACTAGAAAGAATGGCCGCTACGGGCTCTTTTTTCAAATAGCGGCGAAGCCAGCGCACCGAAGGGCTAATCCAAAGGCAACGCGCATCCGGCACAAAAAAATTGGCCCGCAACCAGACCGCCCACTGCTGCATTTTGCTAGGGTTTTGGTCGGGTATATAGAGAATATCTTTTGGTTTTTCCGTTCCTTTTCGGCCCAGTAAACGAGCATATAAGGCGTTAGGCTCTAGGATAGGCCGCCGAAGCACCGTTATATCGGCAGGAATATCGGCCTCCAAGCTAGGGTCATAGCTAGGGTAATGCGCCCCTTTTGCTGTAAAAATAACAGGTTCCCAGCCAAATTTTCGCAACTCCTTCGCAAATTTCAGCGTCCGCAACACCCCTACGCCACCGCTAGGTGGCCAATAGTAATTAATGATTAAAACCCGCTTGCCTTGCGTTTTGGCACTCATGAAGCCTGCTTTTTAGCTTGCCGCCACCATAACCAGCCGTAAGCCAATAAGCCCAACAAAATCAACATACTGGCTAGATAGGAAATAAGCACCCCACGATGGTAACTATCCGGCTCAAAATACATGGTGATTGTGTGCTTACCTGCTGGCACCCGTAAGGCACGGAGCGCGTAATTGGCGCGTATTAATTCAGCGGCTTGCTCATCAATTTTAACCTTCCAGCCTTTGTTAGGGCCATACCATATCTCCGAAAAGACCACCAGCTGCTCTGCTGCCGATTCATACTGATAGGTTAGCTCGTTGGGCTTATAGTTCGTTAGCTGAATGTCGCCTTGGCCCGTAGGGCGCAAACCTGCTATCGCAGCAGCAAAGGATTGATGTACCACCGCCGTGCTATCCGGCTCAATCGTTTTCAAAGCAGCTATCTCTGCTTGATTACTATCTACTATCTGTATATCTGCCACTAGCCAAGCATTCCCCATCGCATTGGGGTTGCGCTGGGCTTGTGGGCCATTTTGCCCGTTACTAATGAAATATTTAGTATTCAGCATGTCATATACTCGCTGGTTACCCTGCGTAAGGTGCTGATCAATTAGGTCTTGATAGCGTTGCAACTTCGCAGCATGGTAACCGCCTACGCTCTTATGATGGTAGCTTGGTGCCGCATTTTGAAAGGGATCACCACTGCTATTATCAAATACACGGAAATTAGGGTCGCTATCTGTCAAAATTTGCTGATCGGCCGCCGTAGGCGCAAAAGCTTGCTGGTATTGCTGGGCAGAAACGAAGTCTTTTTTATCTAAATACCGACGGTTGATCTGATAATAATCCACAAAGGTCAAGGCCGCTAGCAGCGCCGCAGCAACAGCCACTTGTAGCTGCCCTTTCAACCATAAGAAAAGCACTCCTGCACTCAATAGCACAAAAATCAACGACCGCCACGCATCCGCCCGAAAGAGCGCAGCACGGGTTGCTACCAATGCTTCTTGTAGTCGCTGTATAGTGGCTTCATCCGCCTGCCCACCCGTAAGGCTCTGCAAGGTGGACGCATCGGAAGCCGTATTCAAATCTACCAAAGAAGGGCCCAGTAAGGCCAGTATAGCCGCTAGAGCAGCCGTGCTACCTGCTGCTAGGAATAGCATTTTTTGTGCCTTAGCCTTATCGGTTTGTAAAAGTTCTGAAAAACGTTGCAAACCCAGTAAACCTAAAGCAATCATTAAAATGATCGTAACCGAGAGCGTAGAACTAGGAGACCGAAACTTGTTAAAAAGCGGTAAATAATCATAGAGCGGCCGATTTAACCAAGCCAACTCACTACCCATACTGAGCATAAAAGTAAGCAGCACCCCCCCCAACATCCAGGCTCGAATAGCGCCTTTAGTTAGTAAAGCACCTAACACAAACAGGAACCAGAGTACCGCCCCTAAGTAAATAGGCCCACTCGTGAATGGTAAATTACCGTAGTACAAGCGCATGTCAAAAGCCTGCGGTAAACGAGCCCCTAAGCGCGTAAAAGCTTTTCCAAAAGGCGTATCACGCGAGATACTCTCCCGAGAGCCCCCTCCCGCAGCACGGGGCACAAAAGTGGCCAAGAGATCGGAAAAACCATTGCTCCAGTTCATTGCATAGGTCCATTCTAAACCATCGGTTTCACTACTGCTTCGCGGAGTTCCACTAGGCGTCAAAATCGGTTTACCACGCATCGTATCGGCCGTGTATTCACTCGTCGGCAAGAGGTTACTAGCGCCCGAACCCACGGCCAGCACTAAGCCTACCAACAGTGCCGCAATAGCCTGTAAAAAAGGTCGCCAAGCCTTGCTTTTAATCGTTTCCACTAACACTGCCACCCCCAAAATAGGTAGGGTAAGCCCTAAATAATACACCATTTGTGGGTGGTTGCTCAGGATCGCTAAGCCCATTCCTAAAGCAAAAATGAGGCCGCCTAAGAAATATTTATGCCGAAAAGCGAGCACTACCCCCGCGATGATAAGCGGAAAATAAGCCAAAGCTCTTACTTTATTATTATGCCCCGCCTCAAAAAGTATGACGTTGTTCGTCGCAAAACCAAAGGCCAACGCGCCAATGATGCTCAGCCAAGGATTGACGCCTAGCAGCAAAAGCATCAAATAAGCACAAAGCATAGCCGAAAAAAACATGCCCGCTGGATGCGGCAAAAAGCCTTGAAAGAATTGCTTGATCGGGCTCAAAAGGTTACCTTCTTGGATATTCTCCAGCTGATAGGTAGGCATACCACCAAACATACTGTTGCTCCACTGGGTGCTTTGGCCAGTAGTCTTTTTGAAATCGCGCAGCTCTTTCGCCATCGCTTGGTGCTGCACAATATCCGACTGCGGAAGGGTCTTCCCCCCAAAAGCCGGCGAATAGGCATATACCAAAGTCAGCACAAACACCGCTAACGCGATGAGGTGCGGCCACAATTGCTTACTATCTATTTTCATATTGGAATAGCGTTCTTAACAAGCCAAACAAGCGTAAAGAAATGGATATTTCTCGTCAATCGCCACAAAGATAACAAGAAGTCGGTAATTGCCACAAGGCCAGCCCAATCTCACCCCGCATTCATCGGCTCCATAACTGCCTAGCACCCCTACCCCAAAGGCTCAAAGAACCCAGTAATGCTCATTTTCTGTATCAAAGTAGCTTTCAGCAGCAGTCCTCGCTAGCGAACCAGTCGATTTAGTAGTTGGGCAAATATGCGGGGGCAAGACTTTCTTGGTAGCGCAAGGGCGCAAGCTCCTTCGCCGAATAAGCAGCTAGGGAGACTTGTTGGTCACTCTCTTGTGCTACAAAACAAACCCTTGCCCCTGCACGAAGTGCTCCTTGTTAAATAGGCTTGTTCGGTAGGCTATGAACGAGCGAGAGCGTGCATATTTTTGTTCTGATCGAGGCGAACAACGCAGACGCAGTGGTGCTGCGGCGAGGCTTTTTAACGAAGTTCAGCACAAATTTTCGCTACGCGGCTAGTTCGCTACGCGGCTAGTTCGCTACGCGGCTGCCTAAGGCGGTCGTGGTGCCGCTCGTAGCCGTTTGATGGTCTGCCAAACAACTCTAATAAGGAGAGTAAAGCGACAGTCCGTAAGACCGCACTATTCCTTCACAGGCTTATGATTTTTCCTAGGCAGGGTCTAAGCCGGAAAAGGAAGGGGCTAGTCGCGTACGAAGTACAGTTCATCGTTCTCATCTAAGCAGACCGTAACGGCTGGGGCCACGTCTAGGTTCTCTAATTGTCGCCTTTTAACCACATAATCGACGCCTTTAATCACATCCGAGCGGATTTGCCCAAAGCGAATCGGTAGGCTAGGGTCACCAACTGCTTGTGCTAGTGTGGCGACTAATGGGCTTTCTACATCTTCACTGAGCCTAGCGCAAAAGGCATCGCGAATGAGCCGAACGGCTACTCGGTCTTTTTCATCCCGCAGAGAAGGAGGGGCAGTTGGCACTTCTAGCAGTATGGTGAGCGCTTTTTCGTGAAAGAGTAGTAAGTTTTCTAGCTTAGGATGTAAACGGGGCACCCAAGCCTTCAGCAGACCAAGATCGTGAAAGAGCAGCTCCGGCCGATTGTGAAAGGTGGGTGGACAAAGCTGTAACTGTCGTTCAATAGTCATTAAATAACGAGGATGCGCCACCACTTGCCATAAATTAGCCGTAGGCAGTAACACCAAACCGCCTCGCTGTAGCGTGGAGAGCGCCTCACTGCCTTTAGGGGGCAAAAAAGGGTGCATAAAAAAGGGGGTATTCGTACTGGTTTCCATTCGATTCATTAACGTAGCTCTAGCCACCAAAGGCTAGTAGCTTTTTTTAAAATACCAGAACGAACTATTTAGAGTTGTTACAACCTATTCTGTTGTGAAGGGTTTACCGCATAAGCTACCAGAAAGACCGATATAACTCTTTTAAAAAGCCTCAGGGTATAATCTCCTTTTGTTTATGGGCGTTATATATCCGATTACTCAAAACCCCTTGGCTGCTAATAGAGCAAAGCAGCTTGCGGAATTCTACTACAAAACTACTTTTCCAAATACAGATTGTACGAATGGGAAAATTTAGCATTTTTTTTTTATCGCCTAGCCGACTTATCCCCTACTTCGGTTTGCTATTGAGCTTTTTCGTGGCTGCCGACCTAGCTGCGGTGCATATCATTGGGGGGGAGATGACCTACGAGTGCCTAGGTGCCTCCCCTGGCATTCCCAATAGTCAACGATACCTCATCACCATGATTATCTATCGAGATTGTGCCTTAGATGGCACCAGCCAACAGGGCGGTAGCTTTGATAGCGATGCCAACGCCGATCCGAACCGAACCGCCATCGGGACGGTCTCAGTTTATAGGGGAAGTACTATGACAGAGTTCACGAATGTTATTCTAGGCCAGCCTATTATTAGTATCGTAGAACCCGACATTGGCAATCCCTGCCTAGTGATCCCGCCTTCTGTCTGCGTACAACAAGGCATTTATACCTTCACCTTAGACCTCCCCATCAGCACCCAACGCTACACCATTACCTATCAACGCTGCTGCCGTAACCCAACGATTACCAATATTTTACTACCTGCCACGGTTGGAGCCACCTACTTTATCCACATCACCCCCGAAGCGCAAGCAGTATGCAACAACAGTCCTATTTTCGACAACTTCCCACCTATTGTGCTCTGCGCTAACGAATATTTCGAGCTGCCGATGGGTGCTACGGATGCCGATGGTGATCGCTTAGTTTATTACCTCTGCTCGCCTGTAGAAGGAGGCAGTAATGTACAAGGTCAAATCGCTCCCGACCCCGATGCGCCGCCGCCCTATGATCCTGTCAACTTCAACGCACCCAACTTTACTGCCCAGCAGCCCCTAGGGCCAGGTGCCTTATTTACTTATGATAGTGAAACAGGCCTACTATCGGGCACCCCGCAACTACAAGGCCAGTTCGTAGTAGGTATCTGTATCGACGAATTTAGAGGCGATACGCTCTTGAGTAGCACTAAAAGGGAGTTTCAATTCAATGTCACCTTTTGTAGCCAAGCCGTCAATGCTGCTCTACAAGAAGACTCAATTACCCCCGATGGTCGCTTCCTGATCGATATCTGCGGCCCTGGTGCCTTCACCATCATTAATGAAAGTACCCAGCAGCAATTTATCGATACCTACAGTTGGTATGTGGAGGATGGTATGGGTGGTGTCATCAACGGCAGCAGCCGGGATCTACCGCTTAATCTACCCATCGGCACCTATGCCGGCACCATGATCCTCAACGAAATTGGCAACTTCGAGAATTGTAAAGACACTGCTTTGTTCTTCATCAATGTTTACCCCGATATAAGAGCCGATTTTAGCTTCCAATACGACACTTGTGTGGCAGGCCCGGTAAGCTTTACCGATCTATCGGTGGCCGACGATCCCCTAGGCATCCGTACTTGGTTGTGGGATTTTGCCGATGGTAGCCCACCTAATAGTATCCAAAACCCCAACCATCGCTATTTAATACCGGACGATTTCCCCGTACGGCTTACTGTTTCCGATTTTAACCGCTGCACCCATACCACTACGATCAACCTGCCCTATTTCCCTGCTCCGCCGGTGCTCATTGTAGCCCCCAGCGAAGCGATCGCCTGCCAGCCCGCTACTATTTTCCTCAATAACCTCTCCATACCCATCGATGAAACCTACGATATCGAATGGGCACTAGGCGATGGTACTAGCAGCACAGCAATAAGTCCTACGCATACTTACCAAGAGGTAGGCACCTATGATGTGTACCTAGCTGTAACAAGCCCCATTGGCTGCTTCATCGATACGCTCTTCCGCCGCTTAGTCACCGTGCTACCCTCGCCCACGGCAGGCTTTGATTTTAGTCCTGAAACTCCTAGCAACTTGCAGCCACGGGTCGATTTTTTCGACCAAAGTATCGATGCTGTTGCTTGGCGCTACCAAATCGGCGACTTTTTTAGCACCCCGCAGCAAAATTTCACCTATGAATTCCGAGATACAGGCCTGATCGAAGTGCTGCAAGTCGTCACCCATCCAAGTGGTTGTACCGATACGCTGCTTCGATTAATCGATGTGCAACCCGTTATTACCTTTCATGTTCCCAATGCCTTCACGCCTAATGGCGATGGCCTAAATGATGTTTTCATCCCCAAAGCCGTACTTTTTGGCTACAGAGCCTACCGTTTCAGCATTTGGAACCGATGGGGCGAAGAAATATTCACCACCGAAGACCCCAACCAAGGTTGGGATGGCAACTTCAAAGGCATAGCCAGCCCCGGAGGCGGCTACTTGTGGGAAGCCAGCATATTAGATGCTAGAAACCGCCGGCAAAACTTTAAAGGCAGCGTGGTCTTACTACGTTAGCACTTAGATAATCATACCCGCAGCCACCGTCTCGTTGGTTTGCTCATCGATTAGTATCAACGAACCCGTGATGCGGTTACGGCGGTAAGGGTCGATGAACAGCGGTGCTGTTGTGCGCAACTGTAGCCTAGCTATGTCGTTCATCTGAATCAACCGATTATCCTCGTCGCGGTGCAGTGTATTGATATCAAGGCGGTAGCGAACTTCTTTCACAATACAGCGTACCTCTTGGGTCGTGTGCCGAACGGCATATTTACCCCGTTCCTGCAAAGGCCGCTCGTGAAACCAGCAGATCATCACCTCTATATCTTGGGTTACCTCCGGTTGGTTGTTCTCCCGCACAATCATATCCCCTCGACTAATATCAATATCGTCTGCCAGTAGCATCGTCACCGACATGGGCGGGAAAGCTTCTTCCAAGGGGCCATCGTAGGTTTCTATCTTCTCAATGCTGCTAGTAAACCCACTCGGCAAAACCGTTACCCGATCACCTGGCTTAAATACCCCACCAGCTACCCGACCTGCGTAGCCCCGATAATCGTGGTAATCGTCGCTGTAAGGCCGAATCACATATTGCACTGGAAAGCGACAGTCGATGAAATTATCATCACTCCCAATATGTACATTCTCCAGATAATACATCAAGGTTGCTCCATCGTACCAAGGCATATTCGTACTCCGATCCACCACATTATCTCCTAATAAAGCCGACATAGGAATGAACTCCACGTCTTTTACATCCAGGCGGTGGCTAAAGGCTGAAAAATCGCCCTTAATTCGTTCGTAGGTTTCCTCATCAAAATCCACTAAATCCATTTTATTGATGCAAACCAACAAATGCGGTATTTGTAGTAGCGAGGCTAAAAAAGCGTGCCGACGCGTTTGCTCCACCACGCCTTGGCGCGCATCTACCAAGATTAAAGCCACATTGGCGGTGCTAGCACCCGTTACCATATTACGGGTATATTGAATGTGGCCAGGCGTATCCGCTATAATGAATTTACGCTTTGGGGTGGAAAAATAACGATAGGCTACATCAATCGTGATGCCCTGCTCCCGTTCGGCTTTCAAGCCATCGGTGAGTAGAGCTAAATTCACACCCTCCTCGCCTCGCTTTTCGCTTGTTCTGGAGATGGCCTCGTATTGATCCTCGAAAATAGATTTACTATCGTATAACAAGCGACCGATCAGGGTCGATTTACCGTCATCTACGCTACCCGCTGTGGTAAAACGTAGCAATTCAGTATTCGTAGTCTTAGTGGACATAATTTTATTTTTTGTTTTGACTGCCGCAGGGGCAAGGCTTTCTTAATGGCGCAAGTGTATCGTCGCAGCTCCTCCTTTTTGCAGGCTGCCGTTTGGTAATACCTAAAAGTAGCCTTGCTTTTTACGGTCTTCCATAGAAGTTTCACTGCGTTTATCGTCTGCTCTTCCACCGCGTTCGGTTTGGCGAGCTACGGAAACTTCTTGAATAATTTCCTCCAACGTAGCGGCTTCGCTCTCCCATACTCCGGTGCAGGAAATATCGCCGATAGTGCGGCAGCGAACGGTCGCTTCAAAAAGGGTTTCCTCTGGGCGGCGAGGCAGAAATTCGCTGTCGGCTAGCAGCATCCCATCACGACGAAACACCCAGCGGCGATGCGAGAAATACAAACTCGGTAGCGGCACTTGCTCCACCGCCAAATACTGCCAAACGTCTAGCTCCGTCCAGTTGGAAATAGGGAAAACGCGGAAGTGCTCTCCGAAGTGCTTGCGGCCATTGAAGAGGTTCCACAACTCAGGTCGTTGGTTTTTTGGGTCCCATTGGCCAAATTCATCGCGGTGGCTAAAAAAGCGTTCTTTGGCGCGCGCCTTTTCTTCATCTCGGCGGCCACCACCTAGCGCTGCATCGTATTTACCTTGCTCCAACGCTTCTAATAGGACGGCTGTTTGCAAATAATTGCGCGTGGCGTTATAGCCTTTTTCTTCCCTTACTTTGCCTGCATCGATGGCTTCTTGTACGCTGCCCACAATCAGCTTAGCACCCGTTTTGGCCACTAGCTCATCTCGGTAAGTGATGGTTTCCGTGAAGTTGTGGCCCGTGTCGATATGCAACAAAGGAAAAGGTATCTTGGCAGGCGCAAAGGCCTTCATCGCCAGATGTACCATCAGGATGCTATCTTTACCACCGCTGAAAAGTAGCACCGGATTTTCGAATTGCGAAGCTACTTCCCGAAGCACAAAGATGCTTTCCGATTCTAGCTCGCGTAAGTGATTAAGTTGATAAGTTGAGGCCATAGATAAGGCATTATTTTTGTGAGGAAGCTCCCCTACTTACTTTTGCGCTACAAAGCAGACCCTTGCCCCTGCTTTAGCCAAAAAATGGAGTAAGATGCTTGGAATATAATGATTACGTAAGATGAATGCGGGATTGAATGGCGGCCATCACCTCTTGTACGCACTGCTCCACCGTTTTGTCGGCGGTAGCGAGCCGTAAAAAGGCGTTTTGAGGCGGCTCATAAGGGCTATCGATGCCTGTAAACCCTTTGATAAGCCCTTGTCGAGCTTTGGCGTAAAGCCCTTTGACGTCTCTTGCTTCGCAAATTTTCAAGGGCGTATCGACGAAGATTTCTAAAAAATCATCTTCTCCGATGATCGTTTGGGCAGCCTGGCGCATCTCCTCCGTGGGGCTAATGAAAGCACAGAGCACCACGAGCCCGCTATGGGCATACAATTTGGCTACTTCGGCAATCCGGCGGATGTTCTCGGCTCGGTCTTCCAAACTAAAGCCTAGGTTGTTGTTGATCCCGCTGCGGATATTGTCGCCATCGAGCAACTGTGCAAAATAGCCGGCCTCAAACAAGGCGCGCTCTACGCCAATGGCGATGCTGCTTTTACCCGAGCCCGAAAGCCCCGTGAGCCAGCAAACAGCCCCGCGCTGCCCGAGCCGCTGCTGCCGCTCTTCCCTACTGAGCATCCGCTCAAAAACGGGGTGAATATTATCTTCCATGAAAGTCTATCTCCTGATGAGGGGGCAAAGATAGATACAATTTTTTTAGTACTTAAATGAAGAAATGTTCAGATGTTGGTGTATGCCTTCGCGAACACAATCAATCAGCCCTTACTTTAACCAAATAGGCTACACCAAATAACTGCATCACATCCCCAATAAAACAATCTCCTTGCCATCTACCTCATGGATTTCGCGGCGCAGGCGTTCTTCCCAAGGGAGTGCATCCGAATTTTTCTTCTCAAAGAGGATTAGGTAGCCGTGTTTTTGCCCTAATTTATCCATATAGCGGCTGAGCTGTTGCAGTCCTTCGGGTTCCGACCATTTATCGTGATGCATTTTCAGTTCGATGGGGATAATTTGGTCTTTCCAGAATACGGCCAGATCGGTACGGCCGTTGCCGATGGCCATTTCCCGCTCGATGCGGCCACCGCCGTTGATGGTGCGCTGGAGGAAAGCCATGAGCAGCAGTTGGTGGCCGGCTTCTTTGTATTGGAAGCGCTCGAGCCAAGACTCGGAATGCCGCTGATAAAAAGTGGTAAAAGCTTCCAGCAGTTTATCCATATTCAAAGCACCATCGGGGTTCAGATACCAGGCGGTTTGGGCAATTTCTTGGTTGATGTTGTCTGCAAATGGGCTACTGATGATTCTAGTGATGATTTCCTGATAAATCGGGTTGGCAAATTGTATAGGGTTGCCGGAAGAAATGATGCCCAGATCGCGGCAATATCTTGTGGCATTATCCCAGCCATCGAAAGCGGGGGCTTCTCCAGAGATGATCCCCATCAATACCCGCTTCACCCGTTCTTCCTGAATTTTATCCGCTAAGCTATCTAAGTGCGTTTGCCGCTGTG
>DAINNZ010000135.1:0-10808 GCA_036735605.1 Lewinella sp. | reverse complement strand
AAATACAAAATCCGTTTACATATCCTTTATTTTATTTCACAAATATAACCAAAAAGTAATAGATGTTGGGTGAATTGTTGCTCAAGCTCAAGGCAGTTGCTCCAACTCTATTTTGAGTTGTTGTAGGTTGGCGGTACAAAGTGCAGGGGCAAAGGTAGCCCTTTTGCGCAAGTGTAGCCTTAGTGGGCGGCCATTGGTTTTCCTCTTTGTTGGCGGCTAAAATCTTGGCGAAGCTTTCCAACTGAAAGTGTACCTTTGCGGCTCAAGGCGAGGGTGTTTAAAGTATTCCCTAGCACTAAAACGTATCAACTAGCTATGCAAACCATACAACTAGCCGTTCTGGAAGGGGATGGTATCGGCCCGGAGGTCGTAGCGCAAGCGGTGAAAGTTCTCAACCGCGTTGGCAGCCTTTTTGGCCACACCTTTGAATATACTTACGCGCCGGTGGGGGCTACGGCCATCGATCTAAAGGGGAATCCCTTGCCCGATGAAACCTTGGCACTATGCCGCCGATCCGATGCCATTTTATTCGGTGCCATCGGCCACCCGCGCTACGATAACGACCCCTCGGCGAAGGTGCGCCCCGAACAAGGCTTACTAAAACTACGCAAAGAACTAGGCCTCTACGCCAACCTCCGCCCAGTAGCTGCCTACGATGAACTGACCCACCTAAGTCCACTCCAACACGATCGGATCAAAGGCGTTGATATGCTCATCGTGCGGGAACTAACCGGTGGTATGTATTTCGGGGAAAGAGGCCGTAGCGAAGATGGTAACACCGCTTTCGACACTTGCACCTATCATCGCTACGAAATAGAACGTATTTGCGAAATTGGCTTTCGAGAAGCCGCCGCCCGAAGAGGTAAGCTCACTTTGGTGGACAAAGCCAATGTGCTGGAAAGTAGCCGCCTTTGGCGGGAGGTTTTCCGCGAGATGGCTACCCTGCATCCAACCATTACAGTAGATTATATGTTCGTGGATAACGCGGCTATGCAGCTGATTTTAAACCCCGCTCAGTTTGACGTAATTGTAACCGAAAATATGTTTGGGGATATTCTCTCGGATGCCTCTAGTGTATTAGCGGGTTCTTTAGGGCTGCTACCTTCTTCTAGCATCGGCAAGGGCGTAGGACTCTTCGAGCCTATTCATGGTTCTGCACCCGATTTAGCTGGGCAAGATAAGGCGAACCCCGTAGCCACTATCCTCAGCGCTGCGATGCTCCTAGATCATTTGAATCTCCGGGCAGCAGCCAATTCAATCCGAAAGGCGGTAAACACTGTGTTGGGAACTGGCGTAGGTACGGGCGATTTGCGCCCACCTAACCAAACGATTGGCACAATCGCTATGGGCGACCGTATTATGGCCGCTCTCCAAAAATAATACCATGGCTTTAATTAAATCTATCTCTGGCTTCCGGGGCACACTCGGGGGCGCCGTAGGCGAAAACCTGACGGCCGAAGATGTCGTGAGTAGTGTAGCAGCCTTTGCCACTTGGCTGTTGCAAAGTGGTGCTACCCCGAAAGTAGTGATTGGTCGCGATGGTCGGCCTAGTGGGCCCCAGTTGACGGCACTCACAACGGCTACCCTGCAAATGATGGGTATCACGGTTGTAGATTGTGGCTTGGCCACTACCCCAACGGTAGAAATGGCCGTGGTAGCCCAAGGTGCAGGTGGGGGCATCATCCTAACAGCTAGCCATAATCCCGTGAATTGGAATGCGCTTAAACTCTTAAATAGCCGAGGTGAATTCATCTCTGCGGCTGACGGTGCCTCGCTCTTAGAGCTGCTAGCGAGTGGAAGCGTACAGTATGCGCCCATTGAGGAGTTGGGTCACTTGGAGCAGTGTAACACCGCTTTAGAAGAGCATGTGACGGCCGTATTAGCGCATCCCTTGGTAGCGGTGGAGGCTATCCGATCCGCAGGTTTTAAGGTGGTAGTAGATGCCGTTAATAGCGTAGGCGCTCTAGCTATTCCCGCACTTTGCGCAGCCCTACAGGTGGAGTGTAGTTTATTAAACGGCACACTCGACGGACAGTTCGCGCACAATCCGGAACCACTGCCACAGCATCTGGGCGACTTAATGCAAAGTGTGGCTACGCAGCAAGCTGATCTAGGTATTGCCGTGGATCCTGATGTAGATCGCCTCGCGCTAGTGGGCCCTGGTGGGCGCTGGATCGGTGAGGAATACACGCTCGTGGCAGTGGCCGACTACGTCCTGCGTCATGATCCAGGCCCAGTGGTGAGCAACCTAAGTAGTAGCCGAGCTTTGGCTGATCTAGCCGCACGCTTTGGGCAGCCCTATTACGCTGCGGCCGTAGGGGAGGTGAATGTAGTAGCTAAGATGAAAGCTGTGAATGCCGTCATTGGAGGGGAAGGCAATGGTGGCATCATCGATCCTAGACTACATTATGGGCGAGATAGCTTAATTGGTTTAGCTTTGGTACTGAGCCACCTAGCACTCAGTGGGAAAACCATCAACGAACTGCGTGATAGCTATCCCGCCTATGAGATGGCCAAAGACAAAATACTACGCAACGAACAGCAAGACTTAGGGGCTATTTATGAGCAACTACAAACGGCTTTCCCAGAGGCAAGCGCCAATACGATCGACGGCCTCAAGTTAGATTTCCCCGAAGGTTGGGTACATCTGCGGCCTTCTAATACCGAGCCCATTATCCGTGTCTATGCCGAGGCAGCTACGGCCACTGAGGCACAAGCACTAGCCGATCGGGTGAAAGCGCATTGTTAAATAGAGTTGTTCGGCGAGGCTTTTTAACGAAGTGCAGTATAAAATTTCGCTACGCGGCTACTTTGTGGTGCCACTTGCAGCCGTTTGATGACCTGCCGAACAACTCTAAGACACTTTACAGGAAGCGGATCGGGCGAAACCCGATCTGCCGACACTCCTTCCACACGACTAGCGAGCCATCTTTGTGAGGAGCTGGATAAATCGAGTAGCCTGGAGGAAAGATTGAAAAAAAATCCCGTTCTTTGCCTCAAATAAGCCGGATTATGCTCGCAGCCCATTTTGATTTCTACCGTCGTCATATTATTGGTATCGACCAACGTTTAGACACGCCCTACGGGCAACAACTGCCTTTAGTATATACCGATTGGACGGCTAGCGGCCGTAATTTCAGTCCAATTGAGGCTCGATTTCAGGCAGAAATCATGCCAATGGTGGCTAATACCCATACCGAAACAAATGCTACTGGTCAGGCGATGACCCACGCTTACCATGAAGCGAGGCATATCATCAAACAACATGTGAACGCCAACAGCAGCGATGTGCTGATCTCCTCTGGTGCAGGCATGACGGGGGTAATCAATAAATTTCAGCGAATCCTTGGATTAAAGCTACACGAGAAATTCAAAGCGAAACTACAATTTAATGCCTCGGAGCGGCCCGTCATTTTCGTTACTCACATGGAACATCACTCTAACCAAACGAGTTGGCTAGAAACAATTGGGGAGGTGGTGGTGGTGCCGCCCAACGAGGCTGGGTTGGTTTGTCTGGATAATTTTCAGCAAGCAATCAATCAATATACCGACCGGCCCTACAAAATAGCTGCTATTACTTCTTGTTCTAACGTAACGGGTATTTTTACACCTTACTACGATATTGCTGAGATGATACATGCGGCGGCTGGCTTTTGCTTTGTTGATTTTGCGTGTTCTGCTCCCTATGTGAAAATTGATATGCACCCTGCCGATCGGCCTATGGCTTATCTCGATGCTATTTATTTTTCGCCACACAAATTTTTGGGTGGCCCAGGGGCTAGTGGTATTCTGGTTTTTAACCAGCAATTATACGCTAATACAGTGCCCGACCACCCAGGTGGCGGCACGGTAGATTGGACCAATCCCTGGGGACAGCATAAATTTGTTGACGATATTGAAGCACGGGAAGATGGCGGAACACCGGCTTTTCTCCAAACGATTCGCGTCGCTATGGCTATTCAGCTCAAGGAAGAAATGGGTATTGACCGGATTTTAGCCCGTGAAAAGGAGCAGTTAGCCTTAGTTTGGGATCGGATTACGGCTATTCCGGGTGTACACATTTTAGCACCCAATCATAGAAAGCGTTTGGGCATCATCTCCCTATATATCGATGGGTTGCATTATAATTTGGGTGTTAAAATGCTAAATGATCGGTTTGGTATTCAGACTAGAGGTGGCTGCTCTTGCGCAGGCACATACGGTCATTTATTGCTCAATATTGGTGAGGAAACTTCGCAAAGTGTTTTAGCGCGTCTGTATGCGGGCGATTGTCCCACGCGCCCAGGCTGGATTCGTATTTCCTTCCATCCGACTACTACGGATGAGGAGCTACTGTATTTAGTGGAGGCACTTGAGGCCTTAGCGGCTAATTATCCAACTTGGCAAAAGGATTACCACATGGATTATGCTAGTGGCAAGCCTAATCACCTCCAGCCAGCAGCAGATGAGCAACTGAAAGCACAGATGCACCAAGTATTGACGCGGCCTTTTCGCGAAACCGCTGTTGCTTTCGCCCACTAGCGAGCAACAAGCCCACTTGCGCTACAAGACTGCCCTTGCCCCTGCGTTAGCCAAAAGAGGCGGAAAATCTTGGAAAAGGATAGATATTGGAAGGGCTAAAGGCACACAACAGTTGTCTAATTTTTCTCATCCTTGGAAAATGCCCAATAGGGGGCAGGAGGTCGCGGGTTCTTATCGAAGTAAATTAATACTACCCTCAAAGCGCAGGCGATCACCATTGAGCAGGCGAACTTCTGCGGTGTAGGCATAGACGCCAGCGGCACTGGGTTGGCCATCTGGCCCGAGACCTTCCCAGCCCCGGCTGCTGGCAGTGTTGTCTTGGGTAAATACGAGGCCGCCCCAGCGGTTGAAGACTTGTAGGCTGAGCACTTCGGCTACGCTTTGGTCGGGGAAAAGCTGAAAAAGATCATTCACCCCATCGCCATTAGGGGAAAAGGCATTGGGGATATATACGCGGCCGGTGGGCACCACCCCCACGCGCACTACATCGCTCACGGCGCAACCCTCGGTGGTGAAGTAGGTGACCCTATAATCGGTTGAAACAAAAGGGTTAGCTGTTGGGCTGGGGCAGTCGGTGCAACTGAGACCTTCGGCTGGCGACCAAAGCAAGCCCTCTGTGGGCACGGCTTGATTAGTTTGGGCGTTCAAGCGCGTGGAGGTTCCTAAGTCGATGCGTTGATCGGGCCCTGCTTCTACGAGTAAAAAAACAGGTTCTGCGAGCGTAACAGCTTCGCTTTCGGCCACACAGCCGAAGGCGTCTAGTACCTGAGCGGAGTAGGTTCCCGGGCCAATATCTGCCAGCAAATCAGTGGTTAAGGTGTCTCCTTGCGCAAGTAGGTATCGATAAGGGGGCGTTCCGCCGCTAGCCTGAAAGGCAAGGCTCGCGAGGCGATCGACATCTTCAGGGAGTGGGCAGGGAATAGGCTGAAAAGCAAGGGATAGCCTTAGTTCCTCTATGGCTTCGATGGTGAAATTAGCCTCCCCTCGGCAATATTGGTTTTGCTGAAAACGCACCCGATAATTGCCAGGGGTAAGACCCGCTAAGGTGTTAGCCCCCGAGCCGCTTAGTAGCGGCGTATTATTGCCGATTTGGACCCAAGTAAAATTCCATTCCTCCACGGGCCCCGGGAAATCTACACTAGCCGTACTTGCTCCGGTGCAGTTGTCCTCAACTTCGGTTGCAAAGCTGAAGTCGAAATTGCTTAGCAAGGTAACGGGAATTTGCGATCTTTCTTGGCAGAGGGTATCGCCATTGTCGGCTAAGATATAGACGAGTAAGTTGTAATTCGCGGGGTCGCCGACCAGAAGACTATCGTTTGTACCGAGTATTTGGCCATTATCGTTGGTCCAGAGAAATTGGGTGCGGGCTGGGTTATCCACTTGTATTACAATAGATGCCACGGGATTAGAGCAGGTCAGGATAGGTGTTGTTTGATTAATAATCAAGGGTTGGTCAATGTCTTCTAATACGTTGAATACATCTATTTGGCTACAAATGGTGTCGTTACTATTGGGCGTTAGGAGGTAGGCGCGCAGGGTGTATTGGCCGGGCGTATTGACCGTTAGGGTAGGGGCGTTACCCAGCAGGGTGCCGCTAGCGTCCGTCCAAAGAAAAATAGTTTGGTCGGCTTGCTGGGCTACTACGATGATTTCTCCGCTGGCGTTCGCACAGCTCAACACAGGTAGTTGTGCTAGGCTTACGAATCGGTCTGTGTCGGAGAAGCTAACGGTAAAGGTGGCTTCGTTTTCACAACTTAAGTTATCGGCCGAGACGAGGAGGCTGTAGTCGCCCGCATTATCGACTACGATACTCGGCGAACTGCCAACGATTTGTCCAGCTTCATTGCGCCAAGTGAAAATAGGATTTACTAAATCGCCAACAATAGAAGGACTAAGACTAGTAGATACATTGCTACAACTTAAGGGGACAGGCTGAAAGTCGGGGTCTATAACCTCTGGCAGCCCAAACTCATAGAAGAGCTCGCCGCTAAAAAAACAGTTGGAAAAAGCAACGACGGAAAAAGTCTGTAACTCATTTGTAATAACAAGCCTAAAGGAATCGCGGTAACTTGCAACAGCGTCGCTGGCTATCAGGGATAGCTCCCAATCGGAGCGTAAATAGACCGTTACGGTATCTCCTTGGCAGTAGTTAGCAGGCACGGCGATGACTTCAAAGGAGGGTTGAACTGCGTTCGTTACGACTACCGTCTCCACGGTTTGTTCACAAAAAGAGGTGATGGTGACGGTGTAAGTACCTGGGCTAGTGACGATGCGCGTGCCTTCGGTTGAGCCATCTTCCCATAGGTAGGACTGCACCAAAGTGCCTCTAATAGTGGGTTGTATAACGGCTTCTCCATCAGGGCAAGCATATACCGAATCGCGAAAAGCACTGGTCACCACGGGGCGGATCAAGTCAACGGGCCCGGCGATGCCACAGCCGTCGGGTCGGGAGATTCTTACGCTGTATAAACCAGGAAAATGCTCGTCTAAAGGCGGGAAGTAGGCCCGATCGGTGGCACCTACAATAGCAATATTGTTTCTATACCATTGGTAAGTAGCATCTGGGAATAGGGTAGCTTCCATACGCGTATCTTCATCGCAGATGTCGTTGCCTACGATGGCTACAGTACCTACCGTGGGGGTATTTTCGAAGGCGGCTCGCGTGTTTAAAATCAGGTCATCTACGAAATAGTATCGGCGCCAAAAGCTAGCACCCGGTGGGCCGCTAACGGCTGTACAAGCTCCTCCAATAGCAATGGCTGCGTAGTCGCGGCTCGGCGTGAAATCGAGGTTGAAGTTTTCCCAAGTGCCAGCTGCGCCTGCTAGGGTAGCAGTGGTAATCAATTCCCAGCCATCGGCACCAGCCACTTCGGGGCACTCTCGGCCTTCAAAGCGCAGTAGGTTGCAATCGGTAATACCATAAATGGCTAGTTCTAGGGGGGGGGAATAAATCAAGGAATCAACACCATTTCCCGTAATATCTCCGAAGCCTAAGTATAAATTGAGTCGATATTCGATGCCTTCCTGAATACTGCCGGGCGGAAGGCAGGCCCCTAAATACTCTCGGTATTCTGGGATGGTACTAACCCCTACGAAGAAACCTGCCACGGCTACGCCACTGGGAAAAGGCTGGGGAATACTCCCTGGCCAGTTCGGCGGGTTGCCATTATAGGTGAGTAAATGCCAAGCATCGGTGGTGGCATCCGACGATTGCTCCCAAGAGGCAATGCAATCTGCTTGGCCAGGGCCATCGGGTGCGCCATTAGTTTGTGAGGAGCCACAGTTTTCGTCGTTAGAGAACTCCTCAAAAGAGGGGTTGACGAAGAAGCTCTCTACGGTTGATACCAAGAGGCAGGCACAATCGGTGCTATCTTGCAGGTCGATCAGCCCGTCGCCATCGTCGTCGATTCCGTTGTCGCAAATTTCTTGCGCAGATAGGGCGGTCGTTAGTAGGCAACTCAAGAAGAATAGAAAAAGACGAAAGTTTCTCATACGGTTTATTTTAGTGCATCAACACTACTAAAACGGGGCTTGATGGGGCAAAGTTAGGCGCTTTCTATCAGCATCGTTCTAGTAAGCAAGCAAGAGGCTGGCACGAGGTACCCATATAGACTTGTTACGCTCGCCCAAACCTAGACCCAATACTAGGCACGCGGGCACGGCGTGTCCATCCATACGGACACGTACGGACTCGTTGCGCTCGCCCAGACGGGCACGGCGTGCAGGGGCAAGGGTTGGTTTTGTAGCGCAAGCCCCACCAAACAGCAGTAGTTGGGAGGGCTAGCCATTTTAAAGTACTGTGGCCGCCGAACAAGTTTACTGTAAACCAGGTAACGATTGCGTAATAAATAGTAAGCACTGCAATAATACTATTAATTTTGGTACACTGCTTCTAAATACTTGTTTCTAAGAAGGCTAAAGTATAGGAAATGTTATGGTCAAGACAAAAAGGGGGCTGCACGGTATGATTTTTCAGCCGCGAAGCAGCGGCTTGGCTTTCGCCGCTTGGCTAATATCCCTACATGCCGTGCAAGCCTACTTGGAGCCGACGCAGCAGGCGTTCTCTAACGAAGAGTAGCCGCAAAAGACGCCACGGGTAAGCCGAAGTTTTAGCCTTGATAGACCACTAGCTACTATGCAATCACTACAATTTGATACACTAGGTTTTGACCACGTTAAAGGCGAAGACGGCCATAAGTACCTTTACTATAAAGATGACAGGTATTGGCGCGTGGCATACAAAGTCAAGGACGTATAGCTGGAAGGTTTCCTAAGGAAATAGCTAGCCTCCCAAATCTTTCTATCCTTGTTTTCATTGGTTTAACTTCACTTTTTGATGGTTTTAGACCTCGCTGTTGGTTCTCTTACGAAGTTGACGCATTTAATATGTGAAATTAATCTAAATGAAAAGGTACCAAAGGGGATTGGTGCATTAGGACAGCTAAGGCATCTGGAATTTATAAGTGCAAAATTTACTGTCCTCCCGCCCGATTTGGGAGAATTGACTGAACTTACTAGTTTACAAATCAATTACGGAGAACTTACTAGTTTGCCACCTGAAATTGGCCAACTGACCAACTTGGTACACCTGGGTTTAGGCTACAATAAGTTGGAATACTTACCTGATACGTTTGTCCATTTATCTAATTTGGAGGAGTTGGATATAGGCGGCAACAACTGGAAAGATTTAAGCGCAACAGCCTTAATACTGGTAGGGCTACCCAATTTGAAAGTCCTGCGATTAGGCTGTGGTAATACCACTGAAATAGCTCGAGAGATTGGGGAATTAACTCATTTGCGCAGTCTGACACTAACGTTGGATCAATATGATCCAAAAGAAAAACGGTTATGTTTTTTGCCCTATGAACTCCTACATCTCAAGAAACTAACTTCTTTGTCCTTACAAGAATTGGGCCTATCCGACCTATCGGAATTTGATTTTAGCGTATTGGAGGATTTAGAGGAACTGGATATGAGTTCCAATCCCTAGGCTGGATTTCTTAGCGTTACAATGGAGGCATCCTTCTTGGACGATATACCACAGTTAGCATTATATAGTCTTCCAATCCAGAATTTGTGAATGCTGACTTGCTCTTTTTACCTTCGTTGAGCGTCGCTTTGCTCCTGGTAGCGAACAACAACAGCAGCCTCACACCCCAAAACCCTCCCGCTCCACAATGCTAGCTTTGCTGATATCAATCAACAAGTATTCATCTTGGAGGTAGTTGGTTTTTATCAGGTCGTAGCCCATGCGGTGTAGGAATAGGGAGGTGAGTTTAGCCGTGTCTTTTTGGTTTTTGGCGTAGCGGTATCGGCGGGCAAAAGCAGCTTCTAATTGGCCGTAGATACCATTGTAGTAGGTGTTTGGGATGGCTTGTAGCGGGTAAAGCATACGACGCTTTTCGAAGGCTAGTCTTTTGTTGATGGCACGCCGTAGTTGCGGGCTGATGGTATCTTCGTTGTAGAAAATTTTTCTGGGCTGAACCGCTACCGTGTAGAGATAGGCTTTACGTGGCGATAGCACTTTTACTTCTTTAGCGGCTTCCAGTTTCCTGAGCACCAATTCAAATCTGGCTTTGTTGTAAGGGGTCTCTTCTTCTTCGAGTTGATTCAATTTACGCATGAAATAAATCAGGTCGTCGCGCCAGTTGTAGTGGTGGTATTTATCATAGGAGATTAGAAAACGGAAGGAGTCTTCAGTGGTTTCCAGATAGGCACAGCCGGTGTTTATGGCTTGGTGATACACTTTTTTTCCGTCTATGCACCAGACCATGTCTGTAACCATATCGTTCATGGAGCAAAGCAAAGAATGGTTTTTATCGGCCGAAAGATATACCCCCCAGCCTGCTCCCATTTTGCCCCATCCGCTGTAATGATAAGCATTCGACAACTCATCAAACAAGCTCCGCGATCCGTGATATAATATCATTGCTTGCATAATACGAGGTATAACAGCCGCCGATTTCCAGAAGTTCCTCTTTGATTCAAGTCTAATCAGCCCACTCGAAACAGGAAGCCTTCATCCGGCGATAAGGGCGCGATAATTTTATAATAGAACAGACTATCACCGCGCTAACATTGATTTTTTCTTGCTGCCCTTAGACCTCATCAGTTTAGAGATACCCCGCTTACAAATAGCTGCTGCGCTGCAAAATGCTCGCCAAAAAAACTTCCGTACGGATACCTATACCAATTTCATTTTTCGCTACAAAAAACTAGCAGGGCAGGCTAAAGCAGGGCAGGCTAAAGCAGGGCAGGCTAAAGCAGGGCAGGCTAAAGCAGGGCAG
>DAINNZ010000134.1:7208-10821 GCA_036735605.1 Lewinella sp. | reverse complement strand
TGCGCATTTCTTTGGCGGCTTTTTCATCGGGGGTAAATACCTCGTGGGCACCAAATTCCGGCTGTAGCGCTTGGTTCCAGGCATAGGCGCCTTCTTTGTTGGAGATAAACTGCGGCGGAGTACTGCGGCCGCCGCCACCGCCCGATTTCACAGCAGGCAGGCCATAGCTGGCATAAGGCTCGAGGAAGGAAGGGTAGATGAATTTTCCTTTCACATCCACCACCACCGCTCCCACGGGAAGGCTGATGTTGGTGCCAATAGCAGTGATGCGGCCATCTTTGATCACCATAGTAGCTTCGGTTAGCTGCTGCCCCGGCGCCGTGGTGATGGTGGCGTTGGTGAAGGCATAATGGCCATCGCGCTGGTCATACACCCCGTTGTAGGGAAAAGTGGGTTGCGCCACGAGGCTAGTGACTCCTAGCAAAAGGCAAAGGAAAGCTTGCAAGCTTTTTGATAGATGCATCTTTATGTGTTTTGTGAATACGAAATAGAATGAAAAACGTTTTATATCGCTAAGCGGGGCTTATCGCAAAGGTATTACTCCCCGGCAAAGGCTTACTCTGTTGAATTTCCTAGGCCTCTTCGCAGCGGAGGCAAGCCTTCCTGCATCCAGTTGGGTGCTGGCTTTCCTAGTAGGTAGTGATCGAAAAATTGGCTCATCCGCTGCTGAAAATCTACCCGATTAGGCTGCTTTACCGGCCAGTGTGGCTCGCCACGGTAATTGAGCAACCAAGCGGGCTTGCCCAGCCGACGCAAGGCCGTAAAATACTCAATGCCCTGATACCAAGGCACCGCAGCATCTTGGTCGTTGTGCATAATCAACAAAGGCGTGTTTACCTTATCTAAGAAGAAGAGGGGTGAGTTCTCCAGATACCGTATCGGGTACTCCCAAGGGCTGCCACCAATTCGGCTCTGCGTTTTTTCATACTGAAACTGCCGGCTTACACCTGTGCCCCAACGGATTCCTCCGTAAGCACTAAACATATTCACCACCGGAGCCCCCGACTCAGCGCAGGCGAAAAGGTCGGTCTTCGTAACTAGGTGCGCTACTTGATAACCGCCCCAGCTATGCCCTTGTATGCCAATTCGTCGCCGGTCAATGAAGCCCTGCCCCAATAAGGCCGTAACACCACTCATCACGCAGTCGTAGGCACTCTCGCCCGGGTAACCAATCCGGTAGTGTACATCCGGATTAAATACTACATAGCCTTTGCTAGCATAATGCGTATAATTAATCGAGCTGCGGTGAGGGAAGGGCGCCCGATGGCTATAAACGCCTTCGCTTGAACGTTCGTAAAAATTGACGATTAACGGATACTGCCGCTGCGGATCAAAGTCGGCAGGTTTTACTAGAATACCTCTTAGCTCACGGCCTTGCAAATCGATCCAACTAAATAATTCGGCTGTTCCCCAAGCGAAATCAGCTTGCTGCGGGTTTGCGTCGGATAAGATCCGTACTTTGGCCATTGTCGTGCTGGTAGCAGCTCCGCTTTTTCTTTCTTTCTGCTTGGTTGGGTTAAGCGGCACCGCCGTATTGTTGGCTATGGCCGAAAAGGGAATAGGTGTGGCGAAACGCAGGGGCAAGGGCTGGCCTTGTAGCGCAAGAAAGCGAAGATCCGGGAATGTTGAAAAATCTTCCTGCGTGTAAAGCAATCCGTTGGCTAACCTAGGTTTAAGCGGCCGACTGCTGAGCGTAAAGGGGCCCGACAATAGCGGTATGAGTTCTCCACGCTGAATGGCCAGCCAAGCATAGCCGCTGTGGTAGTTGCTTTCGTTAAAGGTTGCCACCAGCACTGTGTCTTGAGGCAGCAAATACTTTTTATCGGGGTCTAAGGAGCGATAGCGCAGCCGAGTCATTTGTGCGCGACTATTCGTTAAGCGCTGGGCAGCTTTTTGGCCGCTCGGGTCTATTTGCCACCAGTCGTAGCGGTCGTAGAGCAGCAAAGCAGCGTCATCAGCTAGCCAAGCGGCTTCACCATGTGGGGGCGGATCCATCGGGTGGTCATCTTGTTCGTCGTAGAAAGCAGCCAACGTATTGCTGGTGAGCCTTCTTAGTTGCTGGTCGGCTAGGCTATAAGCCATCCAAGCCGTATCGGCAGCGGCATACCAATATACGTATTTACCAGCGGGCGACCACCGAGGAGTGGCTCTTACGGCAGTAGCTATAAGACGTTCTTCTCCGCTTTCATGGTTCATGAGGTAGAGGTCTTTGCGCGCAGGCCCTCCCTCCCAAGTGGTGGCTTTGAGGTAAGCTCGCTCGTCGTAAGTGAGTATCCAAACCTGGTCTCCTTCCGTTACTAGGCGGACATTGGCTCGCTCGGGGCTGCCAAGGGGACGAATAAGGCCACTTTCCCAATTATAAACACTCAGGTAGGTTCGCTTTCTTTCCTGCGGCAGCAGCACGTTTTCCTCGGTGTACATTCGCGGGTCTTCTGTGGTCCATACCTCCACATCCACTATTTCTTCCTCTAATAGGCTACTGTCTTTTTCCGGTCGCTTAGGGGCAATCCCGAAGTAGAGTAATTTCCCACTGTCGCTGAAGCGCAAGGGCCCATCATCACTAATGCGGTAACCTTTTGGCAGCCAAGTATCCGCTTGCCCAGAAACAATTTTAACAGGTGCCGCCCCTACCGACCAAGTGTGCAAATGAAAAGGAGGCTGCTCTAGTGCTAAGGTATCTAAATACGATAAAAAAGCGGCTTTTTGCCCATCAGGGCTAAGACTGAGCTGTGAGAATTTTCCTTTTTCTTCAAGCAGCACGGTGCTTTCAAAATTACGCAGATTGATGTAATATACGCCATCCGTCCAGAGGCTATCGTGGGCACTTCGCTGGTAGAGTAAAGCGGCGGCGTCTCGTGCCAAGGTGAAGGCACTAACCCCTTCTATGCTCAAGCTATCCGGGCTATTAGGTCGGCGCACTACGAGGCGATAGCTTTTTTCTGCTAAGCCTTTTTGTAGCGAGTCGGGTAGTAAACTAGCTGTTAGGTAAGCAAAGGCTCCTGACCATTTTTCACCCTGTTTCCAGCTTCGGATACTGGGGAAAGCCTGGCGGCTTCCCGTTTGCAAATCTAACAAAAGCAGCGTATCCAACTCCGCTATTTTTTTCGCTTGCTTTGCTTTTTTTAGGCTACGCTGCGCTGCCTCACTAGGGCTAGTGATCGCAAAAAGGAAGCTGCCATCGTAACTAAAAACAGGCTGCTTCGTATTCGAAAAACGATGCACAATCGCTTGTTCGGTAGATACCACTAGCGTAGTCGGATCGCCTTTGTCGGCTTGTAGTACATACGCAGCGTAATCGCCTTTTGCCGCAATACTAACCGATTGCAACTGCTGCCAGCTTTCTAAATCAGCTACGCTTAAGGGCTGCTGGGCACTCAACCCTAGGCTACCCAAGCATAGCAGCCAAACAGTTAGCCGGCAGGTAACTGTGGTAAAGCAAGTAGGCATAAAAGATTATTTTTCAGCTATAAAAGGGAAAGATAAATAATTACTCCTAACAGCAGCCTCAAAATGCCAAATACTTGCCACCTCCGTCGCTCAATTGCCAAAAATGAGCCTCCAACGAAAATTTTCGAGCCTCCCGCTAGCCAGCGTGCCTTTGTCGTATGCACTT
>DAINNZ010000134.1:0-7198 GCA_036735605.1 Lewinella sp. | reverse complement strand
CTACGCCCTTGCCCCTGCATTTATGCCCGCTTGCCCGTATTGAGCCTCGGCTTCAGACAGGGCGAGCGGAGCCACAACCAACTACACTTTTGTCTGCTGCTCCTTTTTCTTAGGCACCGGATCATAACCGAAGCCGCCCCAAGGATGACAACTACCAATGCGCTTCACTGCTAGCCAAGTTCCTTTTAAAATGCCCCATTCTTCGATCGCCTCAATCGCGTAGTGCGAACAAGTAGGCTGGTAGCGGCACTTATTCCTCCCCAGCAAGGGCGAAATAGCCAACTGGTAAAAACGAATTGGTAAGGTGAAGAGCTTTTTAAGCATAGTAAACTGTTGTACGCCTCCATTGGTGATGAAAAAAATAAGTATTTTTCCAGTTTGTCAAGAAAAGTTGTGACCATTTAGCAGCCCTGCGTCTCAAGGTTTGTAAGTCACCTGATAGAATACTGCTAGAACTTGAACAATATAAAAAATAGTGCCAAAGCCCTACTAACAACTTGATAATCCCATGAAGTCCCAACTGTTTTCCCTTTATGATTGCTAAGTGACATAATGACATCCCAAAACTACCTTATGTGGCTACTGCGATAAGTGGTATGTAAACACCCGAACAATTAAGAAGGCGACCTACTCACACCGAGTAGGTCGTCACCTTTTTTAGCCTCTTTGCTATAAGTTCACTCTGCCGTAGCGCACCCCATCATCGTAGCGCACGGTGAAGGCGGAAGGAAATCCGTTGCGTTGTATGCTACTCAAGGCTTCTTTAGCCGCTTGTTCCGTCACATACGTGCCTACCATAATCCGCGATAAATCATTGGCTGGGATGAGTTCGGCGGCAATATCTCCAAAAGCTCTTATAGCTTGGTATTGGCCCTCATTTGGGTCGAAACTACGAACAGCACTAATTTGTATTTTATAGTAGCGCCCACTAGGAGCCACCGGAGCCGTTGAGGAAGGAGCCGTATTGGCTGGGTTGGTAGCGGGTTGGAGAGCTGGTTGATTAGGGTAAGTGCCGGCTCCTGGATAGGTAGGCGTCTGTGTGTTTGGATCTGGATAAGTGGAAGTGGTTGGTTGGCTAGGCGTAATAGCCGCTGCTGGAAGCAAGAAAAGGGGCTGACCATAGACGGTTACCCCCTCTATATTAGTTGTAAAGGTGTAGTTTGCCGATTCGTAACCTGCTTTACGCACCTCAACTCGAAAACGTTGATTCGGTATCAGCTCAAACAGATAAGAACCAGAAGGGAAGTTGCGCTCGACCAGTTTTTCTTCGTTTCCGTCTTGGTAGATTTGGAAGAGTGCAACAGTAATATCGCTGAGCTGTAGGCCAGCCTGATTATCATAGGCCGTGGCTTTAAGCAGAATTTGACCTGCTTGTAGATTGACTTGAAAGATATCGCGCTCCGTAGTATTATTCTTCAGGCCGCCAAAAGGCCGATTGCTAACTAAGTAACCATTCCCTCCGCCTTTTTGGTCGATCACGAAGCCATAATCATCGGCAGGGGAATTGATGGGAATACCCAGGTTTTCGGGTCTTGCCCAGTTAACTTCTTGGCCAGCAGCTCTAAAAACATCGAGGCCTCCTAGGCTGGGGTGGCCATTGCTCGAGAAGTAGAGCGTTAGCTCACTATTGCTATAATAAGGGCTGCGTTCATCACCCGTTGAATTAATCACAGGGCCTAAATTAACCGGATAGGAAAAATCTCCCTCTGCGAAACCCATATTCCTAGCTACATACCAAATATCGAGGCCACCTCGGCCGCCTTCGCGGTTGCTAACAAAGAAGAGTAGTTCGCGGCCATTCACAATAGCACTGTGTGGCTCTAGGTTGTTGGTGCCGCTGGCGTTGATGTAATCGGGTAGGGCGATGGCTTGCCCCCAACCATTGGGCGTTCGGTTGCTCCTGAAAAGTTCACAACGTGCATTACTGTTTTTCTCAGGCATCCCACTACAGATTGTGAAATAGAATCGTTCCCCATCTGGGCTAATACTGCCGCTGCCATACTGCCCTTCGGTAATAACCGGAAAGCCTTGTGGAGCCGTTGCATTACCCCAGTCTCGGCCTTGTTGACGACTTTCATAGAGCCTACTTTGGCCGCCGCGATTGCTAGAGAAATACAACTGGCCGATATCAATAGGAATAGGGCCATATTCGTCGGCCTCGCTATTAATCCCCTTATCTGGGCGGCTCAGTTTGAGTTCGCTCGCTTGCCCGGCTTGGCGAAGTGCTAGTTCTACCCCTGCGAGTTCGATGGCCACAATTTCTTCAATGATGGGTCGGTCGGTCTCATTATAAGTTTCCAAAAAACGGGCGAGGGTTCGCTGGGCGCGGTCGTATTGGCCGTCCTGCTTAAGGAGGCGCCCCAGTTTCAGTCCGCTCAGTGGATATTCTTCCACCGCTGGCAATAAAAACTGGTAAGCCTCAACGGCTTTGCGGTAATCCTGTAAACCACTGTATAGCTCAGCCGCTTGGTGGAGTGCCTTGGTTTGTTTGGGGTTTTTATCCCAGGTGGTTTTGTATAAATCGGCCGCCTGCGCTATTTCCCCAGCGGCTTGGGCCGCTTGGGCGGCTTTGAGGGTTTTCTTCCAATTCAAGCCGGCGGTAGCCGTATTGCTGTTGGCGGGCAAGGCAGTAGTAGCTGTTCGGCTAGCACAAGCCAAAACAAGACAAAGTAAAAATAAGTAGGTAAGTATGCGTATAGCCATTTTCCAGGTATAGGTTTTTGAAACAATTGCACGCTTTGCAGAATCACGAAACTACGGGTATAAACGTTACGGCAACTACAAATGGTGCTGCAAGATGGGGCTAAATTAGGTTTTTTTACTTATTCGGCGGTAAAGCACCCAATAAGTCTTTTACCACAGCCGTGTAATACTGGTGTTCTAGCACTAGTACTTTAGCGGCAATAGCGGCTGCATCATCTGTTGTGGCAATGGCTACTTTCGCCTGAAATAGGATGCCTCCTTCGTCGTAAGCTTCGTTTACGTAGTGAATAGTGATACCACTTTCTATTTCTCCAGCTGCTTTGACTGCCTCGTGTACATGGTGGCCATACATACCCTTTCCGCCATATTTAGGGAGCAGCGCGGGATGAATATTGACCATTCTTTTCGGGAAAGCACGCACTAAGTAAGCGGGTATTAGCCAAAGGAAGCCTGCCAATACGATGAAGTCAATCGCCCATTCAGCCAAGACATCCAACAACTGCTCTGTTTCGAAGAACGTTCGTTTATCCAATACAAGCGTCGGAATGGAACGCTCGGCAGCCATCAAGAGAGCAGGCGCATCGGGCTTATTACTCACCACTAAGGCCACGGCTACGCTAGGGTCACCAGCCAACCGATCTATCATCACCCGCGCATTGCTGCCGGTACCACTCACAAATAGGGCAATTTGCTTTTTCATTAGGCAATCGCTTTGATACGCCGAGCTACCAACACGGCTAATAGACTCATAAAAATTGCAAAGTAACCGACTAGCTCGTAATTGACCAAACGACCCGCCTCGTCCTCTACAATGATTAAACCCGCGAGAAAGCTACTCATAAACAATGCTAGCTCATTAAATGATTGGCGGATACTCATGAAACTCCCCCTGCTCTTTGGCTGCACTACACTGGTAATTAGTGTAGTGGCTGGCACATTTCGCCCGCTAGCAACCACAAAAAAGGAGGAGGTGACGAGGAGTGCTACGGGAATGGAAACAGCCCCCAGATTGGTAATAGCATAAATAGAAAACAGCGCCAATATAGAGGCTACGGTAAAAACCTCCAAGCGCCCAAAGCGATCCGCCATTTTCCCGAAAAGCGGTAGCAAGACCACGGTCAACGCTCCTCCAACGGCATAAATCAGCCCCACTTGCTTATCTCCAAAGCCTACGTTGAGTTGCATATACGGCGCGATGAAAGGAATAATCGTGAAATGCCCCAACATTAACACCATTGTAAATAACAAGGCAGCACGCTGATTAGGGTCTTGGAAAATAGTAGCAAATGGCTGAAAAGCAGCGGCCCACTGCGATACAGACACTTTTCCGATTGATCGTAGTTCACCCAATCTGTCATCCACACTAGGCTCCAAATGAGCCTGCAAGGACGGAACGATGAAGGGGATCGCTAGCAGAAATAGAAAAGACAAGAGCGCAATCCCGATAAAAGGCAACTGCCAACCATAATCAGCAGCTATGAAAATGCCTACTGGCACCCCCACTACGGAGGCTACACTGAAGGCTGTCATTACCCACCCCATTGCTGTTGAGCGTCGCTCTAATGGCACTACATCACCTATAATTGCCAAAATAAGCGCCCCTAAAGTGCCGCCAAAGGCTCCTGCCAGCCCACGAGCCACTAGAAAAAAGGGGTAGGAAGTAGCAAAGGCACAAGCTAAAGTGCCTAAAATAAAGCCCGCGAATAGGAAAATAAGCGCCGTGCGCCGATCAAACCGATCGATATAAGCCGTGCTTACCAGTCCGCCCAAAAAGGCCATGCCAGCATAAACCGATACGATGCGGCTAAATTGCCCTGCTGTAATATCAAATACAGCCATTAAGGTCTTTCCTAAGGGCATAATGATCATGAAATCGATAATGTGAAAGAACTGTATGACCGCTAGGATCAGTAATAGTTGCTTTTCTTTAAGCATGCTTGGTATAGCTTTGGCAAATTTCAACCAAGATGCCGCCCGTGGATCGTGGATGCAGGAAACAAATGAGCTTGTTATCGGCTCCTTGCTGCGGTTCGTTTTGTAGTAGCTCGAAGCCGTCTGCGCGCAAACGCCGCATCTCGGCTCGAATGTCGGCCACTTCAAACGCTAAGTGGTGTAAGCCCTGACCTTTTTTAGCGATGAACTTATCAATGGGGTTGTCAGGTTGGCTACCTGCTACCAGCTCTATTTTCGCGTCTGCGGCCAAAGCTGTGAAAAAGGAAGTCGTTACCCCTTGGCCTGCTACTTCTTCTGTTTTATAGTGCTCCCGACCTAGTAGCTTGGCTAGTAGTTCGTTCGCCGCAGCTAATTCGCTTACGGCTATGCCGATATGGTCAAGTCTCATAACTGTTTTTAGCATGCTCTCATTGGCAGGGGCACTCGGTTGCACTTGCTTAAGTCGCCCTAGATACCGCTGCAAAGCAGTGAAACACCTAAATCGCTAGGAGGGTTGTAAAGCGTGGCTCTTGCGCTAAAAAGTAAAGCCTTGCCCCTGCATTTATGCCAAACCGAATCGATCCATCAAGAGGTAACAGAACTGGCTACTTGCCCCACTAGGCTCAGCGATTCTCATTATGTAAAGTTTCTGGCCGGACGTGCGTGGCTAAGATGCCTGCCTTTTCAGCTACTACCGCCGGATGACGGCGATGCTGCCATATTTTTTCGCGGGCAGCACGCCCCGCAGCGGAAACGTCTATAATAGGCGCGGCATAAGTGATAGGCGGCAGCTGCAAGAATGCCTGATCGAAGGCGGTTAAACACCAGGGCTCGTGGATAAAAGGCGGCGGTAGCTCGCGCAATTCAGGCACCCAATGCTGAATGAAAATACCCTGGGGGTCGTGTTCTTTGGATTGTTTGACAGGATTATAAATACGGATCGTATTTACGCCCGTAACCCCTGCCTGCATCTGAAATTGAGGGTAATGAATGCCGGGTTCGTAATCTAAAAACAGCTTGGCAATGTGATAGACCCCTTGGCGCCAGTCCTGATCGAGGTGATGACAAAGGAAGGAAACCAACATAGCCCGTGAGCGAAAATTGATCCAGCCGGTGGTTTGTAACGCACGCATAGCGGCATCTATCAGCGGGAAGCCCGTTTGCCCTGCCTCCCAAGCCGCTACCCACTCGGGCTTGGAAGGGTGTGGTAGCAATTCATAACCTCGATTGATGCACTGCACCTCGTAGCTAGGTGAGGTTTCAAATTTTTGGATAAAGTGGCAGCGCCATTTCAGTCTTTCTAACATTCCTCGGAAGGCTCGCCGATGCTCTGCATAGTGAGGATGCTGCCGAACGTAATGATATACCTGCCGAACCGAAAGATTACCCCAAGCCAAATAGGGCGAAATACGCGCACAGCTACGGCGGCTTTCGCTAGGTTTAGAAAGATGCAAATGATAGGTAAAACCCCGATCTTGCATGAAAGAATACAAGTACCTCCAAGCGGCTAATTCTCCTGCCGGTTGGTACATATTAGGGTAGTCTTGTAGGTCTTTTCCCAGCTGCGGAGGCAGCGGAAAAGCCGTAGGAAGCCAGTCAGGGTCGGGCTGTTGATAAGTGTTGCGCAGTGGCGGCAGCTGCATCGTGGCTTGCCATTTTTGATCCCAGTCCTTTCGGTTGCGCAAGCCCCTAATAATGCCGTCGCGCTGAAATTCTCGCCATCTCACCCCTTCCGATTTACACCAAACAGCCACTTTTTTATCGCGATCCCAAGTGTGTTGTGTGCCACTTTCTTGATAGCTCAACAATTGTTCGATCTTGAATTGTTGCTGAATGGCTGCTAACACCGCCAGGAAATCGCCGTAGCTAACACGCACCCTTCTTCCCTGAGCTACCCAGCGACGATTCATTTCCGCTACCGAATGATAAATGAATTGCAGATGCCGCAAAGAAGTGTCGGGCTGCGCCATAAGATCCGGCTCCAGAACACAAAGTACCAAATAAGGTAAACCAGCCGCCTCCGCCGCCGCTAATGGCGCATGATCCTGGGTGCGCAAATCGCGCTTGAGCCAAACAACATTAATCAGCGGTTTCTCCACAGCAGCTTTTTTCCACTAGAAGAACGATGAATAAGACTTTGAGTTCAAAATAAAGACTTTGATGATCTGCTTAAAACGAAGTGGTTGCGCTTCGCGGCTGCCCGTGGCGGTGAGCGCAGCCCGAGCCGCCAGCTATCGGTAATAATAGGCTTCGAATAGCCATTTATATAGTAAAACATTTTGGTTTGGGTATAGTAGTGTTAACATAATAGCCTTCTTGGCTGTTGCTTACGCTCGCGGGGGCAAGGGTTTTCGGGTAGCGCAAAGGAAAAAAAAGCAGCCCTTCCACAAATGTTTATACAATGTTTTCCGCATTAATATTTGCTCATAAGCAGCAATTAACCTAATTTTGTCGTTTACTTAACGTGTTTGGTCAAATGATCCAACCTTTTGGTCGGAAAAAACATTTCATCATTCTCATTAGTTCAGGCTTCTGCTGTGCAACTGAACAAAAGAGCTTTGCT
>DAINNZ010000133.1:6217-11002 GCA_036735605.1 Lewinella sp. | reverse complement strand
AAATCAACGTTGGTCCCGACGGTATCCTCGGCACGGCCGACGATGCTCCCGGCGGCATGCCCACCGATGCCAACGGAGATTACTTCTTCCAAGGACTCTTGGCGGGTGATTACTACGTCCAAATTGCCGATGCAAATTTCGATGCAGGCAGTGCGCTAGAAATGATCCCTATCTCCTCCAATACCAGCAGCGGCACTTTTGCTGGCGAGACAGACCCCAATGATGATATGGACAACGACGACGAAGGCATCCAATCTGCTGGCGGCGGCACGGTAACGACCTCGGGCATCATCACCCTGAGCGCCAACGCGGAACCCACCGACGCCACCGGAGAAACCGCCCAGGGCAATACCCAGGATAATACCACGGGCAATACCGACGATGACAATGGTAACATGACCCTTGACTTCGGCTTCTTTGCCCCCGTAAGCTTGGGAGACTACACTTGGGTGGACGAAAATGCAAATGGTCAACAGGATATAGGCGAACCCGCGCTAGAGGGAGTAATCGTTACACTCTACAATAGTACTGGTATGCTCGTCGCAACGGATGCCGAAGGGAATGCCCTACCAGGTGCTACACCGGGGCAGATGATCACCGATGTGAACGGCTTCTATGAATTCACCAACCTAGCCCCAGGTGATTACTACGTTGTTTTCGATATTACTAGCGTGAGCGGTGCCGATTTCTACGATTTCACCAGCATGGGTAGCGGAGCAGAAGCTAACGATTCAGATGCCAACCCTACCAACGGTCAATCTGATAACACGGGCTTCTTATTCTCCGGTGATAATTACCCCGATTTAGATGCCGGCGTGATTTGTTCCGTAGCCGTAGAAGCAGGTATGGCGCAAACGATTTGCTCCACAGCAAGCATTGATCTAACCAGCATCGGTGCTAGTATTTCGCCCGTAGGTGTTGCCGGATTTGCAGGTACTTGGACAACGAGTGGGAGCGGCACCTTTGATGGAGGCGGTCGCTTCGGAATCGCTACTACTTACATACCTAGTGCAGCAGATGCCCGAGCTGGACAGGTCGTACTAACTTTAACAAGCGATAATCCAATGGATTTTGGTAGCGTTGCCTGCCCTGCTATTTCGGATCAAACTCTTATCACTATCCTTAAGGTGGATTGTGGTACATTTCCTTGGAATGGGCAGTAGTGCCTAAAAGTATTTCCCCCTTCAACCACGCTGCCAAGTCCATTGCGGCTAGGTGGTGGCACCAATAGCTATTCCCTTCTGTCGTTATTGGTAAGTGATTCGGACAAAGTCCGAATCACTTTATGTGGAGAAACGCAGCTCGGCTTACAACTGGGCTGCGTTTTTTTTGTGTCGTTGTAAAGGGATGAATCTTTGGGTTAGCAGTAGCCTCGTTTCGTCTTGCGCTACTAGGCTGAGCCTTGCCCCTGCCTTTGGCAAAAAAATAGACTTTGTCAGCGAGCAATGAACAAGTTACCACCTCTAGTAGCGGCTAAGCTAAAACACAGTGAAATTTGTGCTGAACGCAGCGAAATCACACGTAAGCGGCGAAGCAAAACGTAGGCACAGCAGTGCTGTGACGAGGCTTTTTGATGAAGTGCAGAACAAAACTTTCCGCTTGCAGCCCTTTGATAGCCCGCCGAACAAGCCTATATACTTTGCCTAAAAAGTGGTGCCCACTACTAATTGCAATTGGAACATACTCGCATCTTCCATAGAAGGTGGGGTCAGTGGATTCGATAGGCGCGGATAGCGGACTACCTGCCGCAGGGAGTGCCCTAGTTTAAGCTCAAAGTAAATATCGCGGGCCGAGAAGGTAACTTTTTTCAGTCCTAAACTAAACTCCGCCATGACGATGAAAGGGGGAATACTAAAATCTCCTGCCGGCCATACAACCCCATTGCCTTCTTCACGTGCTTCACCAGGTAGGTACATTCGGGCAGAGCGGTAACGGACGGCATTCCAATGAAAATGGCCACCCCCACTGAGATAGAACTGGCCGCTGGGAAAGGGGTAGTATCGGATGGCCAGCGGTATGCCGAGCTGAATCATACCTCCTCTTGTTTCGATGATGCGCAGCAAGTTTCCACGAGCATCGTTTTGCCGATATTCTTGTTGAATGCCCATACTGCCTAGGCTAATGCCGCTGCCTAGGGTAAAACGATCGCCTAGTGCGCGGCTGCGTAAGAAAGCGAGGCTGACTGTTAAGTCGCTTAGAGCTGTGTTACCCAAGTAGCTCGACAGTTGAGTGGGCAAGGTGGCACCCAAACTTATTTGGAATTCACTTGAAGTACGTGGAGGATAAGCAGCAGATTGGGCGGCTAGCGAAATAGCCAAACTAAAGCAGAGGAAAAAGTAAAAGTAGCGCATAACCAGTAGATTTTTAATGCTACCCAAAAATAGATACCTTCACTAGTTTTGTAGCAAGCCGAGAGCACTTTAACCAAACTTTAAAAGTTCATGTTGCTTTTCTTAAATCAAGCGAAGCACTTGACTATTAGCCGTTAGCCGGAAGTTGGCGGGCTGTTGACCGTCGAGGCCGCCAAGTGCGAGCAAACCAGGCTTTTTGCCCGGCTGCAAGCTACCTAGGCTATCGTCAAATTGTAGGGCTTCGGCACCATTCAAGGTGGCCCATTGGAGTAGGGCGGCGAAGGGAACATAGCTTTGGTAGCGGCTGATGGTCTTTAACTCCTCTAAGACACTGAGTTGCCAATTGCTGGTGAGGCTATCGGTGCCAATAGTCATCTTCGCACCCGCCTCCAAAAAATATTGGTAGCGTGGCAGCCGGTTTTCAATATACAGGTTGGCATTAGGGCAGGTGGCCCAGTATAGCCCGTTTTGTGCCCATTGCTGGGCGAAAGCAATATCGGCTGGCTGGGTCATGGTATTGTGTACGAGCAAGGTTCGGCATTGGGCATCCATCCGTTCTAAAGCGTAGCGCAGCGAGGAATATCCAGGAGCTGTGAAATGTGCTAGGGAAGCACCAAAGCCTTCAAAAAAAGGCAGGAAAGGCCCATTCCCTTGATAGAATAGCTGGTCTTCAGCCGGCGTTTCTTGGTTGTGAATACTTACTGTGCCGCGGCCTTGGTTGAGTTGGCGGATCTGCGCATAGAGGGTATCGCTCACGGTATAAGGGGCGTGGGGTACGGCAGAAACAGCATCCCCTTCGGCACGGCTTTGGCCATCGAAAACAGGCTGGTAATTAGCAAAAACCGATTCTGCTCGCTCGGCTTGCAGGAAGTCGAACATTTCCACGAAACTATAGTAGCGGATAGGGCTTTGCTGCTTCGTGGCGGCTGTGTCTAGCTTGTTGGAAATGTCGCCAACGGCTTGGATACCCTGCTGCCACATGTAAGCATCTTGGGCGCGGATAGCAGCTTCAATCTGGGTAGGAGGCACCTCCCGCATACTCACCACCCCTCGTAAAAAGGGGAGTAGGGTAGTGCCCGTGGGTACTTTTCCAACTAAATGGCTCAGCTCTAAATGGCAATGCGTATTGACGAAACCAGGGATCAAAATCTGGCCAGGTGGTAGTATGTTGAGCACATTTTCTGGTGGGTGGCTGCTATTTGGCTGGCTGTTGTGCGCTTGGGTTTGTAGCAGCGTTTTAGGCAAAGCGCCGAAATCGGCATCGCCACGGCGGCCAAGCGATACAATACGACCATCCTCCGCTAACACTACCACACCTTGGGGAATGGGCGGGCCATCGATCGGAAACACAAAATCAGCACTGAAATACCACATACTTCGTAAATTTGCCGCAAGTTAGTTAGTTATAGCTATACCCAAACCAAAATAGTGTAGCTCCGCTGCTACCTTTGATAATGGAATCAATATCACTAGCAAGTGAAACACTTGCAATAGGGAGTAGTTCGGGCTTCGTCCGTTGCCGCAAGCAACCGTGAAGCACAATCATCATTTAGGCTGCCAAGCAGCAGGTAGCGGTTTTTGTTGGCTAACGTCCATACGGGTGTTCCGACAGGGGCAAGACGTACGGGATTGCGCAAGTATTTTTCTAGCGGCTACTAGGGGGGCAGAGGCTAAAGAGGCGATCTCACCACCGCAAAATTGACTAGCCGAACAACTCTACTGAAGTTGCTAGGCACTAAACACCAGATTTTGACCAACGTACATACATGCAAGGGTAGAATATTGCGCTGGAGGCAGTCCTTTGGCAGAGGCTTACTTTGCCTATTGCTGCTAGTGGCAGCTTGCCGAAAGGGAGGGACGGATGCTCGGTTTATCGAAGGCGAGAATTGGATAAGCTACGCTCCGTTACTAGAGCGGCCTAGTAGTCGCTTACTCTTCCCTCGATCGGTAGCGGTGGCACTTCCTTCTCTTTTGGAAGACCCTGAGGAGGGCTATTTTGAGCACCTCAGTCTAGCCGATCTACGGCTGCAATGGCCTGACTATCCTTCGGACAGCGTAGATATAGTACAATACAAAGCTTGGTTAGGGCAACAAGTGGCCGATTGGCCGAATGACTTACAGCAAAGGGTGGCCGAACTATGGCAGCAGGTGTTAGTAGAATCGGAAGCACTTTTCCCTGGTTTAGCACCGGATACCTTGGTGCTAATTGCTCTGCAAGATGCCCCCTATGGCAGCCACATTTACTTTACTCGACAAAATGCCGTGCTGCTGCCGATTAGTGATCTAAGGCAGCGTGAGGAAGCTGATTTGTTGCTTATTTTCCGCCACGAGCTGTTTCACCTCATCAGCAGAGCGAGGAAAGCAGCACGCGACGATCTTTATGCGATAGCGAATTACCAGCCCTTGTTAGCACCGCTAGTGTGGGAAAACCCGC
>DAINNZ010000133.1:0-6207 GCA_036735605.1 Lewinella sp. | reverse complement strand
AAACCCGCTATATACACGGCGGTTGATCAACCCGGATGCACCTAATTTTGATTACGCTTTGAATCGGGAGGGGCAGCTTTTTGTCCCGCTGCTGTATTGTCCGGATACCTTGGTGGAAAGCTCAGCGAGTGATCGCTTTGCTGTTAATTTGCGCTTTAGCTTCCTAGCGCTTTCAGGGGATACGGTAACACAGCGAGTCCTACCTGAATGGCACGCGAAAGCAGCCAGCAACGCCAATAGCGATTACTTCATCCACCCTGAAGAGGTATTAGCGGAGCATTTCAGCTTCCTGCTCAGCCAGCAAAAGGTGCTATATCCAGAGGAGCTAGTGGCCCTGCGGCAGCTTTTGGAGGTCTTGTAGCAGTCGCATTGGCTGCCGCCGAGTACTTAGATGTAGGTAGGTCTTGCGCTACAAGATGGCCTTTGCCCCTGCATTATGCCACAGAATGCCTTAAAAAAAGGATCGTACACCTTCGCAAATGTAGGAGAGGGTGGCTTCGTCCATTTCGCTGTGCATGGGCAGGGAAATTACTTCTTTACAGAGCAGATCTGTGACGGGCAGAAAATCAACTTTATTAGCAGCTTTACCTTGGAAGGCACCTTGGTCGTAGAGCGGAACAGGGTAGTAGATCATGCTAGGGATACCCTTTTCTTGGAGATGATTTTGCAGCGCATCGCGGCGGTTGTGGCTTACCCGCAGGGTGTATTGGTGGAACACATGGGTGCTATTCGGCTGGCGAGCAGGCGTGAGGAGTCCGGAGATGCCGGCTAGAGCGTCGTCGTAGTAGGCGGCTGCTTGTTGGCGCTTGGCCGCGTAAGTATCTAAGCGCGCCAGTTTGATGTTGAGGATAGCGGCTTGAATGCTGTCTAAGCGGCTATTGCAGCCCACTACATCGTGATAGTAGCGGCGTTGTTGGCCGTGGTTGGCAATCATGCTAAGCTGATGAGCGAGGGCATCGTCATCGGTATTGATGGCACCGCCATCCCCGTAGGCACCAAGATTTTTACTAGGGTAGAAGCTAGTGCAGCCGATGTGCCCTAGGGTGCCGGTACGCGCCTTTTTTCCACTAGGGAAGGTGTAGGTAGCACCGATAGCCTGTGCGTTATCTTCTACAATAAAAAGCCCGTGTTTTTGAGCTAAGGCTCGGATAGGAGCCATATCGCAACTCTGGCCGAACAAATGCACCGGTACAATGGCCTTTGTTTTGGGGGTAATAGCTGGTTCGATCAGCGCAGCCGTGATATTGAAAGTGGCGGGATCTACATCCACCATAACCGGTTGTAGTTGTAGTAGGGCAATTACTTCGGCCGTAGCGACATAGGTAAAAGCCGGCACGATGACTTCATCGCCAGGCTGCAAGCCTAAAGCCATCATGGCAATTTGCAAGGCATCCGTCCCATTGGCACAAGGTACCACATGCTGGCAGCCCAAGTAGGTTGCTAAGTCAGCTTGAAATTTTTTCACCGCTGGGCCATTGATGAAAGCACCCGAACGAATAACCGATAAAACGGCTTCATCGATTTCGGTTTGAATAGCTTCATACTGGGTTTTTAGGTCAACCATTTGGATGTTGGGGATCGACATTATCTATTTTTTTGCAAAGGTAGGATGAATTCTTGAAATACGCTTGCCCTCTGGGCTTGAACAACTTAATAGAACAATTCGGCCAGAACGGGTAGATGGTCGGAAATGAAAAAGCCGTCTTGCCGTTTGTCGGCGATATGGCGATACCTCCCTACGTGGAAGCCTTGGGTGAAGATATAATCGATGCGGCGATCGGGCAAGACGGCTGGATCAAAGCCAGTAAAGGTGCCGCGAGGGCCATACAAAGGCAGTTGGCTCCGGCCTAGGGCATCGTCTAATTGAGCAGCTAATAGACGGATGGCTACCGTTTCGGGCTCGCTGTTGAAGTCGCCCAGCAGTATCACGGGCAATTTGGCTGTATTGAGGGCTGCTAGCTTATCTAGGAGCAGGTGGGCGGATTGGGTGCGGGCTTGCAAACCAAGGTGATCGAAGTGGGCATTAAACACCCAAAAATGCCGTGCTTCGGTGCGGTCGTAGAAAAGGCCGTAGGTGGCGATTCGCTCCATGGCTGCGTCCCAACCCACGGAGGCGGTGTCTTGGGTTTCCGACAGCCAAAATGTAGCCGTCGTAAGCACGCTAAGTCGGCTACTATCATAGTAGATAGCTGCGTATTCGCCGGCTTTTTTTCCATCCCCACGCCCTACACCTATTCGCTGGTAGTTGGGGAGCCTGGTGTCGAGATCAACTAACTGGGATTGCAGGCCTTCTTGGGTTCCCAATACAGCAGGGCGATAGTAGCGGATTAATTGGGCTACTTCGTCCCGTCTTTTGTTCCAGACATTTTCGCCATCCTGCGGGCTGGCATAACGGAGGTTAAAGGTCATCGCACTTAAGCTAGCGCAGCCATGCGAAGGAGGGTGGCTAGCAGAGGGGCTTTGAGCTGGCAGGAATCCCGTAAGTAAAGATAGAAATAGGGCAGGCAGTAGGTTGCTGAAACTAGGCATTGCTCGGGTAGTTTTGTGGCGGTAAAAGTAAGAAAAAATAGGTGAGGATGCTTAAATGAACAGTCTCTTGGTGGTAAAAAGTGGTGGCTTACGTTGCCTCCAAAGTACTCTCGAAGCTCGCTTACGGTAACTTCAAGATAGGATGAAAATCGATTGGTTATTTGTATTTTAAAAATATTGTGCTTACCTTAGTGCTCCTTCATGGCCTGCCCAACAACTCTAATACTATGGGAAACATTTTAGACGACATGCTGCATCATAAGGGGCAGCCAGAAAACTCCTATCCTGATTCAGAAAAAGGAAAACGCTTCGCCAATCATATTATCGATATGGTTGCTTACTACATACTTGCTATTATAGTAGGCATACTTTCGGTTGCTTTTACGGATACTGCTGCTTACAATGAAAATAATTTTTTAGTAGATTTGGTGCTACCTATTTTAGTGCTATTATCATATTACACAGGTATGGAAGCGATGTTCGACGGTAAGACCATCGGGAAATACCTTACGGGGACACGAGCAATTCGACTTGACGGCGAGCCAATGGATTTTAAAACTGCTTTCGTACGGTCTATTTTGAGGTTAGTGCCTTTCGAGGCCTTTTCTTTTTTGGGTCCCGGTCGTGGCTGGCATGACCAATGGAGTGATACTAGGGTGGTGGATGAGCGCCATTTATGGAAGACGCATTCAAGAGGGGGCTATTAGCAATAGGCGGATGCCTATCTCTACGAAACCTGCAAGATTTCGCCAAGGAGGCGGGCATAAATGCAGGGGCAAGGCTCTACTTTGTAGCGCAAGACTTTTTGAAGCATCTTCCGATTTGGAGCATCCAATACCCAAGGGGTATAGTACAGCAAGCTCAGATTGCATAGCACTCGTTTATCGTTTAGCTGGTTGCCCCCCTAATTGCACCGCTGAGCTGGCAATCCAGTACTGTGCCATCAGATAAGTGGCCATAATCGCTAATCCTGAGAGCGGGAAGGGTAGCAGGAACTTGTTGAGGGCAATCAGCGAATCAGAGAGCAAGAAGAGTAAAACCCCTGCCAGAAGCGGTCGGAAAATAGGCGGTGGAATAAGGCCGTACAGATTGAGCACGCCAGCTACCATTGCACTAATGGCCGTCGCATAAATCGCAATAGGAATTCGCATTTCAGGTGTCACCACGGGTAGCAGTAGCCAGAGCATAAGTCCCAAGTAGAGCACCAAAGGAGCTAATCTAAGCGGCTTCGTTTGCAGCCAGCCGTTTTGCCCACGGCTTCGCTGCCAAAAACCTAGCGCATAGCTAATTTGAGCAATTAGAAAAGCCCCTAGGCCAAAGAGGAAAAAATGGTCTTGTCGAGGGCCGTAGGAAACTAACATCAAGAGACTATCCCCAACAATAGAGAAGAGCAGACCAATCAGTATATAGCGAAAGAAAGCCTGATTTTTAGCAGGGAAAGCGCGATAAAACCAAAGTGCTAACAGGCTAATCAGGGCGGGTTTGCTTAGTAATAAGAGTAGCTCCTGCTCCGCAACGGTTGCGAGTAAATGGAGTAGGCAAAGTGCCCAATAAATAAGGAGTATAGGCTGTTTTTTCATAATTTTGGTAGGATAGTACACGACTACGCTTTGGCTTCGCCGTTACCACGTAGTCGCTACTTCATTACCTGCGGAACAAATCTATTTGCCGCAGCAGTACTTGTATTTGCGCCCACTACCACAGGAACAAGGTTCGTTTCGGCCAATTTTGGGCGAAACGGTGACCTTCATCGAGGGGCTAGCGACTTGGGGTGCCAATTGGGGTGTCGAGGCTGAACGTTTGGGCTTTACTTCTTGGTTCTTTTCTGCCTTCAATTGATCCGTGATTAAGTTGAACAAGGCATGGGAATAAGGGTCGTCTTTGATTTGCTTAAGCAGATCGGTATTTTGGGTGCTTTGGTTTGACTTTTTTTTGCGATCTAAATAAACACCCGTGTAGCATTCGTAGATGTCTCTGGGTAATGGTTCGATATGGTATTCATCGAGGGGCTCGTGGAATAAATCTACCAACTTTTTCCATTCCCCGATTATATCCTCCGACAAAGCCTTTTGTTCGAAGAGCATTTCTAGTTTTGGCAGCAGTTCTTTCAAACCAAGTTCTCCAACCGCAACGGCCATCCAAGCGATGAGGTCAGAATCGATAATACTTTTATCGTTCAGTCTAGCGAGGTAATAGTCGAAAAGGCCGCTAAACCAATCGCTCACTTCCGTTAAGTGCTTACGATTGCGCCAAGCTACTTGGGCTACACAGTTTTGTACCACCGTTTTGGGGTAGGTGTCCACATAAGGTTCTCGCATAAACTGTTGCAAGACAGCTAGTTGATCGCCGGCTATTCGGCTGAAGTAGGGATGGACGATTTCTTCTAGTTCATCGCCGAACCAAAAACCGATTGCTTCCTTCCCTTGTCGGAACATATCAAGTACAACCGGTAGGCAGGAGGCGTCGCCCAGTATCCCCAAAAAACAGAAAGCGTGATTCGTAAAGCTGAGTTGCTCAACTGGCCATTCTCCCGAAACGCTTGCCTTTGTCTCAAAATAACGATAGCGACGCAGGGTATCCTCCAACACTTTGCACAAGTCTTGGAGCAAGCTGTGGCGCGGTAGTTGGAAAATAGTAGTTAGGTGGGTAGACGGGATACTTTCCATCGAGAAATGGTAGAATGCCCCTATTTCTTGGTGATTTAAAATGGGGGAATCTTTAGTTTGCTTATTAAGGTGCTGTGTTGCGCGATTGCACCAACCGCTTATCGCGCTGGATTTTTTGCATTCTTTTCATGCCTATTTCCATCTCCTTCAGGGCGATGCGCTTGATGAGCTGATTAACAGTGGGGTGATCACGATCAATGGCCATGAGTATGCCGTTGCGCTCTTTCGCTGCTTTGATATTTTCTTCTTCTAATAAAAGGAGGACAGCGCTATGGTAATAGATCATCACTTCGGAGACATGGAAAACCTCTCGCGTTGGGTATAAATCTTGTAGCAGTAGGGCGTCGCCTAAAAGGCGGTGAGTAGCGATCGCATCCTTATCGGACTGTAATAATTCAAGTGCTGCATTGGCTAGACCAAATAAATAGTCGGGGTGTTGTTCCCGTATTTCGCACAGCAACTGCTTAGCTAATTTTCTTTTACGAAGTTGGACATAAGCAGTGTAAAGGTGATTTTTAATTTGCGGTACTTTGGGGTACTTCTGAACTAAGCTTTTAAGCGGTTGAACTACCCATGCAGCTCCCTCTTTCATAGCCCAATAGAGATCAGTCAGCTTTTTTTTATCTTCTGGACTTACCTCCAGTTGCCCCAGTGCATCAAACTCTACGGCATAAGGAATGAGCGGATGAAGATAGTTGAAACGCGATGTATTCTTTCTCATAGTATGGGAGTTGAATCGTTGGCACGAAGATAGAAATTGCAATTTGAAAAAAAAACAAGTTTTTTTTTTGACGACTCTCCAAAAATGCGAAAGCTGGTAAATTCTCAGCTTGCCTATGCGAGCTCTCATAGTAGGTGCTTTGACAATCGACTCGCCACCGCCAACAGGTGCAGCAAAGTAGCCGTCGCGATAGTAGCCCGCATTGCAAATCATATATAGTCTTCCAATGCAGGATTTGTGAAAATAGGTCGCCGCTATTTTTTTGGCTCGCAAGGCGAAACCTCGAAGAAG
>DAINNZ010000132.1:0-11215 GCA_036735605.1 Lewinella sp. | reverse complement strand
ATCTTTTGCTCCCCGCCAGCGTTAAAAAGCCTCGTCTTAGCACCACTAAGCCTACGTTTTGCTTCGCAGCTAGTTCGCTTCGCGGCTGCCTTCGGCGGTCGTGCTTGCCTCGGCTGAAAGCAAAATCTACCAGATTGAAATTTGCATTAAATAGGCCCGAGTACTTACTGCATAGACTTATATCGCCTCCGTATCCGCCACAAAGACACACTTCTAATTTATGGCACCACACTTTGAGGGTGCTGCCGAGCAATCCTGTTGACAACTTCCTCAAAAATATTGTCCCAAACCTATCACAAAACCTCGTTCCTCTTGATTGTATAAATCCACGCCGTAATCTACGCGCACTATGGCATCCCAAGCTTTTTTATAGATTAGCCGGAGGCCGCCGCCAGCGAAATGCCGAAAATTATTGGCATCAATCAAATCATTCAATGTACCGCCAGGCTGCCGCCAAGTGCCTAGATCTGAGAAAGGTACGAATTGTACGGCAAAGAAATTGGATTCAAAGAGCGTGTGGCGATATTCAAAATTGAGCGTGACGGTAGCGGTACCACGATCTACACGATTACCGGAGCCACGAATATTGAACTGACTGTCTAAAATAAAGGGAGCGAAGGGAGAATCGCTATTGCTTGAAATGCCCATTCGCAGCCGAAGCGCAAGGTTGCCACGATTACCATAGCGCTGGTAGTAGTGCGTATCATTGAAAAGTATATGAAACCAAGTACGGTCTTGTAGCGCATATACGGTTTCGTAGCGGGTCTGGTTATACAAACCACTGCGATAGAAAAAATGGTTATTTACCCGATTAGAACGATGCATGATTTTAAAGAGAACTTTGGGCTGCTCGAGCTGCGTCGGTGCATTAGGCGGCGGGCTTTGTCCTTCCTGCAAGCGATGGCGTTCGACAAAAAATAAGCCCCCTGCTTCCAAGCTATGGCGATTGAGTTCAAACTCGTAAAAAGCCGTACCGCCGATACTGTGGTTTTCAAAATTGTAAGTTACGGCACCTTGCGGGAAGTAAAATGGCTCCTCAGAAGCAAAGCGAAATAGGCTACCCGTAACTCCCCAGCGGCTACTCCTCAGGTAGGGTAAGCGGTAGTAGAGCTGAAAATTACTGCGCCCATTGTTGTTCAGGTAGAATGCGGTGAGCTGCATCCCTCGCCCTAGGTAATTGGCATCCGTGCAGCCCAACTGATACCAGAGATTGCCCCTCACCCCACCAAAATTGATAAGTGGAAAAAAAGTGTGATTTTCGGTGACCTTGAAAGTAACTCCTAGCCCACCCTGACTAGTATCCAATCGAACTTCCACATGGGCAAAAGCTGTTAGGTTGCGGAGGCGTTGAGCATCTTGTTGCAAACGTAGGCTATCTATCGAGCCTCCGACGGTGGTTTGTAAAAAACGCGCAGCATGGCTTTCTTTGGTTCGCTTTAATCCCTCGAATTGTAAATAGGTAACAGGCAATCCGCCTAGTGTTTGCGCTAACAACGACAAGTGACCACACAACAATAACAAAGCGAATAAAATGCGCATGAAAAACCGATTATGCTGCCGCAAAGTTAGCGATTAAACCGAACGCCAAGGTTAAACGTCCCCGCTTGGCCATTGTTATTCGCTAAAAACGTATTGGTGAAATGAGAATAAAGCACTTCCAGTTCAAATTTTGGGGTAAACTGGTACTTCGCACCTACACCCGCCTGCCAAAAGTAGCTTATATCGGGCGACCAATAGGGCGAGTAATTCGTCAGTATATAAACCGTAGATTTTGATGTAGGGAAATAACTTCCTATAAGCGTCATGGGCGTAGAAAAGCGATTCAATGCACCGTCTTCGCTATTGCCAATATCCTCCCACAGAGCGTCCACTTCGGCAAAAATGGCAAAATCATCCCCGATGGAAAAGTCGTTAAAAAACTGCGTCCACCAACTTGGCTTGTTCCAATCTAAGTAGGGGCGATCGGTAGTGCCTTCCCAATCGTTACGCAATGGAATCCACAGCGCGCTTTGGATCGAAAAATTGGGCAATTTGCCAGTTGGCGCGAAACGGATTTTCGGGCCAATCGTTGCCAAGCCAAAGCGTGAAGTAGCCGATTGCTCAAAGCGGAATACCTGCAGCGGCGAAGCTGGCAGTTGATCAAATGTTGCTTGTCGGTAGCGCATTTCCAAACCCACGTTGAGGCGGTTGGTTAGGCCATAAAGCGACGTAAGGAAGGTGGTGAAAAAATTAGCCCGCTCCGTGCGCTCGCCATTTTGATTGCCCGTAGTTTGGGTGTAAAGGTTATTGAAAATTTTGGTTTCAGTTGTACCTTTAGGTATGGCAGCCGATACCACATAGCGAAAATCATTGTTCGATTTTTGTACACCCTTTAAAATGACAGCCGTCTTTAATTCATTCAAAGACCAATCATAATCGTAAAAACGCAGCGGATAATTCGTCGGAATACTTTCGTTGCGATAGCGATTGATAAATTGCAGCACATTGTTATTAAAATCAGTGCTGTACCAGTTAAAAATTTGCGAAAGTGCTACTTGCTCGTTTTCGTCGTTCACGCGAATGAAGTTCGGATCATTGAGCGCCAGACGCGTTTGTTGCTCCAGTTGTAGCTCCAATTGCTCTGGGCGATAGGCAAAATCCGTAATTGGCGGGCAACCTAGCGCGCCGCACACCAGCACGAAATGTAGTCGCGCATCGGGATAGGAGAGCAGCAGCCATTCTTTTTCTAATTCATTGAGCGAGCAGCTTTTTCCGCCAATAAGGTATTGCTTTTTGTCAAAAAAATCAGCACTATTCCGAACCGATGTGAGCGGGTATTGATCTATTACACCCTTGATAACCAGCAGGTTGTAGGCGTTGATATAAAAAGCTTTTCGTGTAATTTCATCCATTTGTTCCGGCTTGGTTTGCTCAATTTCCTGCACCAAGGCCTGCAAGGCGGAAGGATTTTGGTGAATAGCAGCGTAATTAACCAAGCCATCTTGCACATAGTTTTTTAAAAAAGCTGCCGTATGGTCAAAAAAAGAGGCTGCTACCGGTGTTGAAAAACCGATAATTAATATTGTAGCAATAAAAAAAGATTTCATCGTGTTATTTTGTTTATGCCTAAGAACAAAGTAATGGCGCTTCGTAGCTACCTGTGGCGGTGGGCCTAACCCAAACTCCCAACCATCAGCTTCGATTGCTATACTTAAACCGATGTGGTTTACCTTCGGTGATCGTTTTCACGCAGCGTTGGGAAAATTATCGCACCCTTATCCGCGTCTTTGGCAAGTCAAAAAACGCAGGCATAGCCAAAGCTACGGCGAGGCGTTTTGATGCAGCCAAAGGCGTGGAGAACAAGTGAGAAATTCTCAAACCACATCGGTTCAAATATAACTATATTTATCCCAAATGAATTTGATTTGAATATATGTAAACGACTTGTTATCGTTTATGTTTCCTTTATACTTTTATTATAAAACCAAATGTCTTCTCCCGACAATTATACTTAAACCCATGTGAATTACCTTCGGTGATCGCTTCGCCCGGTGTTGGAGCCACCATCTCGCCCTTATCCACAGTACCCTACGGTAGGGCAGCAATTCTCAATGTAGCCTAAGAATAGCTTGTTGAGCCGAAGAATAGCTTGTTGTACAGCTTATAGTCTTTCAACCCAGAATTTCGCTACGCAGTAGCACCGAAGGTAAATCCTGCATTGGAAGACTATATTTGGCGTGATCGCGCTTAAAAATAGCAGCTTTTGCCCCTGCACAAAGTGCCAAAAAGTGCGTGAGTAAGCTACATTGAGAATTGCTGGCCGTTGGATGGCCAGCCGAACAAGTCTAATACATCTGCGCGATTACCCGAATCGAGAGCTCGGTGAGGTATTGGCTTTTGCGCTGGGGGCGCCAGTTAAGGAATTGCCTTTCTTTGGTGCTTTGGTCGCTTAGGGAGTGTTTGCTGAGGATGCGGGCATAAGTGTAGTGGCCATCGTAAGAGGCGGCCAGCCACATAGCGATGGCATCTAGGTTATTTTCGCAGCTGAGCGGGTGGGCGGCAATATCGCAGAAGCGGGAAGCCGCTTTATTTTTCATATCCGCTTGAAAAGAAGTGGAGATCGGTGAAAGGCCAAACTGCTTAAAATAATGCAACCATTCACGATAGAGCTGCGGATCGCGGTGCCCAGCTGCTCCGAGGTAGCCGATCATCATCCCTAGGGAGGATGCCGTGCCATCTAGTTTACAGCGATCATCCGAGCTGAAGGCCGAACAAGGCAAGCGCGACTCTTCAAACGCTAGCTCGCGGCGGGCATAGGCCAGCCAGTCGCTTAATGCCTCCTGGCCTAGGGTAGCAGCATAGTAAGTATCATAGAGCGATATGGTGTATAGTGCCGCTGCGTTATCAGCCGGACGAATAAAAGCCTCCGAAGGGCGGCTATGGATACTTTTATACTTCGCCGTTGGAAGAGACTGACCGAGGAACTCCCCACATTGGCGAAAGCGTTTGGCATGGGTTTCATCCTTACTCATGAGTTGGTAATGGCCTAATATGATGCCTGCATGCGCTAAGAAAAAACCCTGTTCGGCCCAACGATTCGGATTGCGCCAAGCAGGAAACCGGCCACTATCGCTCACCCAATCGGCTAAGATCTCTAATAAGGCAGCAGCCTTCTCCCGCTGAGCCGGAAAGCGCTGCACCGTTTTATAGAGCGCTTGGCTGGTGAGGCTAGCCAAATAAAGTTGCTCCTCGCTAGGGTCGGCTAGTAAGGCCGTCCGTACCACCGGGCGATCCCATAGCCTGAGGAGCTGCTGGTAATCGGCAAACGCTTGCCGGTGGCCATTGGCTATGCCATAAATGTTGAGCGAATACAGCAATAGCATGGCTCCCATGCTGTAGGGAAGTAGTGCCCACCAACGCTTGCGCTGCCAAACCCAATAACCTAAGAGCAAAAAAACTAGTGCCAAAAGCACCGCCGGTAAAATTCCAAGTATAGACATGGCCGAAAAGTAGGAAGTTTTATGCTTTTGCAACCGTAAAATCAATATTTTTCTGTCGCTTTTTTTTTCCTAAAATTTGGCTATCTCCATATTCCTGCCTAGGTTTACGCCATCAAAGGGAACACAGCTTATTGTTGCGCCCTTACTATACAGTTTATGAATACGACTTGCTTCTTCTGGTTTGGCTTTTACTTTTACGGCTTTAGGTCGTAAAGGGACTGCCGAGCATTGGAAGTAGCGAACCAATATAGAAAGTGGCCCCGAATTAACATTCGGGGCCATTTTTGTTTACCCATCTCCGATACGCCTCCTCAGTTGGTTTTTTTCCACCACTTGATGAGCGTATCTACCATAAACCACCCGTTTAGAACATGGAAACAGCCAGTATCTCCACCCTTCAACAGCAGCAGTTAACGGAAACTGCTGCGGCACTGCGCATCAGCATTCAAGGCTACCCCGGTGCTTTTCACGAGATAGCCGCTCGCCGCTTTTTTAAAACACAAGCCATCGACGTGGTGGCGGCGCATACCTTCGAGGAAGTAGTGGAGCAAGTGCTGCTCGATAATGGCTGCGACCTGGGTTTGATGGCGATCGAGAATACCTTGGCCGGTAGCTTAATGCCTAATTACCAGCTCCTAGATGTACATCCTCTTCGCATTACCGGAGAAGTTTATTTGCGCATTCAGCAAAACCTGCTAGCACTGCCCGGCAGCCGCGTGGAAGACTTGCGGGAGGTATATAGCCATCCCATCGCACTGGCGCAGTGCCAAGCCTTCTTCAAAGCCTACCCGCACATTCGCCTGATTGAAGCAGCCGATACGGCCTTGAGTGCGCGGCATGTGCTAGAAAGTCAAGACCCCCGCCGAGGCGCAGTAGCTAGCACCTTGGCCGCCGAATTGTATGAATTAAACATCGTCGCAGCGGGCATAGAGACCAATAAACTCAATCATACCCGCTTTTTGGTACTGGAAAAAGGTCGCTATACAGGGCAAAATACGGGCGATAAAGTAAGCATGAGCTTTTCTGTGGCCCATGAGGCCGGTAGCCTCTTCCGCGTGCTAGCCATCCTATCGGCTTATAAGATTAACCTGACCAAAATTCAAAGTACACCCATCGTAGGCTGCCCTTGGCAATATCGCTTTTTCGTTGACTTTGTTGCCACCGGCGATGTCTCTTGGCAGCAGGCGCTAGAAGGCATCGAACCTATTACCGAAGACCTCAAAGTGCTAGGGGTTTATGAGCAGGGGGAAAAGCCTTAAAAAAGAGTAAAAGGCGCAGCGCAGAGACAGTTCGTCCTCCTAGGTGTCGAGGCACTGCCTTGCGCTACAAAATTGCCCCTGCCCCTGCATTTATGCAAAAAAAAGTCCTGGAGACAGGGTGTGCCTTATCATGCTAAAATAAAAACAAAAAGCAAGCAAGATGTCTGCTACAACAAAACATTCGCTTCTTCTATCCGCCAGCCAACGCTTGGGAACGACAGAGGAATATTATTTCAGCAAGAAGCTGCGGGAAATTGCCGAGCGCAGAGCCGCCGGCCATCCCATCATCAATTTGGGGATCGGCAGCCCCGATCTGCCGCCAGCACCGGCCGTGATAGCAGCCCTACAAACCGCCGCTGCCCAGCCGCAAAACCACGGCTACCAGTCCTATACTGGCATCCCAGAGCTACGCCAAGCTTTTGCAGATTGGTACCAGCGTTTTTTCCAAGTTGGCTTAGACCCTAAGCAGGAAATACTCCCCCTGATGGGCTCCAAGGAAGGCATTATGCATATATCCATGGCCTTCCTCGATCCGGGTGATGAGGTACTGATCCCCAACCCGGGCTACCCTACCTATCGTTCGGCAACCGAACTGGCCGGGGGCATCGCTAGAAACTACCCCCTCTGCCCTGAAAATGGCTGGCTGCCCGATCTGGAAGCACTCGAAAAAGAAGGACTTGATAAGGTGAAAATTATGTGGATCAACTACCCCCACATGCCCACCGGCACCGAAGCACCGCCTGATTTTTATCCGCGTTTGGTGGCTTTTGCCCGCCGCCACCGCATCCTGATTTGCAACGACAATCCCTACGCCTTCATCCTCACCAAGCAGCAGTCGAGCATACTAGCTATCGAAGGCGCGAAGGAAGTGGCCCTAGAGCTTACGTCCCTTAGCAAAGCCCAAAATATGGCCGGCTGGCGCGTAGGTGCCCTACTGGGCGATGCCCACTACCTGCAAACGGTGCTGCGCTTCAAAAGCAATATGGATAGCGGCACCTTTCGCCCCATTCAACTGGCTGCCGTGCAAGCACTCCAATTGGGTGAAGATTGGTACACACAGCTCAATGTAACTTACCACCAAAGGCGAGAACGGGTGTTCCATATCTTCGATCTCCTAGGCTGCCAATACGAGCGGCAGCAAGTGGGGCTATTCGTCTGGGCCCAATGCCCCAAAGGCAAAAACGGCTACGACATCAGCGATTACGCCCTCTACGAAAAAGATATTTTCCTCACCCCCGGTGGCATCTTCGGTAGCCAAGGCGATGCCTACGCTCGCCTCTCGCTTTGCTGCGACATCCCCACCCTAGAGCAAGCCATTGAACGATTAAAAACGAATAGCCCGCAAGCATGATCATCACAGTAATCGGAATCGGACTCATCGGCGGCTCAATGGCCATTTCTCTCAAAGAAAGCGGCTTTGCCACCGAAGTAATCGGTGTTGATAAGAACCCAAATAACCTCGATAAAGCCATCCGCCGCAGGCTCATCGATCGCGAAGCTAGCCTATCGGAAGGTGTAGCCGCCGCCGATATCATCATCCTAGCAACGCCCGTGGATGCTATGCGTAGCCTGCTGCCGCAATTGCTCGATCAAATGCAGCCGCACCAAGTCCTAATCGATGTGGGCAGCACCAAAGAAAGGCTGCTCGAAATCGTAAAAGACCACCCCAAACGCGGCCGATATGTGGCTACCCACCCCATGGCAGGCACAGAATACAGCGGACCAGAAGCCGCGATCCCCAACCTTTTCGACCGTAAAGTATGCGTCTTAATCGATGCAGAGGATAGCGATCCATCAGCGCTAGCAGTCGTAGAACAGCTCTACAAAAACCTCCAAATGAGCCTTACACGACTCGATCGAAAAGCACACGACGTACATTGTGCTTATGTATCCCACATTAGCCACATTGCTAGTTTTGCCTTAGCCCTCACGGTCTTGGAAAAGGAAAAAGATGAGCAGCGCATTTTCGACCTGGCCAGCTCCGGTTTTGGCTCCACCGTGCGTTTAGCCAAAAGCTCAGCCGCTATGTGGACGCCTATCTTTCGCCAAAACCGCGATAATGTACTTGATGTGCTAGATGAGCACATACAGCAGCTCAGCGAATTCAGAACTTTACTCATCAAACAAAATTTCGAAGCCTTTTATGAAAAAATAGAGGCCGCTAATCAAATTTCAAAAATTCTAAAATAACGCAAGTATGGAAATGCATATACAACCGGTCTTCGAGAAAAAAACCGGACAACCCATCATCATCGCAGGCCCTTGTAGTGCCGAAACCGAAGGCCAAGTGCTACAAACCGCCCGTGAGCTGGCCGCCCATGGCAATATCGCTGCTTTTCGCTCCGGCATCTGGAAGCCCCGCACCCGCCCCGGTAGTTTTGAAGGCGTAGGCAAAGAAGGCCTCAGCTGGCTCAAGCGCGTAAAGGAAGAAACCGGACTGAAAGTGACCACCGAAGTGGCCAATGCCGCCCACGTCTATGACTGTCTCAAAGCAGGCATCGATATCCTCTGGCTCGGTGCCCGCACCACCGTCAACCCCTTCAGCGTGCAGGAAGTAGCCGATGCCCTCAATGGTACCGATATTCCCGTGCTCATCAAAAATCCCATCAACCCCGATCTAGGGCTCTGGATCGGCGCCCTCGAACGCATCCATAAAGCCGGTATCACCCGCATCGGCATGATCCACCGAGGCTTCAGCTACCACGGCGAAACCATCTACCGCAATGTGCCACGCTGGCAGCTAGCTATCGAAATCAAACGCCGCTTCCCCGATATTCAAATCATCGTAGATAACAGCCATATTTGCGGTCGCAGAGATTTACTAGCCGATGTGGCTCAAGAAGCGATGGATCTCAACTTCGATGGCATCATGACCGAAGTACACCCCCGCCCCGATGAAGCTTGGAGCGATGCCGCCCAGCAAATTACCCCAGCCGTTTTCAAAATACTGGTAGATGGCCTCAAACTACGCCAAGCTAGCAGTGATAACCCCGTCTTCATCGGCCAGCTAGCCGAACTCCGACGGCAAATCGACGAAATCGACGACGAACTCATCGGTATGATCGGCCGCCGGATGCGCCTAGCCGAACAAATTGGCGAATACAAAAAAGCCAATAATATTGCTATCTTGCAGCCCGATCGCTGGCAGGAACTCATCGATATCGCTACCCAAAAAGGCGGCGCACAAGGTCTAAGCCCTGAATTTATGCAGACCTTCCTACGAGCGATCCACCAAGAAAGTATTGATCACCAAGAAGCGGTGATGAATAATAAATTAGTCTAAACCAACCATCGCAAGTGCTTGGCGCTAGCACCAAGCACTTGCTTTTAATTGTAAAGCGATCGGCACTTTTTTATCTCTCCTGCTTTGCTTGCTCTTCCCGGCTCTCATCAACCGGGCCTATCAGCTACCCAGCTTCCCAGCTTGGATGAGTAGCATCGTTGCTTGCTACCTCGTGGGTATTATCGTGAGTAATCTGCGCATTTGGGCCGTGCCGGAAGCCGCCGTCCGACAAATCGCCGAAGCGAGTATGCTGCTCGGCCTGCCACTCTTACTGCTGGCCATCCGCTTAAAAGAAAGCCTGCGCTTTGCACGGAAGATGCTCTTTGCCTTCGCGCTCTGCTGCTTGGCTGGCATCTTATGCACAACGGCGGTGGGCTGGTACCTATCCCATCAACTAACCGATAGCTGGAAAATAGCTGGTATGCTCACCGGCCTCTACACCGGCGGCACCCCCAACGTCAATGCCATCGGCTTAGCGCTGGATGCCCCGCCCAGCTACCTGGTCCTCGTACAAGCCGCCGATGTTCTTCTAGGCGGCGCCTATTTGCTGGGGCTAATTTCTTTTTTACCTGCCTTCTACAGCCGCTTTTTCCCCGCCACGCCTACTGTGTACGAACAGCCGCCACTACGGGAAGAAAGTATAAAAATATCTCCTAAGGAAAGCCAATGGTGGTCTATTATCCGCTATCTCCTACTGGCACTAAGCATCACGGGCACTAGCTTGGCCTTGTGCTATCTTTTCACCAGCAGCCTAGCCAATGCCACCTTGATTATTCTGCTCATCAGCAGCCTGGGCCTCCTCGCCAGCAACCTCCCCATCCTCCAACAATGGGGCGATAGCTACCCCATCGGCGAGTATTTTATCCTCATCTTTTGCGTCGCCCTCGGCCTATTAGCCGATTTCAGACAGCTCGCCAGCGAAGGAATGGAACTACTCTACTTCTCCGCCCTAGCCTTGGGCAGCACTACCCTACTCCACCTACTGCTCTGCTACTACTTTAAAATTGATCGCGATACCGTCATCCTCAGCTCCGTAGCAGCCTTCTATGGCCCCGTCTTCGTCGTTCAGGTCGCTACAGCCATCCACAACAAATCGCTCATCGCCGCCGGCCTGGCTGTATCGCTACTCGGTTTCGGTATCGGCAACTACCTCGGCATCGGGGTCGCTTATTTGGTGGGCTATTTTTCAGGGGCTAGCTAAATTGAGTTGCTGTGAAAAAATCCCGCCTAGATTTGTTTAGATTCGGCATCTGTTGTAATATTGCAGCGATTGTAGATTTTATCTCAGTCATGGCGTGTGTGTTTTGTGGCAAACCAAAACTACACGCTTTTTTTATTTCTAGTAAGCCCCCCGCTTTTTTTTAGCAAACTGTTGCCAATAAATACCTGCTATGAAACCAATTTTTAAGCACCTCACCCCGCTAGGAGGCTGCCAGATAGCTACCTTTTTGTATTCTTTTTTTGGCTGTCGCTTCGCTCGCAGGGGCAAGGCTTTCTCTTTTGAGCAAGGCTATAAGAACATTGCCCTTAATGGATTGCCTTGCCCCTGCGTGAGCAGAAAAAATAAACCTATTCATGATCGCTGTCGTCCTCCTCGTAGAGACAAGGCATGCCTTGTCTCTACCGCAAACACCTGCCTAACGACAATCATGATCTTGTTTTTTACCCTATTTTCCACCTCCCTCCACGCCCAA
>DAINNZ010000131.1:0-11271 GCA_036735605.1 Lewinella sp. | reverse complement strand
ACAATCGTGAGAACTTCGCTTCAATTATTTATTATTGCCCGAAGGGGCAGGGGCAAGGCTTTTCTTTGTAGCGCAAATGTGTGCAGGCATCCACTAAAAAAGTGTATATTTCGGCGATCAAACGCCAATAGGAATGAGCCATTCACGTATCACCTTTTCTTTAGGGCTGCTAGCCTACAGTATTTTTTGGGCTTCTTTAGTCGCGCAGCCAAGTCTGGCGGAACGCCTTGGCTATGCTGCTACTGATAAGCTGCTCATCATTCATGCCGATGATTTAGGCGTTACCCATTCCAAAAATCAGGCTAGCTTTAAAGCTATTGCCGAAGGCTCGGTCAATAGTGCTAGTATAATGGCTCCTACGCCTTGGCTTTCGGAAGTTGCCCACTACGTACAGGAGCATAGCAGCCACGATTTCGGGATGCACTTAACGCTCACCAGCGAGTGGAAATGGCTACGTTGGGGGCCCGTAGCCTCTTTACACGAAGTACGCTCTTTGGTAGATGAACATGGTTTTTTTCATAGCAGTTGTGCAGCCCTCGCTGCCGTTGGAAAAGCCGAAGAGGTAGCCATTGAGCTGAAAGCGCAAATCGATCAAGCGATCCGAATGGGAATCCAACCTACTCACCTGGATAGCCACATGGGTTGTATTTTCTTTGGGCAGCCAGGCTACTTCGAGGCATATATGCAGCTGTCGAGAGCCTACAAAATTCCGGCCATGGTAGGGCGGGAAGAAGCGGCTGCACTACCCCATTTAGCGGCCTATTTACAAGCCGATGATATCTTAGTTGACCGCATTATCACAGCCGGAGAGGGCGACTATGCCGGCGGGATGCGCTCCTTCTACGAAAGAAGCCTCCGCTCCTTGCAAGCAGGGGTCAATGTGTTGCTTATCCATTGTGCCTACAACGACCGAGAAAGCCAAGGTATGGCTGCTGGTGTCGTAGGCTGGGGTGCCGATTGGCGACAGCAAGATACTGATTTTTTCCTTAGCCAAGCCTGTCAGCAACTGTTGCAAGAAGAGGAGATTCAATTAGTCACCTGGAAGCAAATACAAGCTTTGATGCGTTAAGTGAAAATGAATTTTCACTTAGCACTTGCTGATACCGATTCTTGGATTTAGTTTTGTCAGATAGAACTAACCAATGAAAACAAAAACCGTCCTACCGGGTAGCTTTGAAGCACATCGCCATTGGTATCCCAAGGCTTTGAATGCCACCATTCACCCGATGGTACATTTCTTCCTCAACCTAGAACAAAGCCGGATTGTAAGCCGCTACTGCCACTTGCACCCAACCGTTAATGCCGAGCTGCTCAAGGCTATTCTCAACTACGAATGCAAGCATTTCCTATGGGGTGGCGCCGATCTGCTCAATGTAACTTCAGCCAGCGGAAAACGGCAGATGGTAGTGATTGAGAACAACTCCTGCCCCAGCGGGCAAAAGTCGATGCCTTTAGTAGATGAAAATGAAGAGCAAGGCAGCTACCGCCTGCTAGTGGAACGAACCTTCAAGCCTTACGTGAAATCAAAAATCGCCGGCGGCCTAGCCGTACTCTACGACAAAAACCCGATGGAAGCGGCGGGCTACGCCCACGTAATTGCGGATGTTTTTCAGGAAAAAGTGTATTACGTGCCCTTTTTCTCGGATAAGCACGCAGAACACGCCCGCTTCAAAGAGGGCATTTTGGAGGTTAAGAGCGAACAAGGACAGTGGGTTCCCATCCGAGCTGCTTTCCGATACGTAACCCAAAAGCCTTGGAATCGGCTGCCGCTACACCTCAAGACAAAAATCCTCAACCCTACAATTGCTTGCCTAGCCGGAGGCAGAAACAAGATGGTGGCGGCTAAAGCCTACGATATGTACAATACCGAGCTAGCCACTGCCGGCTTGAAAATAAACACCCCGGAAACCATCTGGGATGTAAAGAAAGCCGAAATCCCCCTCTGGGTAAAGAAGATGGGGGGCCATGCGGTTATTAAAGTGCCTTACAGTAATGCAGGTCAAGGGGTTTATACCATTGTTAATCAAGCGGAGCTGGATGCTTTTATGGGGCAGTCTTTCGACTATGATCTCTTCATTGTACAAAGCCTGATCGGCAACTATCATTGGAGCAGCACCACGGCCACGGGAAAGCTCTACCACGTAGGCACCATCCCCAACCCCAAAAACAAATCCTATGTGGCTGATATCCGCATGATGGTAAGCGCCACGCCAAAAGGCATTCGGCCACTCTGCACCTACGCCAGAAGAGCCCTCAACCCACTAAGCGACACCCTAGAGGAAAGTGCCGATAGCTGGTCGATGCTCGGCACCAACCTATCCTATCGCAACGAAGATGGTAGCTGGAACAGTGATACCAACCGGCTTTTACTCATGGATCGGCGCGATTTCAACCGCCTTGGTATTGGCCTCGACGACCTAATAGAAGCTTATATTCAAACCGTTTTATCGATGGTAGCTATCGATAAAATGGCCCAAACACTCACCAATAAAAATGGAAAATTCCGTATGCGGCTCTTCAAAAGTCTAAACGACGACCCGAGCCTCATTGATGAAATCTTGTTATATTGAACAAAAACATCCGCTTGCTCGTACTGACCGACCCCAAGGGGCACAGTACTGAAAATTCACTCTACGCCTTGCTGCAAAGCCTTCACCAGCTAGCCCCGCAGCATCCCATTGCCATCGCTAGCAGAAGTGAGGCCAGCAACCACTCTTTTTTTACTGGCCAGCAAGCCCAAAAGCTGACGGTGGTGCCTATGACGGCTCACTTTAGCTATGCAAGCGCGCAGCAAGCCTTTAGCCAAGAGCAGCAAAGCAGTAATCCGGCCGACTATACAGCTATTTGGCTACGGCTGCCCCCGCCGGTAGATCGGGGCTTTCTAGCTTTCTTAGAGGCTAGCTTCCCCAATAGCCTGATCTTCAACCAGCCAAGTGGTATTTGGGAAAGTGGTAGCAAGGGCTTTTTAACGCATTTTCCGGATATTTGCCCGCCTATGCAACTCTGCACTACCTTAGCCGATATTAATGCCTTTCGGCAGCGCTTCCCTATTGTTCTCAAGCCGCTGCGGAACTATGGTGGCCAAGGCTTGATCAAAATAGCCGGCGAGGAAGTTTGGGTGGGCAAAGAAAAACAAAGCTGGAACCAACTAACACAACAGCTCCGAGCTAGCCACAAAATAGCCTATTTGGGCGTAAAATACCTAACCCAAGTGCAGCAAGGCGATAAACGCATCGTGGTCGTAGATGGCCAAGTAATCGGTGCTTCCCTGCGCCTACCTGCGGCCGACTCTTGGCTCTGCAATGTCGCTATGGGGGGGAGATCGGTGGCAGCCACCATTGATGAAGATGAAAAGCGCATTGTAGCAAGAGTACAGCCCGTATTAGCCGAGCTCGGCGTGCTGATGTATGGTATCGATACCCTAGTAGGAGACGATGGTAAACGCTGCCTTTCAGAACTCAATACAACTAGCATCGGTGGCTTAGCTCAGATGGCCGCTCAGCTCGAACTTCCGCTAGTGGAGCAGGCCGCCGAACTAATTTGGCAGTATATTTACCGAAAATTATCCGACCATGTTATTTAATTCCCCCGAAGGCTCTAGTATCATCCAAGAACTAAAAATAGCCGAAGTGCCCACCGGCAGCATCACCAATTATTGGCTGCATATCGTTACCGATGGCATGGGCGTGCCTGTTTATATTCCCGTAATTGTAGCCAAAGGAAAGCTTCCAGGTAAAACCCTCGGCCTCACAGCCGCCGTGCATGGCAATGAGCTCAATGGCATCCCCGTTATTCAAAAATTGTTCAAAGAACTAGATATAAAAAATTTACGCGGCACGCTCGTAGGGATTCCCGTGGTAAATTCGCCCGCTTTGCTGCGAAAAAAAAGGCGCTTCATCGATGGCACCGATCTCAATCATATTATGCCCGGCAAATCAAATGGAAATGTAAGCGAAGTCTATGCTTGGCGTTTCACGCAACGGGTGCTACGCGAATTTAACTATCTTATTGATCTACATACAGCCAGCAACGGCCGGATCAATTCCTACTACATCCGTGCCGATATGGCCAACGAAACAGTGCGAAAAATGGCTTTGCTCCAAAACCCGCAGATTATTGTCCACAACCCGCCCAATGATGGTACGCTTCGCGGTGCAGCCGCCGAGCTCAATATTCCAGCTATTACGCTAGAGGTAGGCAACCCAAATATATTTCAAAAAGGCATTATCAAAGACGGCTACAGGGGACTACAAAACGTATTAGGCTACTTAGATTTCATCCCCCACCAACCAGAGCAAGCCTCAGAAGCCATTATCATCTGTAAGCACTCCTACTGGCTATACACCGATACCGGCGGCATACTAACCGTCTTCCCCAAAATAACCCAGCGCATCCAAAAGGGAGAACTGATCGCGGAAATTAGCAACATCTTTGGCCACCTAATTCGCAGCTACTACGCCCCCGAAGACGGGGTGGTGATCGGCAAAAGCGTGAATCCTGTTAACCAAACCGGCGGAAGAATCCTGCACCTAGGTATCGAGTAAACAGCTCGCCCAGAAGCACGGGCACAACCAAACACTGTTGCGAAGTGTAGTATAGCAAGACCGAGACGCAATGTTCGTAACGGATCGTTCATTTTTAGATCATCTGACATGGAGCCAATCAAACCCGATGTAATCAACGAAGCACAAGCTGAAAAGCTAGAGCGCATCGCCTACATCCTTAAAACTGTGGCCCATCCGCTACGGCTTGGGATCATTCATTTGCTTGAGCAGCACCCGCGGCTCAGTGTAAGCGATATTTGTGATGCGCTCAATAGCGAACAATCCCTCACCAGCCACCACTTGCAAAATATGCGCCTCAAAGGCATTCTCTCCGTCAAGCGCGATGGCCGCAGCATGATGTATTCCCTGAAAGAAAGAGATGTCTCCCTGATCATCGAATGCTTGGAAAACTGCCAGTGTAATATGTAAGCCTTCGGTTTTTTATCCCTAAGTACCACTTGCGCTACCATGAGGCACTTGCCCCTGCGCAAGCCAAATACGCTTACTTCCCTCACTTCCCTCACGGGAGAAGTCTATTTCCTCGCCTAGTTTTTAGTGGGTTGCAAGGCAGCGTAATCGAGCCAATAAATGACCTTTAACGATAGCAGGTGCTGGGCTTGGCCTTGCTGCCACAGGTCGCGGAAATTGGTGGCATAATTCCGCTGGGTATTTTCGTCGAAGGCAGAAGCGTTGGTTTTATATACCAGAAAAATATCGCTCCCTCGGGCAAATCGCCAGCGGTAGATAAGGTCGATATTGAAGGCGTCAAAGTCCACGTCGTGCTTATCTTGGTAGGTGGTATGTTCCAGTTCGCCGTTTTCATTGAGCAGGTGAAAGGAGCGGTAATTGACCCTGGCCCAATAGTGGCGCAAACGCAAATTGAGCGACATATTGGCGGAGAAACTATATTTGGCTTCCCAGCCGAATTCTGATTCGTTGGTGTGCCGGCGACCCATGTAGATGGCCGTTCCTTGTGGTAAATTTTCTTGGTTCACATAGCCTAAATCGCCCCATTCTTGGCCTTTATACCAGCTCAGGCTGCTGCTGAAACGATCGCTCAGGCGATAGCGAAGACCGAGGAAATAGCTAAATTCTTCACGCAGTTGATCTCTGTGGAAATTGGTGTGGTTGAAATTACCATTGAAGCGCCATTTTTTGCGGTTGTCGGTACCCATCCAGCCTCCAACATTGCGGTAGGGGCTAATGCTTAGATAGCGGTTTTGCACTCTCGGCTCGAAATAATCGTAGTAGGTGACCGGGTTTTGATCGAGCCAAAGGTTGATGCGCCAGAAGTGCTTTGTTTGGGCATAAACCCAGGTTTCTATGTTATTTTCCACAAAGGCATTATCGACGAAGCGCCGTTCGTGCTTCATGAATAAGCCGGCGCCACCGTTTAAAAAAAAGCCCTTCAGGAAAGGTTTATAGCGATCGTAGCTTAGATTGCCTGCATACGTTCGTTCATTGTTAGCAAAGAGGATGCCTAGATCATTGGTATCATAGGTATCGCTTTCTTCGTTATAGCGGAGGTTAAACTGCCAATTACCACTAATTTTAGCCACGGATAGGCTCGCCTTATGGCCGCTGATGGTCTCCGTTTCAGTGAAGCGGTGGCTCATCGTGCCGTTTCCTCGGATGGCGAAAACATTTTTTTGGTTGTGTAAATCGAAGAGTAGCCCTGTCACATTCGCATCGGTGGCATTGCCTTCGCGAAGCACATTGGTATTGATCAGTGTTACCGAAGAATTATTGGGTAAGTTCTGATCGATTACTAGCACATTGTAGTTCGTTCGGGGGTGTATTTTTACCCGCCGCTGTACATCATCCAGACCACTTACTTCCGCCCAGGCAGCTTGTTCAATGGCATTAAAGAAGCCTAAACCTGTTCCATTAACGCTGCGGCCTGAAATTTTAGTAGCGTTCACGAGCTGCGGCCGGCTCGGCTGCTGCAACACCCTTTCCCCTTCCTCTAGGCCGCGGTAGGCTGCGCCTGCATCGTAAAGGCTGCCGCCAATTCTGCGGCTATAAAACAAGCCTCCTTTGTTAAAAAGCTCGGTTCCTTCAGTGAAAAAAGCGCGCTGCTCATCAAATTCCTGTTCAAAAGGCCCTAGGTTGAGGATATTATCGTCGCTGCGCGCCTCGCTAAAATCGGGCACTAAGGTCATATCCAGGGTAAAGGCATCACTAAGACCTAGCTTCAAATCTAGGCCACCGCCCAAAGAAGTAGCCGTGCTAGCCGGAGCTGCGCTCGCTGCATCGGTGGCCAATAAGCCCGACATCGTCGCAAAAGGAGTAAGCTGCAAGCGGAAAGGCGCCCGGATGTTTTCAAGCTGCGTCAATAAACCCGATTGATTGAGCAAACCATCCACTTGCGGATTGACAAACGACCAGAAGCTCTGCTCCTGATGGCGCTGCACCATCCTGACGAAGTTTAGCGTCCAGGCTTGCGTAGGTAAGCTAGGAAAGCGGATCGCAGAATAGGGAATGAACAGTTCCACCTCCCACCCTTCGGGCGTAATGGCCGCTTTACAGTCCCATACAGCATCCCAATTCCTATCCTCTCCATCGGGGCTTACCTTGGCATCAAATTGCACAGCAGCAGGGGTTGTTAGGAACTCAAAGCCTTGTAAGCCCGATTGGTAAGGATCAATAATTACGCCAAAAAAATCGGTGTTCCCAAGCTGATCGCGGTCGGTTATTTCTTGTAAAATACTATCCGGGTGGCTATCGTATAAACGAGCCCCAACGTATAAGCCTTCATTGCTGTAAACAATTTGCACGGTGCTAGCAAACCTAGCCGGCAGCCCTGGCTCGGGGCGTGTAGTGATAAAGTCAACTGCCTTTTCGGCTTGCGCCCAAGCAGGATCATCCAAAAAACCATCTACTTTAATGGCTGATTGGGTGGGCAGGGCGACTAAGGTCTTTGGGCCTTCCTTAAGCACTTGCCCCAGTAGCTCTGCCCCGCTAAATAGCAGTCCTAGTAGCCAGAATAGTGAAAGCAGCAGCGGGGTGATCCTGTGTGTCATCGTACATTTTTGGAAAAAGACGAGAGCCGTGGGCATAAGTTGCACCGCCCTAACTATTTTTTTTGCTGCCGCCCTCACGGGCTCGCAGGGGCAAGGCGGTTTGGCAGGCGCAAGTGTGTACTTTACGATTCCTAGCGGGTAAAGGCAGCCGCATAAGCTTGGAAATGCCGCGCGATATACTTGCCAATGATGTCGAACTCCAAGTTCACCCGATCTCCTGCTACTAGCTCCTTAAAGTTCGTGTGTTCGTAGGTATAAGGGATAATGGCTACTTGGAACGTATCTGCCTGCGGGTTCACCACCGTTAGGCTCACGCCGTTGATACAGATGCTACCCTTATCTACTAGCAACCGATCGGCTTGTAGAGCATAGCGGAAGCGGTAGTACCAACTACCATCCAAGGCCTCTACGGAAAGACATTCGCCGGTGGTATCTACGTGCCCTTGCACAATATGGCCATCGAGGCGGGCACCGGCTTGCATGGCTCTTTCTAAATTGACGGTCTTCCCCACGGCCCAGCTACCTAGCCGAGTTCTATCGAGGGTTTCTTTAATGGCCGTTACCGTATGGCTCCCCTCCCCTAGTGCCACCACCGTGAGGCAAACACCATCGTGCGATAGGCTTTGGTCAATTTTTAAATCCTTGCTAATCGAGCTAGCTACCGTGAAATGAATATTCGTGCCCGATCGCTCAATCCCTTGGATGTGGCCTGCTGCCTCAATAATACCTGTGAACATGTTTTTATTTTAATAATTCCTTTTGAGAAACCGAAAAGTGAAGTAAAAGATCACCAGCCAATAGCCTATTTCTACGCTCCAAGCCGTAGCTAAACTACCCCAACTAGCCTGTACCACGGCGTAGATACCTAGCATATAGCCCAGCGTAGCTAGCCATTGTATCCGTAAAGCCCTTGCCGTAGCACCCGCCCCGATGAGGCCATTAAAGAAAATACTACTTACCGAAAATACCAACAGAATAGCCCCTAAGACCAAAAAAGAAGGATAAGCCCCCTCAATCAAATGCGCTCGTTCATTGCCTAGTAAAGGGTAGAGTATCGTGCTAGGTGCCACTAGGAGGGGCAAGGTCAATATGGCCGTTATCCCCGTACACAAGTAGGTCGTTTTCCAAAGTAGCGGAATAACTGCTTTGCGGCGGCCTCTACCAATGAAGTAGGAAATGATGGTGTTAGTCCCGCTGCTAAAGCCCCACACCGGTATCGACAAAATGAGGTAAGCAATCCGCACTAAATTTGCTTCCGCCAGTGCCTGAGGGCCTAGGTTCTCTATAAGCCCAAAAAACACAAAAGCCGAGCCCAAGCCTACCACCGACATGGCCACAATCGGCACCGAAACACGCACGATTTGCCGCACGATCCGCCCATCCCACTTCGGTAATCGGCTGATCTGATAGCGTCTATTCTTCCGATCAAATAGCATGTATAGCAAAAACACCGTCGTGCCTACATACTCTGCAATCGTGCTGGCCAATCCGGCTCCTGCAATGCCCATAGCCGGAAAACCCCAGCCTCCGAAGATTAAAATGCGGTCGGCTACCATATTCACCACCGCTAATACCAAGGTACTCACGATCACAAAAGCTGGCCGAGCAATTCCTGTATATAAGGCGATCAAGGATACGCCCACAAAGGCTGGAAACACCCCGTATTTTCGCATCTGTATATACGCCAAGCTCTTGTAAAAAATATCGTCATCGTAAATCAATGAGGCAAAAATCCAGTAGGAACCATAACGCAGCACGAGAAAAAGAAGCACCGATAGCAGTAATTCAAAATAGAGCGTACTGTAGAAAGCCCGCCCTACTGCGGCCATATCCTGCTGTCCGGCCCGCCGCGCAATCAATATCTGCCCACCACGGCTGAAACCAAAGCCTATAGCCGCCACGATGATATAAAAGGAGGCCACAAAACCAATAGCGGCAAAGTCTTCCTCGCTGCGGTAATATAGAAAAACACTATCGGTAAGAGCGATCACATTCTGCGCAGCACTGCCTACAATGATCGGTAAGGATACCCGCCAAATATCTCTGTAAGAAGTGCCTAATTGCATACAAATGCCGCATTTTGAAGCCCTGGCCAACTGTAAGTGCTAGGATACAATAGGTGTCCTACAGTCTGCGTAGTGACGGCAAAGATACGCAAAAGACCCTATTCCCGAAAGACCTTGAAAACTAGAGCCGTCTGTACATACGACATCAACTGCTCCCCTAAATTGACCGGCGTGGCTACTCGAAGCCCGCCAATTCCTAACGATAACCAATCTTCATTGTAGGCCAAAATAGTTAGATAGCTGCTGCGGCCTTTGTCGTCTTGCAAAAAAATATGGCGTCTATCCTCAGCCAATTGCCACTGCCTTTCTAAAAGCACGCGGTCTTTCGTGAAGAGCGTAAATAAGCCCGTGGGAGAGAAATGAAAACCAAGGCTCTCCAATTCCTTATACAGCAATCCGCCCTGTGCAACAAAGCTTTCTTGATCGGTATAATTGACCTGCTGCGCCCCCAAGGTAGCTAGATTTTCCACCACTTCTATGTGCCCATTATTCAGCTGCGCTAAAATTTCGGCCTCACTTATCGTTAGCGGAATACGCGGGGGAAGCGGCTCCAATACCAACGTATCTAGGCGCTCCCAGCTTTCAGCTCTTGATGCGTACAGCCCAGCCGTACCTGATTTATCGGAAGAAGCAGGCCGCACTAGACAGTGCAGTAGCAAGCGCTCCTCGCTAGCATCCTGTTCGCTAGCATTATGCCCGCTAGCACAGCCGCAGTTATACACCAACAACTCCCTGCTTGATTTAGAAGGCTTGATATAAATGAGCCCCATCTCTAAAAAGCCATTGGCATTGAGTGTAGAGGAAATTAAGCGAGTCCTGTTTTCAATCCATTGTTCTTGAAAAGAAAAATCAGCTTTCTTGAGATGCACCGCCTCTAAACGATCATTTCCTGCTTGCTTTACCGTAGAAAGATGGAGCATAGTATCTAAAAAAGATAGCGCATAGGTGACCCCGCCAGGCAAACAAAAAAGCGTAGTAGTGTCATTCGCCATCGCAGGCTGCAAGGCTATTGGCTGTGCCAACAGACTATCTCCTTGGTATAAAGCAACTGTCAGCGCAGCATCTTCGGTGTAGGTGGGCACTAAGTAGTAAGTAGAATCCGTAGAATTTTCTTTCGGGCTAAGCAACCAAGCCAGGGTGTAGGCTTCCCCCGTAAATTTGTTGCGCACCTGTACCCAATTCTCCTCAAAAGCGAGTACATCGCCTAGGCTGAAAGCCCCCTGCCCCGCCTGCCCCACCAGCCAAAGTTGCTCGGTAAAAGTAGTATCTTCCCGCTGGCAGGAAAAAAGCGAAACGAAGAGAAAAAGGTAGCAATACTTCACAATAGTCGTTTTTTTTTGAAGCTCGTTTTTGTTTTTAGCCCGTAGGGCAGGGGCAAGGGTTTGTTTTGTAGCGCAAGACGACCAATAACCCCAGTTCCAAGAAAAATAAGATGTCACAAGCCCAGTAATTGGTGTGTGCCCACCTATTAATATTGTCACCCCCTTCGGGGTTTTACGTGCCCGCCTCTGTCTAAAATCCCTCCACAGCACGACCGCAAAATCCTGTCAATCCTGCACTGCACCGAGCGGCGTCGAGGTGTCAAACCCATCAATCCTGCGCTGCACCGAGCGGCGTCGAGGTGTCAATCCCACCAAT
>DAINNZ010000130.1:0-11288 GCA_036735605.1 Lewinella sp. | reverse complement strand
TCACCTAACGAGGTAATGCAACAGACGGTTGCATTTATTACTTGAATGCGCGAATGCTATTTTGTTGCTTTTTGCAAATATTTTGCATTTTTTGTTCAAAAAAATAATCCTTAATGTACCGTATCTAGTTAGCAGTACTCAAACAAGAAAGAAACTTACCTTTGCATCAAATTATTAACATGCTAGCAAAAAGAATCATCCCCTGTTTGGACATCAAGGACGGGCGCACAGTGAAAGGCGTCAATTTCGTGGCCTTGCGCGATGCGGGTGACCCCGTGGAGCTAGGAGCAAAATACAGCGAAGCGGGTGCCGACGAGCTGGTTTTCCTAGACATCACGGCTACGCACGAGAAGCGAAAAACATTGGCTGCTTTGGCGCGAGAGATTGCCCGACAGCTTAGTATTCCCTTCACTATTGGCGGCGGGATCAAGGCAGTGGAGGACGTGGGCGTGCTATTGGATGCGGGGGCGGATAAAATCAGCATCAATTCCGCAGCCGTGCGGCGACCCGACTTGATAGATGAGCTAGCGAAGGGTTTTGGCAATCAATTTGTGGTAGTGGCCATTGATGCGAAGCAAATTGATGGCGAGTGGTATGTGCACCTCAACGGCGGGCGCATCGCCACAGCGTATAAGCTTCTCGACTGGGCGAAGATGGCACAAGAGCGGGGCGCGGGCGAGATTCTTTTCACCAGTATGGATCACGACGGCACCAAGGCTGGCTTTGCGCTAGAAGCTACAGCGCGGCTCAGTGAAGCACTCAGCATCCCGATTATTGCTAGCGGCGGGGCAGGCAGCATACAACATTTCACCGATGTATTCACAGCAGGGAAGGCTGATGCAGGGCTGGCTGCCAGCATCTTCCACTTCGGGGAAATCGGCATCGGAGAACTCAAGCAAAGCTTACAGGCAGCGGGCGTGCCAGTGCGTTTTTAGAGACCAGATATAGCGCCAAAAATTAGCGCTCCTACTATGCCTACTATGTACAGCACCATAATTCCCAGTGTAAATACCCCCGCAATAGTAAACAGCTTCGAGAGCGAAGCCATAGAAGCGGTGAGCGCAGCGCCTGATTGCGTATCGGCTGCAGCAATCGCGTTGGTTGAAAACTGGTATAGCAAATAGTAGAGATAAAAACTAAAGGCGAAAATGGCCAAATAAAAAAGCATCATGATCACGCCAAGACCGCCCATCAGCCCCATTTCGCCCATACCTGTGCCAAGAGCGAACAGGGCGGAGCCCCCAACCAACAATCCTAGCACAGCAATTCCCAAAAACACGAAGCCTAGGATGGCTAGGAAACGCCCCCATTTACCTGCGGTACGGAGGTGCAGGGCTGCTTCGGTCGTAAAAGACGTTGAGCCGCTCATGCTGCCATCTAAGGTAGATTCAAAATTATCCGATAACATATTGACAGGTTTTATGTTCCTACTATCCGAATCCGAGACTTGGCAAGGTGGATGAGGTGCCAAAAGCGCTTAAAAAGCAAGCACTTTCGGTGAAATTCGTGTAATATTGCAACTAATATTTCAATTATGCAAGTAACTAGTAAAAATTTTTCCACACTCGACTTCCCAAAACAGGATGGCCTCCTCCCCGCCATCGTGCAAGATGCCAAAACGCATCGCGTGTTGATGCAGGGCTATATGAATGCGGCCGCGCTGGAAAAGACGCTCTCTTTGGGCCAGGTGACTTTCTTCAGTAGAAGCAAAAACCGATTGTGGACGAAGGGGGAAAGCTCTGGCAACTTCCTGGAGCTGGTAAGCATCACAGCCGACTGCGACCTAGACAGCCTACTAATAAAAGCCCACCCCCAAGGCCCTACTTGCCATACGGGGGATGATACCTGCTGGGGCGAAAGCAACCTAGGTGATTTCCTAACGGAGCTGGAGGCTATTATCCACGCGCGCCGTGATCAACCCTCGGTAGATTCTTATACGAGCCGCCTGCTTGGAAGAGGCATCAACAAGGTAGCACAAAAAGTGGGAGAAGAAGCCATAGAACTGGTAATAGAAGCCAAAGACGACAACAAAGAACTCTTTTTAGGGGAGGCAGCCGATTTGATGTATCACTACCTCCTACTGCTGGCCGCGAAGGGCTATACTTTAGAAGACGTGAAAGCAGTACTTCGGGAGCGGAATCAATAAAATTTTGTACGTTTGCCGTGGTAGTCAATAAAAACCAAGATACATGGGAAGAAAAATAAGAATGGGCATGGTAGGTGGCGGCCGCGGTGCTTTTATTGGTGGAGTGCACCGTATGGCGGCGGCGCTAGACGGGCAAATTGAGTTGGTATGTGGGGCTTTCAGTAGTGACCCTGAAAAATCGAAGGCAAGCGGGGAAGATTTTCACCTAGCGCCTGAGCGGGTTTATACGTCCTACGAGGAAATGATCCGGCGGGAAAAAGCCTTACCAGAAGGGGAGCGGATGGATTTTGTTTCCATCGTAACGCCCAACCACGTTCACTACGGGCCGGCGAAGATGGCTTTAGAAAATGGCTTTCATGTGGTTTGCGATAAACCATTAGCTTTTAACATGGAAGAAGCTTTGGAGCTGGAGGCTTTGGTGAAAGAAACAGGTTTGCTATTTGCCCTTACCCACAACTACACGGGCTATCCGATGGTAAAGCAAGCGCGCGATATGATCCGCAGCGGTGCCTTAGGAGCCATTCGTAAAGTGGTGGTGGAATACCCACAAGGCTGGTTGGCCACTCGCGTAGAGGAAACCGACTCAAAGCAAGCCGCTTGGCGAACCGACCCCAGTAAATCGGGCATCGCTGGTGCGATGGGGGATATAGGCACCCATGCTGAAAACCTTGCCGAGTACATCACGGGTTTAGAAATTAGCGAGTTATGTGCCGACTTGACAGCTTTTGTGCCAGGGCGCCGCTTAGACGACGATGGCAATGTGCTGCTGCGCTTCAATAATGGGGCTAAAGGTATTTTACATGCTAGCCAAATCAGTGTAGGGGAGGAAAACAACCTGAACATCCGGATTTATGGGGAAAAAGGCGGTTTGGAGTGGCATCAAATGGAGCCAAACACCTTGCTAGTGAAGCACCCCGATAGGGCTGCAGAGGTATATAGAACGGGTGTAGGAAGCCAAATTACGGCAGCAGCAGCCTATGCGCAGCGTATCCCTGCTGGGCACCCGGAGGGCTATTTGGAGGCTTTTGCTAATATTTATAAAAACTTTGCTACCTGCGTAAAAGCCAGGCTAGCAGGTGAAGAAGCACCCGCTTTAGCCCAAGACTTTCCTAGCGTTAGCGATGGCGTGAGGGGCATGAAATTTATTGTGGCAGTGGTGGAAAGTAGCAGCCTAGACAATAAGTGGTATAAAATGTAAAAAAAAGCGCTGCTACCGAGGCGGACAATCGGTAGCAGCGCCCATTAATCGGTAGTATGCGCCCATTATTTCAGCCGGTGCCCATTGATACTTTGGTGTGGCTACGCATAGCGATAGGTTTGCTAGGGGCGGGCGATTTACTAGGGAATGGCATTTATTATCATTGGTACCTTCGGTTTTTTGATGGGTACAACTTTGCCTACATCGGTTTTGAATGGGTAAGACCGTTGTCGGAGCCTTTTATGTCTTTGTTTTTTGTAATTGGCTTTTTCCTAGGGCTAGCTGTGGCGGCGGGCTATCGGTTTAGATTTACGGCTCCTTTATTTGCGCTATTTTTCACGTATTTATTTCTCATAGAGAAAGCATATTATCTCAATCACGGCTATTTTTTCTGTTGGTTGACTTGGTTATTGGCCTGCACACCGGCTTGGCGAGAATGGTCGGTGGATGTTTGGCAAGACCCCCAAGCCTGGCAACCCGTAGTTCCCCGCTGGGCACTAATTATTTTCCCCTTGTCTATGGGAATTGTCTATTTTTTTGGCGGCATTGCAAAGATTAATTCCGATTGGCTGCTGGAAGCGCAGCCGCTGCAAATCTGGTTAGGATACAAGGCTAAAAAGCCAATAATTGGGCCTTTACTGGCCCAACCCGCGACCGCCTATTTTATGGCTTGGGGGGGCTTTTTATTAGATATTTCGATAGCTTTTTTATTACTACACAAGCGGCTACGCTGGCTAGCTTTGGCGGCTGCGATTTTTTTTCATGCCACCAATCATTTAATTTTCAATATTGGTATTTTCCCTTATTTATCGTTAGTGCTGACTTCGCTTTTCTTCGAACCCTATTGGCCGCGCGATCTAGTAGCTTGGCTAGCTAAACGACTGCCAAGGGTAGGGCATTGGCAAGAGCGCTGGCAGCAAAGGGTGGCAGCCGCACCTGCCCATACTTTCTTTAATCGCGCTGTGATTGGCAACTTACCTAGCCCCAATCATAGCTATCAGCAACATCAACCATTTTGGGGAAACTTATCGGCTTGGCAAGGTGCACTGCTGACCAAGGCAGCTACGCAGCAGCGAGTGACCTATTTATTTAGCAGCCTATTGCTACTGCATCTACTTCTACCCCTACGGCATCATTGGTTCGATTCCGACGTAGCTTGGAGCGAAGAGGGGCACCGCTATAGCTGGAGAATGATGCTGCGGGCAAAAACAGGAGGAGGCGATTTCAAGGTGGATGTCTTCCACCCTAGTAAAAGCACTACAGCCAAGGACAAAAAAGAACTAGTAGCCGACAGCAGCTACCTCGTTCGACCCATAGATCGGCTTCATCAAAAACAATACCGAAAACTCTACACCCACCCTGATATGATCTGGCAGTTTGCACAACACTTAGCGGAGGAGTGTAGGCAGCGAGGCGATAGCTGTGCGGTTTATGCCAATATAAAATTGCGTTTGAATGGGCGGGAGACACAAACCTATATAGACCCGGCGGTGGACCTAGCCAATCAACAATGGAATTGGCTAGGCACACATCCATGGGTACTACCGGAAACTTTAGGCCACTAGGGCACCAGCAAGCTCGCTGTACAGTAGGCCGCCACCACCGCCGTAATGTTTTACAATCTTAGGCTGGTAGGTTAGGCGGTGGCAAAAAACTTCTAATTGCTTTTCTTCGGCTGTGCTAAGACCCGCACCTAGCAGGATGATGTCGAACTCCTCTTGCATAAGAAGAAATTCGGCCTCATTCACTTCATCGGTTGCCTGGCCGTGCCAACCAGCTCTTTGATTTACGAGCCGGTTGATTACTTGAAGAATATCTTTGTTTTTTGCAACGGAGAGAATGTTAAGCATACTTTGGTTGTTTGGGGCGAGGCACTGGGCGGGCAGTCTTACACTGCTTGGAATAGCGCCTCTGGTGATAGTCTAACGCGGGCCGCATGCTGCATTTTATCCTCAGCACTTCGGTAACCAACGGCAGCTATAACAGCGGCACCCAAACCTTGTTCACGAAGGCCTAAAACTTCTTCTACACCCGCTGGATCGAAGCCTTCCATCGGGCAGGCATCAAGGTGGCGGCTAGCAGCCGCTATCAGCAAATGACCAAGGGCAATATAGGCTTGACGTTGATTCCAAGCTGTAATTTCAGCAGGGCTGCGGTGGGCAATACTGCCTTTAATCATAGCTGCATAGCCGGTAAGGGCTGCAGGATCCATTTCCCTTACTTTGGCCGTAAGGGCCATGAAATCGTCGATATAAGCGGCTGGCATGTCTAGGCGGTGGGCAAAAACAAAAATATGCGAGGCATCCGTCAATTGAGGCTGTCCATAGGCCACCGCTTTGAGCCGCTCGCGAATACCCGGATCCGTCACCACGAAGACTCGGAATGGCTGAAGACCATACGAAGTAGGGGCGAGGCGAATCGACTCTTGCAAAAACTGCAAGTCTTCTTCGCGGATAGTTTTGGCGGCGTCAAATTTTTTCGTAGCATAACGCCATGCTAAGGCATCTAATAGATTCATCGTATAAATGGATTGGTAGCGTTGTTCGGCAGGCCATCAAACTTCTGCACGCTCTGGCTCGTTCATGACCTATCGAGCAACTCTAGTAAATGATTGATATAAAAATTTTCTAGGCAATAGCAACGCTATGCTGCCAACTCCATGGGAACTTCCATCAGTAAGAGATAACTAGCCGTTTCAGCTTGGATGCTGACCTGATCGGTTTCCCAAATGCCGAGCCCGTCGCGAGCTTGTAGCAGCTGCCCGGCAAGCGTAGCTTGGCCTTCAAGCAAGAAAGCATAGACCCCGTTACCCGCTTTTTTAAGTGAATACCCAAGCTGTGTACCCGCCTCCAAGCGACCTAAATGAAACCACGCATCTTGCTGGATGCGTACCCCCGCATCGTCGGATGAAGGGGATACAATCTGCTCCAATCGGTTCTTTAAACGAGCCGGATCAAGCGTGATTTGGCTATAGCTAGGAACGATGTTGCGGCGGTTAGGGAAAACCCAAATTTGAAGAAACTCCACAGGCTGATCGGTATTTTTGTTGTATTCACTATGGAAGATACCCGTGCCAGCACTCATTGCCTGCACATCTCCTTGGCGAATGATAGCCACGTTACCCATCGAATCCTTGTGTTCTAAATCGCCCGATAACGGAATGGAAATGATCTCCATATTATCGTGCGGATGCGTCCCAAAACCCTTGCCCCCAGCCACTAAGTCGTCGTTCAGCACTCGTAAAGCACCGAAATGAACCCGCTGCGGGTCATGGTAAGCGGCAAAACTAAATGTATGTTTCGAACGTAGCCACCCATGATCGGCCTGGCCTCTGCTTGCAGATGAATGAAGGATTGTTTTCATTGTTTACACATTTAATGTATATACAACAATTAAAAACGGCTATTAGTTGCGAGCTATTGAAAAAATAGAGTTATAAAAATTTGATTGCGCTTTCTGGCTACTTGTTCGTTGGGGGAAGCCCGCCCACGCAACAATTATAAAATGAACCAACAGCTATCGCAAATACGCGTATCGGGCTTCATCTTATGCGCTGCTGAAAGCGACTGCGAACTAAAGCCGATTCGGCCTAGCGGCAGCAACTTTTATTTGCGAGGCATGAAATAGTCGCTTAAATTTCTTTACTATGGCGAAATGTTGTAATTTTGCCGTTCAAAATCGCAGACCAATGGCAGCAACAACTACCGATACAAAGAAGTACTGGCTTTTCTTTTTGATCTCATTAGTGATCTTCCTCTTCATGCTCGTGTTTGTGAACGAGTGGTTTTGGGTAGCTATGCCCTTTATGCTCACCTATTTGGTACTAGCCATGCGGGTAGTCTAGTTTTGGCTTTCACGCTTCTCTTGGCTGTTTTTCATCGTTTTTTGTTATCTCATTCCTACCTTTGTGTAAGACACAGGCTCAAAAGGTCTTGTTTAAGCAAAACTGGCTAGGTCGCGCTAGTAGAGCCGATTGTGGTAGTGTAGGCTTCCTTGGTTGCGTTCTGTTTCCGCTATCTACTCCTACAAACACCGCAATACCTACCTGCCGCGAAACCAATTTTCCATTTTCCATTATTTTTTGGCTGCCGCTTCGCTCGCAGGGGCAAGGGCTTCTTTTTTGCGTAAGGGGGGGGTAGAAGCTTTACTCAAACTGTTCCGTTGGCCATCGCCTTTTGCTGATAGGCTATAGTCTTCCAATGCAGTAGACGCGTAGCGAAATTCTGGGTTGAAAGACTATATATAGCAGCGAAACGCCATTGTCCTGATACGTTAGCATTGGTATAAAGAGAAAGCTAAATAGAGTTCCTTTGGCAGGGTACTACTCCTTACGAAGAGCTGCATAGGGGCTTTTTAGGTTTGCTTTTCAGGATAAAGTAGCGCCATTTTTGGGCGTGTAAAAAAAAGCTAATTTTTTTTAAAAAAATAGAAAATCAATTTATCTTTGTCTTATAGAAGAGCGATTTTCATCTCTAATGCGCTGCATCTACCCTATTTTTCGCTCTTGTCATGGGTCGTTGTGGTGAATTAAGCAACTAAAGTACCTAATGATTGTATTAAAAAAACGCTTTGGCTGTTGTGGCCTTTTTGTTGTGAAGAATTTTATTTCTCTCGCTATGCGTGGGCGCTTTATAGCCCTATTCTTGCTTATTGTTTGCGGTTTTTTAGAGGGGCTTGCGGGGCAGGAGCTGATACAACAGTACAATGGCTTTACTGTTGATCAGCCAGTTTGTGGTGTTGCGGGTAGGATACGTAATGTGGCTGAAGAAGCCAATCTCAGCTTATGTGATGGAACGCCGGTTGAGGCGGGCTTTTCGATTCAACAAGATGTAGATTACTGTATTATCGTCAATTGGTCAAATGGTTTCACCGAGATAGTTGAGTTTAATTTGGGATATATAGATGCATACACTTACAAAGGTTTCAGGTTTGAATTTACGGGGACGTTATCGGCTTTTTGTATTGGCCCTCCCACTACGATTGGTATCAATATATTAGAGTCACTTGGCGAGCCTGAAAGTTTCTTTCGATTTGCTGTAACGGCTGTAGATGAGCCTCCCTTAAATTGGAATCCAGCTACGGTTTCTTATAATCTTCTACCAGGGACTTATGATTTACATGTTACTACGGTATATGGATTGGCTAGTAATTTAGAAACTTGTAGCTACAGTATTCGTAGATTTGTTGTTGAGGAGTTAGCTTCATCCATTGTTGCCGACATAACTCATTTACCATTTTGTTTGAGTGACCAAGGAGATATTTTGATTAGGAGCCCGATCGGGGCTAATTATACTTACAGTATGGATGGTACCAATTGGCAGAGCAGTCCTGCTTTTTCTAGTGTACTATCTCTCACATCCCAACGCTTTTATGTGCGTTATGAAGGCGGTAATCAAAGCTGTACGACGGACGGCTTATTGCCTCAATATGTGTCCATTCCTGTATCTGGCAACCAAGATTTAGAAGCGACCACAACAAACCCGACTTATTGTGGAGGAAATAACGGGCAAATTCTTATTACTTCTCCTACAGGGCCTGGTATCCAATACAGGCTCAATGGTGGAGCTTGGCAGAGTTCAAATACTTTTTCAGGATTAACAGCAGGTTATTATGAGGTTGAAGCAAATGGATGTACTAATTCATCTGCACTTACTTTATCTAATCCGAGTTTACTTAACACCTTTAGTGTAGTTACCTCTCCACCTCAAGTTTGTGGTGCTCCACAAGGTAGTATTACTATTAACGGAGGGGCGCCAATACCAGGAGGATACCGCTATTTACTAAATGGAGAGACTTATACAAGCAGTACGCTTTCAGGGCTTATACCAGGTGCCTATACGATTGTAGTTCGCCCTACAAATGCAAGTTTAGGTAGCAGTTGTGATATTGTTTTGGAGGCTGTTGTACCGAATGTGCCTCTTCCTAGTCAGTTGCCTAGGTTTGGGTCGGTGATCCCTCCATCAATCTGTGGTGCTGCTGACGGAATTTTGAATGTAACTGGAGAGGGAAGTTTATCTTGGGAGTTCACGGTAAACAGTCAGTCTTTTACGCCTCCTTTTACACAAGCGGATGTAGGTCAATACCTGCTAGGAGGGCATCCCTCCCTAACGGATCCTTCGTGGTTGCAGTCATGTACTTTTAGTGGACAAGCAAATATTGTAAACCCAAGAAGAGTAATTATAGCGAATCCAGCAGGACCACCTATTGATTTTATCGTAACAGATCCAACCACATGCGGTATTGCGGATGGAAGATTAGATATCAGCCAACAAAGTGGCCCACAATTTGATCTATATCAATACAATGTTACGCTGAATTACGGGTTCAATAACAGTCAGCAAAATATTTATGAGGATGTTCAAGAGTGGCCAATTACTAGTTTGAGACCAGGTTTATTGAAGGTGCAGAGGTATCCTATTGGACAAACTAATAATCCAAGATGTAGAGAACAGTTATTGCAGACCACTACTTCTACTCCTGGGCCTTCTCATGTAAGCGTTCAGGTAATAGCCTACCCATATTGTGATTCCTATGGCGCCGTCAGAGTATTAACAGGTACAGAGGGTACTTATACAGCAGGAGGCAATAGAGCACCATTCAACAATGATAACCCATATTATGTTGGGCAAAGAGCTTTCTCAGGGGATACGATTTTCACAGATGTTGGATCATCTTCTAATCCTCCACTTAGAATATCCCTATCTCCCTACAGCAGTGAAGCTGAGCGATATTTTTCGTCCGTTGATTGCTCAAGTAGTATCGAAATAAATTTTCCTAATTATGGTCAACCATCTTTTTCAGTTGATTATTCAACTGCGCCTTCGTATTGTGGTGCAACAGATGGTACAATAGCACTTAGAAACTTAAGAGGATCGTCAAGCACTCTTGCTATTGAATATAGTATTGATGGGGGAGAGTCATTTACTCCAGATCCTGTATTTAGTAATCTTGGAGTTGGAAGCTACCTTATCAAGGCAAAGCCCATTTATGCTCCTCCCTCTTGTTTTTCAGAAATCTTAGTTAATTTAGATGCGCCTTCTTTTCCCGTAGAAGCTACTAGTTTTAATCCTCCTAGTTTTTGCGGAGCTGCTGATGCTCAGGTTTCAGTTGGTAGGAATGGACTACCCGAAGGACTTTTTCTTTACAGATTACAAGGAATAACGGATTGGCAAACAGGCAGTACTTTTACAAACCTATCTTCAGGTACTTACACAATCGAGTCTATATTAGCATCTGATTCATTCAGTTGCGTCGAAGAATATATTTTAACGATTGTAGAGCCAGATAGACCACAAGTGATTGTCGAAGTTCAAGAACCTAGTGCCTGTGGATTATCTGACGGGAGAATTACACTAAGCTCACAAAATGTAGATTTAGAATATAGCTTTAATGGGCAAAATTTTTCTAGAGACAGTATTTTTACAGATCTACTAGATGGTGCGTATGAGATAAGTGCGTTGCCTGTAGGTTCGTTATTACCATTGGAATGTGTTGAGCACTTTACCTTAAGTCTGCAAGAACCAGCTCCCCCTGAGTTAGTACTAACGCCTTCTGATCCTACGGGGTGTGGAACAAATGATGCTAGTATTTTAGCATTTTCAGTACAATCGGATAGTCAAGAATTAGAATTTAGCTTTAATTTGAATTCATTTAGTTCTACTACTCTATACGATAATTTATCACCAAGTATCTACAGTATAAGTGTTCGGCCAGTAGGAACGCTGGCTCCTGCACTTTGTGCCACAGAAGCTAGTGTCACGATTATAGAACCCGCAGCGCCGAGCCTGAGCCTTTCGGCGATCGATCCAAGTGGCTGTGGGCTGGCGGATGCTAGTGTTTTAGCTGTTGGAACAGCGGCTGCGAGCGAGGTTTTAGAGTATAGCTTAGAGGGTGCTGCTTTCGGTTCGGAGACGGATTTCAGCGGTCTAGCAGCAGGCACTTACA
>DAINNZ010000129.1:0-11438 GCA_036735605.1 Lewinella sp. | reverse complement strand
GCAGCTATCTCGCTTATCGTTTAGCCAAGGATGGGAAGTGGTATTTGATCCCAAAACTATTCACACATACCTACCCCGAAAATGAGTACCCACGAGAAGCGCAGCCCGCGAAAACAGGTAAACGGGATATTTTTGGCCGTCGTGTGAATCGGTAATGAGCGCGACCCAGCTACGCTATCGTTAGGCTAGTAGGGGTCAAGCTCCGAAGCTTTATCGCTTATCAGCACTCGTAAATAGCCGCTCCCAAGCGATGCCTTTGGCAAAACTATTCTCGCGTAGGCTAAACCAAATAAAGAGCGGCTTGCCCACCACGTGATCGAAGGGAACGAAGCCCCATACGCGGCTATCCTCGGAGTTGTGGCGGTTATCGCCCATCATCCAGTAGTAATCTTTTTGAAAAGTGTAGTGCGTAGCTACTTCGCCATCAATATAGACTTTCCCGTCTGCTCGTTTTTCGATATTGCGGCCTTCGTAGGCTTTGATCGGGCGGAAGTAGAGGCTATAATTTTGGGGAGTTAAGGCGATGGTTTCCCCAGCTTTAGGTATCCAGATGGGGCCGTAGTTGTCGTTACTCCACTTTCCGAAGTTGCGGGCATCGTGGGGATAGTAGCGGTTGCCATCCCCTTGGAAGCGGGGCTTTTCGAAGTCGAAGTGCTCCACGGTCATCCCTGGGTCTTGTTGTTTGAGTTGGTCGATTTGTCCTTGGCTGAGGAAGATATAGTAGTTTTGGCCGTCGGTTTGAACGTCATCCTCTGCAATCCCCATTTTAGTCCAATTTTGCTGGTTGGGAGTGCCGGTGAAATTGACTTGGTAAAGAAACTGAACGGTGGAAGGTTCTGCTACGGGCTTACCGTCGATGTAGAGTTTTCGTTCTCTAATTTCGAGCGTATCGCCAGCAACGCCTACGCATCTTTTCACGTAGAGGTCTTTTTTATCTCTGGGGCGGAGGATGAGCTTTTCCTTACCCGTTTCGATGGCGCGGGCATAGCGCGGATTGGCTTGTGCGATAGCACCTGTTTTGTAATCCTGATCGGTATAAACCCGATCGGGGAACACATAGACACTATCTCCGGCTGGCATATTGAACACCACGGGTGCGAAGCGTTCTAGCTGATTAATAGCCGGTAAGCGGCGATAGGGCAAACTAGGCTTAGCTACATAGCTTTCCGCATCCACCACGGGTGCCCGATTGTGTACAAGCGGCAATTGAAAGACCGTTTCCGGCAGTCGCATACCATAGTGTACTTTAGAAACGAAGAGGAAATCGCCCACCATCATACTCCCTTCCATGGAAGGCGTCGGGATGATGTAAGGCTCGATGAATAACAAACGAATAAAGGTGGCGGCAAAGATGGCGAAAATGGCAGATTCAGTCCACTCCTGCCACGTAGGCCGGGGGAAAGGGTTGCGATTAAGCACGCGGTTAAACTCTCGCTTATCGCCACTTTTTTGGGCTACTTTTAGCTCTGCGAGATAAGCGCGCTCCTTTTTCATAGCAGGCCCTTGGTAGTCAAAGCCTTGTTTATCCAGCCACCAAAAGTAGAAAGGACTCCCTAGTACCGCTGCCACATATTCTACGAATCGGAGTCGGCCAAAGGAACGAGCTAAATCGACTGCCAAGGCAGAAAAGATAAAGATGTTGAGGATGGGCACCAAGATCAATAAGCCGTAGCTTGACTTTCGACCCACGATGCGCGCCCACACCATGACGTTATATACCGGAATAAAGGCATCTGTTGCTTTTTCCCCCGCCTTAACAAAAAGCTTAGCAAGTGGGAAGCAAAGCAAAACATAACCAATCAGCAGAATCCAAGTCAACCAAGTCATAATCTACATTAAGTGTGAATGAAAAATAAGGTTCCCTTAGGCGTTTCCATCATTTTCAAGGCTGCAAAGATGCAATTATCTACTGAAAACGCCTATTGTATTTCGATGATTTATCATTCATTCTCGACAAAACCCTCTAAGTAGAGCCGCTCTGCTTGCTTTTGGCCGCTAAAATATACTTTGACGGACTTATAAAAATAGCCACTTTTGGCTGCATCGTAGGTTATTGTAAGCTGCCCTGTGCTATCGGGTGCGATAGGGCGCTCTGGCCATTCGCTGGTAGTGCAGCCGCAGCTAGTTCGCACATTTTGGATCAAGATAGGCTCGCTACTGCGGTTGGTAAAATAGAAAGCCTGTTCCACGGGCTGGCCTCGCAAGATATCGCCAAAATCGTGGGTCGTAGGGGAATGCCATTCTACTAAGCCGGTGGTAGATAGCAAAGCGGTGGCCACAAAAAGAGAGATCAGTAACTTACTCATAGCCTAGTAAACGAAGTCGGCAAGGCTAGCAGTATAAAGCAGGCTTAGATTTCCACAATCAGTTTCTTCATGGCCATCATCGTGCCTAGATGGAGTGCCTCGTGGCTATTATTGAAGCTCAAGGCTTGGCCGATGTTGCTAAGCGAGACGCCGTAGCTCGTGCTATATTCCGAGAAATTGCTAAAGTCTAATTGGCGCAAGTCATCCTCAAATTGATCCACGCTGGTGACGAGGCGGTCTTTGATAAAAGTCCATTCTGCCATACTAACCGTGCCATCGGGTCGGCTTCCTTTACGATAGCGGGCGATAAAATCGGCCTCGATAGGCGTGGGAAGGCTGGCTAAGGCGTAGCACAGTACCTGCTGTGTAGCGATCAGGTGGCCAGCGTTCCAAATGAGGTTATTACCGAAGCCGGCGGGGATTTGGTTCATCTGCGCTAAGCTCAGGCTTTCCGTGAGTTGAAGCACCTTTTGACGGGTAGCGCGCAGGACGATAAAAGGAAATGACATCTTTTTTCTGCAAATGTAACCTTAATAATAAATACTGTGTTATCTTTGCGCCGTCAAATTGCCCAACTACCCATTTCTGGTAGTTGTATCCACTGCCCGGGTGGCGGAATTGGTAGACGCGCTGGACTTAAAATCCAGTTCCCTTTGCGGGAGTACGGGTTCGATTCCCGTCTCGGGTACTTAAAAGCAGCTCTTAGTAGGAGCTGCTTTTTTTGTTTTGATAAGGGGAAGGATGCGCAGGCGTTATGTTGTAGATGGGCATGGATGCAGGGGGTATTCCCACGAAGTAGTACTAACGGCTTTACCTTCGGGTATCTACTACTTGCGGCTACAACTGGAAAGGGAGGGCGTAGCCATTAAGTGCTTCGTGAAATGGTAAATTGGGGTTTATTGCGTCTCTTCATGTGAAGTTTTCTTGGAGAAGAAATAGAAGGGGGTATAAGTCACCCTAGGCATCCCTTCTTCGTTGAGGTAATTGGTGCTTATTTTGAGCATATTTTTACCTAGCCGATAGGCGGGGAAGGAGAGGTGTGCTTCGAGGCCGAACTGCTCTTGTGGGCCGTAGTAGTGGCGGAAGAGTTCAAAATCGGTGATGCTTTGTCCGTTTAATTCGATTTGGATATACTCTTTTCCACAAGCGATCAATCGTTGCCTTCTCGCTAAACGAGCGGCTCTTCGATCCAGCTCATCGGCTATTTCCGCTACATTGCATTGCTTCATCATTTCGAAGTGTTCTCGGTTGGGTAGTGGAATGAACACGCGCAGCACAGTTTTATCCTGGACTTCCATACCGGGTATTACAGGGAGATAGACTTGCTCCTCAATCGCCTGCGGCTGGTAGGCTAGCGGAGAAATCTGGGTGCTATCGGCTCCTAGGAGGTGATAGGGATCCTCCAAATAATAGGCTGCCTTGTTATTGAGGTTGGGCAACAAAAAACCTACCCCAACCGACAAAAGCATCGCTTTCACAAAAGAAGACCCCTGCTTCTCTTTTTTTGAGCGAGAATACAAGAGGTTGATAACGATGTTCGTAGGCCGATAGCCTAGGCTGTACATCACCTTACTCATGGCAGTGATGAAGGGGAAATGGTATTTTTTCACCCAATCGCGTTCCCTGTATTGCTTCGAGCCCATCAACATAGAAAACAGCGCTGTTAGTATTACCAAGACGTATAAAATGCCCCCGAACCAAGAGCCGGCGGAGGCTGGCAGATAATCGCGCGTCCAATAGAATAGCATCCCTAGCACCACCAATACCAGCCCCCAGCCCAAGGCGGTAAAAACCACCGAAAAGCCAATAGCTAATATGGAAGAGCAAGTCTGGTCTAACCGCTGAATATAGCCTGTGATATCGCCAAATTCCTTATAAAGCTTTTGCTGATAATCTTCGCTGTAGCGATCGCTGGGTTGAAAACCTTGGGGGTAAGCAGAATTAAAACCAATCATGGCAATCCACAAAGTACGCAACACGAAATGCAGTAAAAAAGTAACAATTACCGCTACCGCAAACAGGCTCATAAAGATACTGAGGAAATACCAAAATGGCATCGCCTCGCGGTTGATCGTGTAGAGCACATAATCATCCAAACGGCTAATCAGCCCCGGTAGTTGAAAGGCTCCCACAATGGCTGCCCCTGAGACTAGGAGCTCTGCTTGCCAACTTTCTTCCTCTAGCTTGGCTAACCACTTAGGTTTTTTGCTGTTGGCTTCTGTTAGTGTGCTCGCGTTTGTATCCATGTACTTTTTTTTCAATCCTACAGCAAATGTACACCAATTTGGCCGCGATATAAAATATTTCTCCTCCAAATACTAACACGGCGGCAGGTAAAAGCGTCTTACTACGTATAACGACAAGTTTTATGAAACAACTGCTTTATATTTTCTTACTAGGTATCTTCTTCAGTTCTTGCGAAGAAAAAGTAACTTACTCGCGGGGAGGCGATGCTGGTTTATTCTACTGGAACCAAACCAAGTGTGCCGACCCTTGGCACACAGGAGAGGGCAATACGAACGAAGAAACAATAGCAGCTCTCAATACCTACTTGCAGCAAGCAGGTATAATCGTTCTTGTTATTGACTTCGACAATAACTCCCCCCTCAACACCCTTTGCGAAGCCTGCAACTGTGGTACAGGACAACGGCTACTCGTACAGGTAACAGCAGGTTATCGTGACACCATGGAAAGCCTACTCTTCTACCAATAAGCGACCTTATTAGTTTTTTGCCTCGGCTGAAAGCAAAATCTACCAGGTTAAAAAGTCGCATTAAACTTTGTCCGAGTACTTACAGTATAAAAAATCACCAAACGAAACTAAATATGAAAGCGATTCCTTTTTTAATCCTACTTTTTTGTCTTTCGCTGTTGGGCTGCGAGAAGGAAAAAAACCCTCCTGCAAATGACAACTCGGCAAGCGAGCACCTTATTTTTGGTCATTTTTACGGCTTTTGCTTCGGCGAAAATTGTATTGCTACCTTTGCCCTCACCCAAGACAGTTTGGCCGAAGATAGCCTTGACCAGTATTTCAACTCCGAGATGACCTTCGCTTGGGTGCCGCGCAGCGAGGAAGACTTTGCCGCAGCGGCTCATCTACTGCCCGATTTCCCCTCAGCTTTATGGGACACAGAGGAGGGCACAATAGGCTGCCCTGATTGCGCCGACCAAGGCGGTGTTTTGCTAAGCTATACTCGAGATGGCGTTACAAAAACTTGGCGCATAGACAATGACCTACAAGACGTACCTACCTATTTACACGCCTATTTAGGAGCGGTTCGCAGCGTCATTCAGCTGCTGCAATAAAAAATTGCCTAACCTACTAACGTTTTTACAGACAACTACGTCTTTAATACTATACTGGGTGGCACCTACAACCGAAAAGCTGCTAACCAAAAAGCTAAAAAAAATGAGCTTGCCCAATGGGGCATGAGTAAGCAAGCGCGAAGCAGCGACGAAGCCAAAGCGTAGCGAATTTTGTTCTAAAGGAGACAAAAAACATAGGTGTAGTAGTGCTGCAACGAGGCTTTTTGACGAAGTGCAGGACAAAATTCACCGCTTGTAGCCCTTTGATGGCCGGCTAAACAAATCTATTCTATAACTTTGTAGTACCAAGAGGTGCTACGTCCTTCTCAATACCTTCAAAAACGATTCGTATGAAAACTATATTTCGTCTTTTCACTTTGGCTCTGTTAGCCATTTCCTTCACTGCTTGTTTAGAAGAGCGTTGTGATGCTGAGCTGGAGTACATCGAGTACCAGCCCGTGATCGTGGATCCGCAGGAGTTTCGGGCAATGCCCATCGAGGCCGAGGCCGCTAGAGAACTCTGCCACCCGGCTGGTTTTTATGTATATGGCAACTATCTCTTCATCATTGAGCATGGCGAAGGCTTGCATATCCTTGATAATGCAGACCCTCGGGCACCTAGCAACCTTAGCTTCATTCCTGTGGATGGTGCTGTTGGTTTGGCTGCTCGTAATGGGATACTCTACGTCAATCAGCATATCGATCTACTGGCTTTTGATATTAGCAATCCGGCTCAGCCCAGCTTAGTGGGCCGCACCGAGAATGTATTTGAGCCATACACTACCTTCACGAGTGGCTTGAACGCAGGAAGCATGGTGGTGAATTATGTGCCTACGAATACGCGCATTCGGGTCAATTGTAATGAAAATAGAGGCAATCGTTTTTTTCAAGATGATGTACTCTTCCTAGAAGCGGGCTTTGTGGCAGGCATGGCCATTAACACGGCTCAGAATACTTTCGACAGCCAACCGAGGGCTTCTGAAGTGCTAGTGGGCATTGGCGGTAGCTTGGCGCGCTTCACAATCAGCCAAGGCAATTTGTATGCGGTGGATGAAAGCAAGTTAAAAACCTTCAACCTCGGCAATCCGCGGCAGCCTGAATTTATGGGCAATGTGCAATTAAACTGGAACGTAGAAACCATCTTCCCACACGGCGAGGAACTCTATATCGGCACGAGCTCAGGTATGCACATTGTGAGCGTAGCCGACCCCCTCAATCCGGTTCACCTCAGCTCTTTGGAGCATGTGCAGGCTTGCGACCCCGTGGTGGTCAATGGAACCAAAGCCTATGTAACCCTACGGGGTGGTGGCTGGTGTGGTGGCTTTAGCAACCAATTAGAAATTGTGGATGTAAGCGACCCACGGCGCCCTAATCGCCTACAAGTATATCCGATGAATGGCCCTGCTGGCCTTTCGGTGAGCCAAGACAAGCTTTTCATCTGCGAACCCGGTTTCGGGCTACAAGTGTATGCCCTTGAAAGTGATGGCCTGCGCGGCAGACTACTCGTGAGCGATACGCAATTGCGCGAAGCCAACGACGTAATCGGCCTACATAACGAAAATCGCCTTATCACTATTGGTGCTGATGGCATCAACCAGCTTACCTACGATAACAATGGCGCCCTCTCGCCACTGAGTCACCTGGATATTTGCGACGAAATCTAAAGGACTGAAGGCGGGCTAGCGAGGTAAATGCTTAGCTAGTCCGCCCTCTTGCCCCATCTAAGAACCGCTTGCGCTACCTAGCCGCCCTTGCCCCTGCGAGCGATAGCGACAGCCAAAAAAAGTAAGCACGAATGAAAATTATACTTCGACTTTCAAGCATAGTATGCTGCTATTTCCTAGTATTGCTAAGCGGTAGCACAGCCTTTTATGCGCAGTCGGTGGATGTTTCCCATCAAGTAATTACTTTTGATGGCAAGGAATATATGGGTACTTTGCTGCACTACCAACCGGGGGAATTGCTGCATTTGCGGCTCGCCGACGGAGAGGATCTTTTTTTATCGGCAGATGCGGTGAAGCGCATTAATAAGCTGAGTGAAAAAACAGAAAATGCCAAGAAAAGGCGTAGAAGCGCTGTCTCCCCCCAAGACAGTAAAATGGTAGCACTGGATAAGAGCCTGACTATTCAAATCAGTGGTGGCACTAGTTTCGGCCGATTACAATCGCCCAATAACTTCCAGCCTTCGCAGCAAATTATCGGTTATACCGCTGCTTTAGCGCTGCATCATCGCTTGGGAGCGCACTTTCAGGTAGGCGGAGGGATTGATTATTTTTCCTTCTCGCCAACGGCCAGAGAAAATTCGATCGGTGCATTTGCTCGCCTACGAGGGCTGACCTCGAAGCGAGCGAAATCATTATTTGTGCAGGTGGAGGGCGGTTATGGCCTGCCCATAGCGAGCCAAGCAGCTCGGCTGACAGCTAAGCAAGGTGGCCCATTCTTGCATCCAGCCATTGGGTATGTCTTTAAACAAACGGCAAAAGCACCCGAGCTATCTATCGACTTCGGCTATCGGATCACGGAGCAAACGCGCACTTTTGTGGTTTTCAACGGCGAGCAAACACAAAGCACCGCTTACCGCCGAGCGGCGCTACGCTTAGCCGTAGCCTTCTAGGCAAGCTACTGTATGGAAACCGGAAAAGGAAGTACCGAAAAAGACCTGATTGCCGCTTGCCTTCGCAACGAGCGGGCAGCCCAGGAGGTTTTCTACCGGCGCTACGCTCCCCTAGCCCTGCAAGTTTGCCGCCGCTACGCCAAGGAGCCGGAGGAAGCCAAGGAACTACTGAACAGTGGGATGCTGCGCGTTTTTCAAAAACTCGATACCTTCCGAGGGGAAGGATCACTAGAAGGCTGGGTTAAACGCCTAGTTTTCAGGGTAGTCGCTTCCCATTTCAGAACCCAATCGCAGCCCCCTACCCTATCTATTACCGACTGGGATCAAGCCACCGAAGCCCACATTACCCATCAACTATATGCCGAAGACCTTTGCCAAATTATTGAAACGCTACCCGCTATGAGCAAAGAAGTATTTTGGCTGCACGCCGTAGAAGGCTACAGCCACCAAGAAATCGGCGAACAACTGGCTATTTCAGAAAATAACAGCCGCTGGCACCTCAATAAAGCCCGTAAGCTATTGAAAAATCTATTGGCTCAACAATCACTCAAAAGCAACCGCCATGCCGGATAATCAACAAGACTGGGCAGCCGATAGCGCCTTCTGGGAGGAAGCTTGGAAGGATATGGCGCAGCGCTTAGACCAGCAGCTGCCGCAGCGCAAAAAACGCCGAGCGATCCCCCTCTGGTGGTGGTTAGGGCTTTGCCTCCTATTGGGCCTAGCCGCCTCCGCAGCTTGGTACTACCAAGCCAGCCGGGGGAAACCTGCCGACTTGCCACTACCCTCCCTCAGCAGCCCCATCGCAGCTACCGAAAACGCTGCTGAAAACACTGCTGAAAACACTGCTGAAAACACTGCCAACGCTACTGCCAGCATTAAGCGCGAAGCTAGTCGAGGCGCTACAAAGAGAGTTCCCTTGCCAGCCGCTTCCAGCCGCTCGGTTGCCGCTCCTAGCAGCCCTTTAGCCACTGCTTTGCCTAAGAAGGTGAAAAAACAATTGCCAGCTAGCAGCCCGCTGGCTGATGGTGGCCTAGCCCCCGCTACATTCGTCGCTGCTGCCGTGCCAACGGCCGCAATAGCGGTTTCACCGCCTGTGCAAGCGGCTACTGCGCCTCTTCGTCGGCTACCCACCTTGCCTTTGCCCACCTTACCTTTATCCACATTAACTAGCGAACAGCCGTTCCCGCCGTCATCCCCTTCCATCTTACTCCCTCCAGTAGCCCAGTGGCAGTGGGGGCTAAGCGCCACCACTGCTTTCGATTGGGCACAACCACGCCCAGGCTTTGAACTAGGCGTGTTCGGTGCCAGAAAACTAGGACAAAAAACGCAGCTTCTAGCCAATATAAGCTACGTCGCGAGAAGGGAAAGCTTCCACCTACCAGCCAATGGCGCAGCTTTGGATAACAATAGCACTACGCCCACGGCTGATTCGCTCACCGCCAGTGAAATCTATATTCGCTCGGTAGCGCAGGCGCAGCTCAACCAAACCAACCACATCCGCAGCAGACGGCTGCGCTTGGGGCTTGGCATCAACCAATCCATCGGTTCCCTTTGGGAGCTAGGCTTACAAGCCGGTGCTGCTTATTTAGTAGGCGGCCAAGTACCTCGCTTTTTCAGCCTCCCCTCCAGCGACTTCAGTCTCAACAGTGGCAGCTTAGAAAATATTAACACCAACCAGCTTGCCAGTGAGTTCGACAACTTCAATAGAGCCTGCGAAAGTATTGAAGCAATCGCCAGCAACAGCGGGTTCTTCGCTTCCGCAGCGGCTGCGAACTACCGCCGCTGGGATTTCGACCTCCAAGGCCGGTTGGCCTATCGGCTCAACCCGCAGCTAGCCCTCTTTGGCGTAGCCCAGTATAGCTTCCAGCCACTGCTGCGTAGCGAATATATCCAATTCCGAGCCGGGCGCGGACAACTAGGGCTGCGATGGACCTTTTTGTAGGAAAGTAAGATTGCGCTTCCAGCCCTCGAATTTAGTTCTTTTGACGGCTGAATGGCGGAATACTTGTTGAAAAACCTCCTCCGTCATATCGAGCCATTCCGATTTATCGCTCTGCTGTAAGGCCTCCGATGGCAGGAAGGCCTCCTCCTCATGGGCTTGACTAAAGCGATTCCAAGGGCATACCTCCTGGCAAATATCGCAGCCAAAAGCCCAGCCCGCCATTTTATCTTGAAAATCATCGGGGATGGCCGCTTTTAGCTCAATAGTGAGGTAGCTAATACACTTACTGCCATCTAGCAAATAGCCATTGGGACTGATCGCCTCCGTAGGGCAGGCATCAATACAACGTCGGCAACTACCGCAATAATCCTTTATCGGCTCATCGGGAGGTAGTTCGAGGTCGATAATTAATTCCGCCAAAAAAAAGTAAGAACCTGCCTTGGGGTGAATAAGTAAGGTATTTTTACCCACCCAGCCCAAGCCGGCTCGCTTGGCCCAATCGCGCTCTAAAATAGGCGCAGAATCCACAAAAGCTCGCCCGTCAATCGGATGACCCAGGGCCGTAGCTACATCCGCCAGCAAATCCCGCAGCTTGCGCTTAAGCACCTGGTGATAATCGGCTCCATAGGCATAACGCGCCAGCTTAGGCACCGTTTCGCTCAACTGCTGCTGCGCCGGAAAATAATTATAGAGCAAAGAAACCACCGTCTTCGCCCCCGGCACCAACAAAGTAGGATCCACGCGCTTATCAAAATGGTTTTCCATCCAGCGCATCTCGCCATGATAGCCCTGCTTAAGCCAAGCTTCCAGCCGCCGCGCCTCTGGCTCCATAAACTCCGCCTTCGCTACGCCCACATAAGCGAAGCCCGCATCATAAGCCAGTTGCTGCAATAGCTGTTTGGGGGAGACTGCGATACCTTGGTTTTTAAAACACAAAAATAGGCAATATTTCCATAAACAGCCTACTATAAGTCTTCCAACCCCGAATTTGGGAATGTTGACTTGCTCTTTTTACCTTCGTTGAGCATCGCTTCGCTCCTCGTAGTTCCGCCTCGCTGCATTGGAAGACTATACTATTAGAGTTGTTCGGCACGCTCTCGCTCGTTCAGGACCCGCCGAACAACTCTATTGGCCAAAGGCAGGGGCAAGGGTTGTTTGGTAGCGCAAGGGCGGGTGAGGCAGGGCACTTAGTCGATGGGAGAAGGGGCTAGGGCCACACCGCTAGGACGAACTTTCTCTCCGCCAAGCTCCGAGAAACTAGGAGCTTGCG
>DAINNZ010000128.1:0-11505 GCA_036735605.1 Lewinella sp. | reverse complement strand
CGCTATGCGCGCGCAAATACAAAATCCGTTTACATATCCTTTATTACAACAAAATCTATCTTAGTGCTCCGATCAGTCCGATAAACGAGTCTGCGAATAATGTGATCGAAATGGACTTTATTGACTATGTGGGCAACCTCGCTATAGAGTGCCGCCCTTGTAAAACGTAATACCTGTATAATTTAGATGCTTATCCGTTCTTCCTACGCGATGCCTCGAATACGGAAATGAAATTGCGCTACAACTAGTGGGTCAAGCGACACGTGCCCAACAAGTTTGTTAAGATTTCGGCTAGCTTGTTTCGGATAGTTAGAGGGGATCAGCAAAAGGTTGGGCACGATGCTTTTTTTTTAAAAAATTTCCTTAGCCACTAAAAATAGCACTATCTTGCGGATCGATGAGAACGACTGCTGAGACCATACTGTTTGCTATTAATGCAGCTATCCGTTTGGGGCGTAATACGCGGCAAGCCTATGCGAAGAGCCTAAGCGCCCGAGCTATAGTGCTACCTTTGCCGCGTTTTGTGACCTTGAGCCAAGACTTGCAACTAGCACGTACTTTTTTTTCTAGCCGTGATCCACTCACAGGCGGGGCTAGATTTCTGGACGAGATTGAGCATTTACGGGCTTTACATGAGCGCGACAGCCGTAGCAACCATCCTCAACCATTGAGTGAGGGAGAGCGGGGCTTGTACTTCGATTATTTCAAGCGTTTTTATAGCACCCTACAGGCGGGGCAAGAAGGGAATTTGTCTGTTGAGCAAGTGAGTGCCGAAGAACTGGCCACCATGTTACGCATTCGGCAGTGGGAGCGGGGTTTGGCACCCGGCACTTCTCCTTTACAACTGGTCGCAGGCACTATTGTGGAGTTGGGTATCGATTATTTCCAGCAGGTGCCAGGCGCACTGCATCGCGATTCTTCGCTGGGCAAGGTGATGTTTCATTTCCTCACGGCTTTGGATGACTTGCCTTTTTCGGATCAGCCTTTACTGCGGGCTCGTATGCAACGCATACTACCGCTTTTATTCGTAGCTACGGCGGAATCGGTGGCGGCATTAAGCGATGAGTTGCGAGCAGACGAGCACATTCAAACATTCATCCGCGTGGCAGCCCAAGGGATGGCCAGCGATCTGGTTAGCCGTTTAGAAGGGCTTAATGCACGGCAAGAAGCTACGGCGATACGCTGGGGACCTATCCTCCTGCGAGCCCTTGTTCGCAATTCGGCGGGCTATGTTTTTGCCCAGCCTAACAGCCTTTTCACCGATTTGAATAGTGGTGTCAATGAACTGATTCGCCAAACGGGCAGTGTACTACTAGAAGTAATCGTGCGCGACCCAGACAGCATCAATTTAGCAGCGGGTTTACACCAAGACAATTTAGATCGGCTTTTGCAAACGGCTTTCAGCGTGATTGCTGCCCATCCGCAACTGATTAATGGCAACCAGGGCTTCCGCCAAATCGTGGAAGGTGTAAGTGGCGCCTTGGCGCAGACTTCGTTTCAGCAGCCTGCCTATTTGCCCGAGATAGCGCGGCTTATTTTACAGCACACGGCCTATAATTTGCCAGAGCTGTGGCGTTTTGAAAGCAATGGTTTTCAAAACATCCTATTGAGGGCGGCGCAAGAAACGCTTTTTGCCTTGAGTAGCGATCAGTCGGGCACTTGGCGCCCACAATTGCAAGGGGCAGAGCTGGAAGCGCTACTGCATCGAATCCTAGCGGCCACTGCGGCCAATCCTGCTTGGGTAACAGATAATGCAGGGGGGAGCACTTTGTTGCGTACCCTACTGCGTACCCTGCTGGAGACCCTAGCGGAAGCCGCTGCGGAAGACCGCTTAGGGCCAGCCGTTTTTTTGAAGGCCCTAGATGAAATTATAGTGGCTTTTAGTCAAGATGCTGGCTTATTGGCTAGCCTACACCTATTTGAAGATCAGGATGAGAAAATGCTGCTACGGCGCTGCCTGCGGCTGTTAGTGAACGCCACCCTTCGATCGGAACAGACCAATCCGGCCGCTAGAAGAGCCGAGTTTTTTTACCTCCTTCAGTTTACGCTTCAGTCAGCTCTTACGGCTCAACCAAACGACCAAGCCCTTCGGGTATTGGAACTAGTGGTTCGCTATGGTTTTCCAAGAGACGGGCAAGGGAACGCCGGTCGCTTAGAAGCGGAGGAAATCCTGCGGCTAGGTTTAGCGGTTTTAGCTACTCACCCGGAACTAGTGAGCCGTGATGAGGCTTTAGCGAGTCTAGTAAGCCAGTTTGCTCGGCGGCTACCGCCTGAAATCTTTCGCCAACAGCAGTGGTTGGGTGCTTTGATCCGCTTGGTACTAAAAGTAAGTGCTGACAACACGGGCTTAATTCTAGTAGCCGGCACTACGGGCCCTCGCTACTTAGCAGCGGAAGCATTAACAGATTTTCTGCTTATTTTGCATGGTGAAAATGCTCACGGTCCTTGGCGACCTTTCTTGACGGTAGAAAGGCTAGTGGCTAGTGGTGAACTGCTACTAGAGCGGCTGCTCAGCGATCACGATTGGTTGCTCGCTCTACAGGGCGAACAAAGCATTTGGCGCGCACTACTGCAAGCCACGATGGATAGCTTTGCCAAAATGGAAGTAGGCCAACGATTAAGCCCTCCTATGCTGGAGTTGGTGCTCTGGAACGGCCTACGCGCTTCCTTGGCAGCTCCTGAACTCCTGACGGCAATCCGCTGGACGAGCGATCAGCACGAACGGCTGCTCTTCAGTCATCTGCTCGATCTAGTTATCACCTACGTGGATAGCCCAAATTATAGCTCGGCAGAGCGAACGGTACTACTGGATAATCTACTGCGCTTTACCCTAGAAGATTTGCTGCATCGCTTCCCCAACAAGAAGGGCTTACTGCTGCTGGAGGCCGTTTTAAGCCAATACGAATATCGCCACGATCGGCCTTTTGATGCCGAACAAGCCAATGCTATCATCGCCGCTATTCTGCCAGCTATCTATGCTCATCCCGAGTGGGTTGTTCAGCCGGAGGTGTTCCAACGGATGATTCGCGACGTAGCACGTAGTTTACAAAATACCGACATACCTTTAGCGGAACTTTTCCCAGAAGTGCTACGGCTGGCCTTGCGCGTAGGTGGCGCGAATAGCTTTTTGCTGCTGTCGCCTGCTGCGGGAAGTGCCACTAGTCTGCTCGCGCTGGCTTTGGAACAGAGTTTAGCCATACTTACCCTTCGGCAAGCAGGAGATAGCTGGCGGCCCCGCATGAGTCAAACGGAGTGGTTGGGCATCTTGGAAGCCGTTTTTACAGAAGTAGGCAGGCAGCCCGCTTGGGTAGAACAAGACTTCGTTAGAATTGTGCTAGCAGCCATTATTGATGGCCTAGCGGCAGCCCGTTTAGAGCGCCCCTTGCCTGCTTCTACTTTCTTGTTACTGATCCGAGAGGGGCTGGCGGCTATCCGTTTTCGGCAACAATGGGTTATTCAATTGACGGGCAACGAAGGAGAACCAGACCGGCAACTGTTGCTTAGTTTTGCGGTTTCTCAGCTATTTATTACCCTACACGAGCCTAGTAGCGCGGGTACGGTGCAGTGGACAATACAACAGCAAGAAGTGTTAGAGGCCATCCTGCTCACTTATCTACTACGCTTAGCAGAAGGGCCTGCTAGCGAAGGCTTGGTCGGCCAACTCATCTATACCTTGGAGGCTTCCCTCGAATCTTTAGAACAGGAGATAGGCTGGACTTTAGCGCAGTTGCTAGAGCAATTAAGAAGCGTATAAAACCAAAAAAAATGAAACAGCTCCGTTTTTTATTCCTTGGCCTTTTGGTATGCTTTAGTAGCTGTACGCTAGTTACTTTTAGCGAAGCACAGCAGCATTTTTCGGCCGGTGCCAAGCTGGTGAACGCCGAGTTGTTGGGCATCAACCTGGGCGAGCAAGAAATTGATTTAGGCGGCTTATACAACAGCACGGAATTACCTGACCAAACGGCTCCCAATGCACGCGCCCAATTCCTAGTGGCGCGGGAAAAACTCACCAAAACCCTCAAAAAAGACCATCGCCTACAAGCCGATGGGGTGTTGGCTAATGCCCATACACTGCTTGCGTTAACAGAATGGCAGCTAGGTAACTATCCAGCAGCTAAGGAGCAAGCAGCCTTAGCCAAAGCCGCTTTCAGTCAGGTCGAGGGTGGTAGTTTGCCCGCTCCCTCGCGCGATTGGGCAATGGCCTATGCCGTGGAGGAACTCATGGCGATCAATCAACTTTATGATAGTATTGTGTTACTGCGCACTTTGCCTAGAGTGCCGCCCACCGATTCACTAGCTACCACACGGCGCATCAGCGCTTTTATGGAAAGGCACATCCTATCGGGGCAAGATGGCAGCTTAATCGACGCGCTACAAGGACTCGATGCAGCTATGGACAAAGCAGGCAGCCAGCAGGCCACTTTGCGTTATTTGCGCTGCGCACAATTAGCTGCTCTACAAAATTATAGGGCGCTGTTCGATCATTTCGATCGCTCAGGCAAAGATAGCCGCGCTTTTATTCGTAGCGAAGCCCTCCATCAATCCTATGAAGTGAGCGCCAACACCCTGCAAGCCTTGATAGAAACTTATCGCTTGCAACTCCTCAATCTGTTAGAAGGCAACACCGCCGACCCCTTGTATCGCTTTTGGCAAGGCCGTGTTTTTTTGTAGGCTGTTGTTGGTCGCACTAGCGCAACAAATAAAGCCTTGCCCCCGCACGAAGTGCCAGCTCTAGGAAAGAGCGACGAACATGAGTGCGAACACGTCCGTACAGATGTATCCCAAGAGAAAAGCGGTCGTCTCTATGTCCTGAGAGCAGCCCTCTCATAAAAATAGCTGCATTGATACCACCAATCAGCCGCTAGTAGCTACCTTTGCCCTATGTCGATTACCATTGGAATTATAGCCCTCACCGTTTTGGTGTCTTATCAAGCCTTCAACAATCCGGTTTTGCGGGATCAGCTGATCTTTTATCCCATCGCGGTGAAGGATCGAGGCGAGTACTATCGCTTCTTGACGCATGGCTTCATTCATGCCGATTTTAATCACCTGCTCTTCAATATGTGGGCCTTGTATATCTTTGGTGAAACGGCCGAGTCTATCTTCAAAAGCTTTCTTTTTGAGAACGAACTGATTGGTGGCTTGGCCTATCTAGCGTTTTATCTAGCCGCTATCGCAGCGGCTTCTTATGTGTCCTATTTACGCCATCAGGATAATTACAGCTACCGCGCCTTGGGTGCTTCGGGAGGGGTGGCGGCTATGATGTGGCCTTATATATTGATTGCCCCCTGGAATTGGTTTATCTTCCCGCCCTTGCCGGCTATTTTACTAGGGCCTTTATACGTTGCTTATTCGCATTATATGGATAAACAAGGCCGCGATAACGTGGGCCATAACGCTCACCTTTGGGGAGCTATTTTTGGCTTGCTAGTGTATGGCGTGCTGATGGCGGCTTACAGTCCTGAGTTGGTAGCTGTTTTTTGGACACAGCTGCTGCAACCGAAGCCTCCCTTCTAAGTAGCCTTTCAAAGATTTTTTACAGACCCTCGAACCGAAGCCGTCTGGCAATTTATCCAATCCGAGTGAAGCGATCACCAAAGGTGAACCACATTGGTTCAACTGATAACGCTTCCCTTGCATAAAAAAAAGCATGAGCCACATTCCTTTAGACCGCGATCTAGTGTTCTTTGATATCGAAAGCACGGGTCTTAACGTGATCCGCGACCGCATTGTACAAATTGCAATGGTCAAGCTACATGTAGATGGGCGAACCACCAAAGAACTGGAGATGCTCATTAATCCAGGTATTCCTGTTTCTGAGGAAGCCTATGCGGTACACGGCCTTGGCCCAAAGGAATTGGCCAATAAGCCGAGCTTCCAGCAAGTAGCCCAGCAGCTTTTTGACTTTATCGGGGGGGCTGATCTGGCCGGCTATAACTCCAACCGCTTCGATGTGCCCTTGTTGATGGAAGAGTTTGCCCGCTGCGGCTTTGAGCTAGACATTAGCAAGCGTCGATTGATCGACGTGCAACGCATTTTTTATCGCATGGAGCCCAGAACCCTAGCCGCTGCGGTGAAGTTTTACACGGGGCAGCCCATGGAAAACGCCCACGATGCCCTAGCGGATGTAAAGGCAACTTTAGCGGTTTTTCAAGGCCAGTTGGCGCTATACAAAGACCAAGATTTTGTAGATACCGACGGTAGTATCATCGAAAAACCGCTAGGGCGCGACATGGATGCCATCGCCGATTTTTGCACCGATACCACCAGCTTGGATGTTACCGGCCGCCTCAAACGCAATAAAGAAGGCGTGGCTGTGTTTAATTTTGGCAAGTACCAAGGGAAGTCCGTTGGGGAGGTTTGCACCGCCGATCCGGGCTTCTATAATTGGTTGCTTACCAAAGACTTTACCCAAGAAGTGAAGCAAATGGTAAAGAAGATCGTAGAAGAATACAAGAAAGAAAACCGTGCGCAGTAAAAAACGGGGCAGCTGCTGGGCTGCTAAACAATGGCCTAGGTGCCTTCTTTTTTGGGCCAACGCACTAGTTGGCATAGCGGTGCGCATCTATTGGTTGGCTATCGCTCCACTCGCCCTATTAAGACGGGCACGCAGTGCAGGGGCAAGGGCCTATAGTTGGCGCAACGGCAGCCTATTCTTGGGCCTACTACTTAGCCTACCGGCCTGCTACGAAAATGTAGAAGGCTGCTTGGATCCCGCTGCTATTAATTATGATCTAGCAGCCGATGAAGCTTGCTCGGCCAATGCCTGCTGCAATTATCCCTCCTTGCGTTTTGCGCTTACCACCACTTGGGGCGGCGAGCCATTAGTAAGCGATTCTTTCTATCAGGATGCCTTTAGCAACCGTTTTCAGCTCAGTCGCTTGCGCTATTATTTCTCCGAAATTGGTGTCGTTAACACAGCTGGTGATATACTGTATCCCATGGATTCCCTCGAAATGGGGATCGCTAGTAATGGGGATACCTTGTTTAGTAATCGTAGTAATAATCTAGCACTATTCACCAGCCGCAGCTCGGCTTCTCGTAGTCTGGGTGTGCTCGCCTCGGCACCCGAGGCTACGGCTTTTACAGCGCTACTTGGCCTAGGAGAAGCTTACCAAGCTGTGCTACCGGCCACGCTGCCGACCAACCATCCCCTCTATTTTCAAGAAGGCCGTATGTATTATGGCCCCGATAGCGGCTTCGTGCAATTGAAGCTTGAATATTTGCTTATCAGTGGCCCCGATACGCTGGCCAGAAGCGTGGAGGTATTCGGTAGGCAGCCAATATCGCTGCCTTTTGGCACTACACTTGTTTTTCCTAAAGGCTTCCACGTCTTAGCTCGCCTAGAAGCAGAGCTGTCGCTGCTGCTCAATAGCGTCAATTTAGCCGATGCCAATGCCAGTATCGCAGCCCGCTTGTCCAGCAATGCCAGCGGCATGTTCCGCGTAAGGGAGTTGGTAGGGGAGCGATAGGCAGGGCGTAGCAAGAACACACTTGGCGCACTTATTCCTCGTTCAATCGTAGGCAATCTTCCTTCGGGGACTTATTAGCCTTCGCTCACCTCGTTGAGGTGCGGCTCCTCAACGGGGGCGGAAAGCTGCAATAATCGCGCAAAATAGCCGACAAAAAACCCTTTTGTGATTTACGGCACATACTTTTCCCGAACCATAGCGTTATATTTGTAACGAAGTCGCATTAATACAGTCTATTGTAGAGGGAGTGCTCACGCAGGCTGTTGTTAAGGTGAGTCTTGCGCTATGTAGTGGCCTTTGCCCCTGCCTTGGCCATAAAAAAACCAATAAATTAATCCAGTATGACCAATAAATTTTTCTTCGGAGCCTTTGTGCTCGCGGTAGTGAACTTGCTATTTTTCACGGCCTGCCAAGATGATAATGCGGCCACGCCTACGGGTGAGCTCAGCATTAATTTTAATGCCCTATACGACGGGGCAGCACTGGATATTCAGGCCACCACCTATGACTATCCCGACGGTAGCAAGCTCAAAATTCAGCTTTTTCAGTACTATATTTCCGATTTAGAGCTATTGCCTGCTGATGGCGGAGTGCCTGTGTCGCTTGCGGAAATTGATCTAGTACGCTATAATATGGCGGGCGCGAGCAGTGTGCGCAACGAGACTTACCTCAATGTGCCGGCGGGTGAATACACAGGCTTGCGCTTTGGCCTTGGCGTGAAACCAGCGCTAAACAACCAGCGTCCTAGCAATTTTGCAGCCGACTTTGTGCTGAATGAGGCTGAATATTGGAATGACAACACCCGCTACGTTTTCGCTAAGATCGAAGGAAATGTGGATTTAAACAACAATGGGGTGTTTGATACGCCTGTTACCTACCACATGGGGAGCAACGATATTTTCACCACCATTACCTTCAACGGCAGCATCACCGTGCGGGAGAACACCACCACGAACCTAGCATTAGTGGCCGATGTGTTGGATGCTTTAGCTGCTAGCGACACCGATTTCCACGATTTCAGCGACCCTGCTCAGCGCATCGTACACGGTGGTAACCAAGCCATCGCAGCCGATATTTGGAATCGGCTCGTGGGGCAGTTTCGCCTCACTTTACAATAATCCTCAGCCTTCACCACTATGCGCTGCGTTCGCCTCGCTTGGCTACTAGACTTATTCGGCAGGTTGTCAAACAGCTGCAAGCGGTTCATTTTGTTCCGCTCTTCGTTGAAAAGCCTCGCCCTTCCTACGGATGCCTATGTTTTGCTTCGCAGCTACTACTACGCGGTTTCGCCTCGTTTAGAACAAAATTTCGCAGGCTTTCGTTCGTTCACGACCCGCCGAGCAAGTCTATTCTTCATGGGGCTTCTAGCTCTCCAGATAGGCATGGTAGGTTGTGACCAAGGCACCCAAGAGAAGGCGCCGCCGCCGCTAGTGTATGATCCGCCAGAATTTGCCGACATCCTCTACCCCGAGGATAACCCCACCACGGCACTCGGGCTAGCGCTTGGGAAAAAGCTTTTTGCGGATCCGATCCTTTCGGCCGATTCTAGCATCAGTTGCCAAACTTGCCATCAGCCGGCTTTGGCTTTCACCGATGGCAAAGCCTTGAGTGTAGGCATCGCTGGCAGGCTTGGGCGGCGCAACAGCCCCAGCTTAGCCAACATTGGCTACCGCCATAGCAATATGTTCTGGGATGGCCGGGCGAGCGACTTAGAAAGCCAAGCCCTGCATCCCGTGGCCGACCCCCGAGAAATGGGAGGCGACTGGCCTAGCATCATAGCCAAGCTGCGCAAGCATCCTCTTTATAGCCAAGAATTTGTTGTAGCTTTTTCATTAAATACACCAGCTCAGATTACACCCGACCAGGTCGGCAAGGCTCTAGCGCAATACCAGCGTAGCTTGATTACGTACAACAGCCGCTACGATCAGTTCCTACGCGGCGAAGCGGCGTTGACAGCAGAAGAGGAGCGCGGCAGAGCCATCTTTTTTGATGAGGCCGATCTAGGTACAGGTGTTTACGCTAATTTCAAGGTAGGCGAGTGTGCGCATTGCCATACCGCCCCTCACTTTACCAATCATCGTTTTTTCAATAATGGCCTAGATGAGGCACCTAATCTGACCGAATTCCCCGACCTAGGCCGAGGCGGTGTGAGTGGCAATAAGTATGAAAATGGCCTTTTTCGTGTGCCCAGTCTTCGCAATGTGGCCCTCACGGCACCTTATATGCACGATGGCCGCTTCGAAACACTGGAGCAAGTGATCGAGCATTACAATCAAGGGGGGCACTACGCTGAAAACCGCAGCCCCAACGTCAGGCCCCTAACACTGAGCGACCAAGACAAAGCAGACCTCCTTGCCTTCCTGCATACCCTCACCGATCGCCAATTCCTCCTTGAACATACTGCCCCTTAAGGTCGTTATAACCTCCATAAAGCTAAAGAAATGACCTTTTTTCGTGCTGTTTTGCAATTTTTTTTTGCTGTTGTGGCCGTCTTTTTTCGCCCCTTTAGCTCCCTTTTCGGCTGCTGGCTTGGGCGCGAACACACCTACGTACTGGCGGGCTGCCGCTTCGCTCGCAGGGGCAAGGGAAGCTTGGGGGCGCAAGTCTTTTGGCGCCTACCGAGTTATGGCCTACTATTATCCTTGAGCCTACTAGCCAGCGGTTGTGATGACGATGAAGGCATGCTACCGGAAGACCCCATCACGGATCCGATGATCGGAGGGCCTGCTCAACCGACGCCCTACTCCTTAGAGGTGCCTACCTACCTGCCCGGGCCTGTTAGTAAGCCCAACAATCCCCTCACGGAAGAGGGCATACAGTTAGGGCGCAAACTGTTTTATGATCCTATTCTGAGCCGCGATAGTAGCATGTCTTGTTCCTCCTGCCATTTACAACAGTTAGCCTTCACGGATGGGCTGCCCAAAGCTATTGGCGTAAGAGGGCAAGCCGGGGCGCGCTCGGCTATGTCTTTAGTCAATATGGCCTTTAATCCGCGCCCTTTTAACTGGGATGGCAGCGCAGTGGATTTGGAAGAACAAGCACTCATACCCGTGGAGCATATCCTAGAGCTGGATACCAACTGGGAGACCGTAGTGGAAAAATTACAGCGGCATCCTACTTATCCACGCGATTTCAGAGCCGCTTTTGGGGTTGATCGCGTAAGCCAAATCAATCGAGAAATGGTGGTGAAGGCCATCGCGCAGTTCGAGCGCACCCTCATCAGTGCCAACAGCCGCTTTGATAAGGTGGTATATAAAAACGAAGGCTTCTTCACCGAACTGGAGCAAGAAGGTTTCGAGCTTTTCTTCATCGAGTTTATCTCCCCTAGCGAGCTCCACCCAGGTTGTAGCCACTGTCATAATGCCCCCGGTTTCACGGATAATCAGTTTCATAACAACGGCATTGAAAATGTGGCTAGTCTCACCGATTTCCCCGATTTAGGGCGGGGTGGCGTGAATGGGAATGTGTTCGACAATGGGAAATTCCGCAGCACCACACTTCGCAATATTGAACTCACGGCTCCCTACATGCACGATGGTCGCTTTCAGACTCTAGAGGAGGTAATTGAACACTACGCTAGCGGCGGCCACGGCTCGGAGAACAAGAACCCCAACGTTAGTGGCTTCGAGCTAACGCCTAGAAAAATGGAAGCACTTGTGGCCTTCCTGAAAACCCTTACCGATGAGGAGTTTACGCAAGAGCCCCGTTTTAGCAGTCCGTTTTAGCAGTCCGTTTTAGTAGCCTGCTTTAGGGGATTAATTTAGGCACTTTAACCAGCCGAATTAGCAGCGGCTTTTTGTTTTAATTCCCTATAAAGGTAGAGCCGAATGGCTAAGTTGGGCAAGCCGTAAAGAATCAATCCGATCCAAATAGAATAGTGGAATAAGTTATCTATATATTTGATAGCCAGCACAGAAAATATCACATCGGCTAATAAGGCAATAAGATAGGCTGGCCACTTTTGTGCCACGTACAACTTCACACTACTAGACATTTTTGAAAGAGTGTGAGGAAAGCGCTAAATTTGAGGTAG
>DAINNZ010000127.1:0-11718 GCA_036735605.1 Lewinella sp. | reverse complement strand
ACGTTGAACTTCAGTGCGATCGAAGATTGTAGCCCAACGGCGGTTAGCATCACAGCCGCCTTAGATGCTTTCCGCGATGCAGGGGCCGATCAGGTATATACGCTAGCTGACTTCGTAGTCTTCGCTGACGTAAGCGCGGCAATCAATAACCTTGGTGATGGTAACTACAGTATCACGATGCCAAGCCTACCGGTAGGTGAGCATGCGGTTAGAATTGTAGCCAACGACGGTTGCGGCAACACTTCTGTTGACTTGATCCTCTTCGAGGTAACAGATTGTAAAGCTCCAACGCCAATCTGTATCAATGGCCTTACTGTAACCCTGATGCCTGACGGTGAAGGCGGTGGTATGGCCGAAATCTGGGCTTCCGATTTCATCGCTAGCCTCAGTGAAGATTGCTCAGGCGAAGTTCGCTACTCTATCTACCACGCGGATGATTATACGGCTGCCAACTTCACGCCAGTAGCAGGAGTTAACGGCCTTACGCTTGATTGTGGAGACCTTGGAAACATCATTGTTCGCATCTATGCCTTTGATGTGTTCGGGAATGCGGATTACTGCGAAACTACGCTAGATGTACAAGCCTTCCAAGATGATGTTTGTGCAAGCGTAGGCGGTTCACTAGCGGGTATTATTACCACGGTGAGCAACCAAGCGGTAGAAGGAGTGGAAGTGGGCCTCACGGGTACCGACGGTATGAATGCTAGCATGATTACCTCCCCAACAGGTACCTTTAGCTTCAGTAACTTGGATGGAGGTGTTGACTACACTATCGTTCCAAGTCATTTCCACAACTACATGAATGGTGTAACCACTGCCGACATTGTAGCGATCACTCGCCACATCTTGGGCATCAGCAGCTTTACGACGCCTTACGAGTATGTAGCGGCTGATGTGAATGCTACGCAAACGATCAATGTGGTTGACATCATCGCGATTCGCCGCTTGATCTTGGGTCTGGCAGATGACTTCCCAAGCAACCCAAGCTGGCGCTTTGTTTCAGCCGATTACTCCTTCCCTCAGGCGACGAACCCATGGGCAGCTGTGTTCCCTGAGGTCAATAACCACAACAACCTACAAGGTAACATCCTTGATAGTGACTTTGTGGCCATCAAGCTAGGGGATGTGAATGGTACGGCTATTGCGAACAGCTTACAGCAGTCAGCACCTCGTAATCTACGTGGCGACCTATTCTTGGAAATGGACGAGCTAGATATTCGCCAAGGTGAAACTTATGGGATTCCTGTACGTGCTGCCGACCTTACGGAGGTAGCCGGTTACCAATTCACACTAGAGTTCGACCGTAGCGCAGTAGAGTTTGTTCGTATTGAGCCAAGTCTTCAGCAGGCTGGTAATTTTGGCCTACGCTTCATTGAGCAGGGACTAATTACCACTAGCTGGAACTGGGAAAGTGGCCAGCCTGCCAGCAATTGGGCCGCAGATGAAGTGCTGTTCACGCTCGTGTTACAAGGTCGCGCTAATGTGAAACTTTCTGAGGTACTTAGTGCAACTAGCCGTTTCACGGAAGCAGAGGCATACGGAACTGATGGAACTCTTCGCAATATCGGTATGATCTTCGAATTACCTGAGATAGTGGAAGGTGGCTATATGCTTCACCAAAACAGCCCCAATCCATTTGAGGGTGAAACAGTAATTGGCTACGACTTGCCTAAAGCGGCTAAAGTAACGATTACTATAACAGACGTAACTGGCCGCCTTGTTCGTAGCTACGAACAAGATGGTGGCGCAGGCTACAACAACCTACGGATTACAAAACGTCAGCTCGGTAGCCAAAGTGGTGTTTACTACTATACGGTTACTAGTGGTGAATGGACGGCTAGCAAGAAAATGGTTCTGTTGAACTAATTCACTAGCTACTTTTTGCTAAATCAAAGAACGACTTCGAGAATACCTCTCGGAGTCGTTCTTGTTTTAGCTGCTCCTATACAGGAATCGAAGGCAAACTATTTCGATTCAAGTATAAAAAGGCAGCAATTGCTCACTCTTTGTATCAAAGCAGCTTTCAGCAGCAGTTCTAGCTAGCGAACCAGTCGATTTAGTAGTTGGCCGAAGGCAGGGGCAAGACTTTCTTGGTAGCGCAAGTGCCCAAGCTCCTTCGCCGAATAAGCGGCTAGGGAGACTTGTTGGTCACTCTCCTACGCTACAAAACAAGCCCTTGCCCCTGCCTTCGGCCAATGAAAAAGAGAGACAACGAAGCAAACGAAATCCAAACCAAAGGCACAAAAGAAAAGACGGATAGTGAGTACTTAAAAAGGCGAATTTTGGTGGCGAACCTTTGGGGCTGATTTATTATTATAATTACTAGTATTTTTGTGCTACTTTAGACTTTTCAACCAATCAAAATCAGCGACAGTTGAGTAGAATTATAGCTATTGATTATGGCAGCAAGAAATGTGGCATTGCAGTAAGTGATCCTCTTCGGTTATTTGCTAGAGCACTCGATACGGTGCCTACCGAAACGCTTTTTGCCTATCTAGCGGCCTATTTTCAAACGGAGGAGGTAGATACCTTAGTGGTGGGGGAATCCTTGCACAAGGACGGCACGCCAGCACCAATTCATCAGCATGCTCTAGGGTTTGTACGGAAGGTGCAAAAGCAGTACCCTTCGCTGAAAATCCATTGGCAAGAGGAATTTAACACCTCGAAGCGAGCAAAAGCTATTTTGCTAGAAACAGGTGTGCCGCAAAAGAAAAGAAGAGAGAAAGAACGTGTTGATAAGCTAGCAGCCGTTTTGATCTTGCAAGATTTTATGGCGGACGGAGCTTGAGACCTACCCGACAGGTGTGCGCTTTCCGCCCTACCGCGTGAGGTGCCTGTACTGGGCCCGCCTAAACGGGCAGCCCGGAGGGCCGAGCGATAGTGAGCAGGGAAGGGACCGACCCCCGACGGAGCGCCTGAGCGAACCGGCGGGGGGCACGCACAAAAAAGAACCAACCAATTCAAAAGAAATGATGTTGTAAGCAAGTGGATCACAACTAAATTATTGACAACAACAACACAAAACGATTATTAGGAGCATGATTTTACCAATTTATGCCTACGGTCAGCCAGTTTTAAAGAAAAAGGCGCAACCTATTACTACCGACTATGAGGGCTTGAGCGAGCTCATTACTAATATGTGGGAAACGATGGAATCAGCCCAAGGGGTTGGTTTAGCTGCTCCGCAAATCGGCTTAGGCATCCGGCTTTTTGTAATCGACTCAACGCCTATGATGAAAGAAGGCCAAGAAGGACAGGGCTTGCGCCAAGTCTTTATTAATGCCGAAATACTGGAAGAGCTTGGTGAAATTTGGCCTTATTCGGAGGGTTGCTTAAGCATACCCGACATAAGCGGCGAAGTTGAGCGGCCTAAGCAGTTGCGTATTCGCTATCAAGATGAGCAATTTGAGACCCACGAAAGCACTTTTGATGGAATGACAGCGCGGGTGATTCAGCACGAATATGACCATATTGAAGGGAAGCTATTTATAGAAAAGCTCAAGCCCCTCAAACGAAAAATGATTCAGCGAAAGCTCGATAAAATCAAAAAAGGCCAAGTGGAGGCGCGCTACGTTATGCGATTCGTCTAAACCTTTGCTTACTTCCGGCCAAAGTCGGCTGGTATTTCACCCCAAAGATGGGTTGGCCATTTGTAGATAGGGTTGCTGTAAGTGTTGTTCTTCAGCCACTGCTCGGCTCGGCCAATTAGTTGGTATAGTTTTTCGGTTGCAGGGGTTCGTTTTAAGAGGGTTTTAGCTTGCTTTTTGTTTACCCAACCCATAGCAATCGTGGAATCGGTATAGATAGGTACCTCCGATCGGCCCTGTTCTTGGAGCAGCGCCAGTGCATGCACAATAGCTAGGAACTCTCCTATATTATTTGTGCCCATCGGGAAAGCCTGGTGGAAGATGCGGCGGCCATCGTGTGTAAGCACACCTTGGTACTCCATAGGCCCTGGGTTGCCACTGCAGGCGGCATCTACTGAAATACTATTGGGCACACGAGGCGGTAAGGCAGCTTTAGATCGCTGTTTTGCCGCCTTATTAGAACCGCTGCTTGGAGGCTTGTTGGCCGACGCTCTTGGTTTACTAGGCATCGGTGCTGTGCTAGCTATGTTGGCAGCTGCGCCTTGCGCTAGTGCTGCTTGTGCGGCTACGAGGGTAGGAAAAGCTTTAAATAAAGCACCCTTGAAGCCGTGAATTTGCCCTTGTGCTTCCTCCCAGCTTGTATAAATACCCGGTTTATGACCAACCCAAACCACATAAAATTTTTTCTTCATCACCCGCCAATTTAAAAATTAAAGGCATCTCTATTAGACTTATTCAGCGCACGCCGAACAAGTCTAGGCATAAAAAGAGCTGCGTTCTAAACACAACATACATGTTAATTGATACGCATACACATCTTTACAGTAACAAATTTAAACACGATCAGGCACAAATGGTAGAACGCGCTAGGAATGCCGGCGTAAAACTAGCTCTTTTGCCTGCAATAGACCGAGAATCGCACCAAGCGATGCTCAATTTCGAGGCAGCCTACCCCGATTTTTGCCATGCTATGATAGGCGTACACCCGGTTAGTATAAAAGCAGACTTCGAAGACGAACTAGCTCTAGTAGAAAAGGAGTTAAAACGACGGCCCTGGATCGCTATTGGGGAAATCGGGATGGATTTATACTGGGACAAGACCTACCGGGCTCAACAGGAGATTGCCTTTTTACGGCAGTGTGAGTGGGCTTTAGCCTATGATTTACCCATCGTAATTCACGCTCGTGAAAGCATTGATGAATTGATCCGCTTGCTCCAAGGAATCCGACAGCCAGGCTTACGAGGCGTCTTTCATTGTTTTGGAGGCACGCTCCGCCAAGCAGAAGCTATTCTTGATCTAGGATTTTATCTCGGCATCGGTGGGGTAGTGACCTATAAAAACGGTGGTTTAGACCAAGTGCTGCCCTACATTGATAAAACACGTATTTTACTAGAAACCGATGCGCCTTATCTAGCCCCTATACCGTATCGCGGCAAGCGCAATGAAACGGCTTATATAGCATTAGTAGCAGAAAAAGTGGCAGAACTCTGGAAAATTTCATTAGCAGAAACAGCAGACATAACCAGGCAGAATGCTATGCAATTATTTGATATTGAGCAATTTGTGGCTAAAGCAGGGGCAAGTGTGCTGGGAGGCGCAGAGCAAGTAACCGACAAATAATGCAGATAAAAGGGCAAAAATTTTGTTTTGTTAAGTGTTTTTGCAATTTTTGTGACGGCAATAGATAGGAGAGGTGCTCGAGTGGTTGAAGAGGCACGCCTGGAAAGCGTGTATGCGGTGTCCCCGCATCGAGGGTTCGAATCCCTTCCTCTCCGCAAATTTGATATAAGTAGCTGTAAAAAGTTGCTTTTTTAAAATTTTGCTTTATCTTGCCTCCCGAAAGCAATTTATTGCTTCTGGGTGCGCCTGAGAAAGCCAATATTATTGTCTGAAAAACAGTCCTCGGGCTGCAAGTAGTTAACCATTTTTTAAACTTCAACAAATCGTTTAATCCACACGGCTATGCGAAATTTCTTTACTCTGCTACTAGTATTCGGTTTGGTAGCTTTCGTTTCTACGGATATAATGGCGCAGGACGCAGCTCCTACCGGCTTCCAAGTACTTAAGAAAAACTTCATTGATGGTGACTGGCGCTTCATGGCCGTCGTATTGGTGTGTCTCATTCTAGGTCTTGCTTTCTGTATCGAGCGTATCATTACGCTCAATTTGGCTACTACCAACACCGATAAGTTGCTAGGTCGCATCAACGAAAGCCTGCAAGCAGGTGATATCGAAGGTGCAAAAGAGGTAGCTAAATCAACGCCTGGCCCTACCGCTAGCGTACTCTACGAAGGCCTTCGCCAACACGCAGGTGGTGCGGATGCCGTAGAAAAAGCTATCGTGTCTTATGGCTCTGTACAAATGGGTCTATTAGAGCGCGGCTTGGTATGGATATCCCTATTTATTGCTATTGCCCCGATGCTTGGTTTCATGGGTACGGTAATTGGTATGATCCAGGCCTTCCAAAAAATCGAAGACGTAGGTGACCTTTCTCCTTCTGTAGTAGCAGGTGGTATTAAGGTAGCACTTTTGACTACGGTATTCGGTCTGATCGTTGCGATCATCCTCCAAATTTTTTACAACTATATCGTCAATAAAATTGATGGTATTGTCAACAAGATGGAGGATGCCTCTATCGCTTTGGTAGATATTATGGCTACCAACAAGAACTTCGGCAAGTAATTTTTCACCCTTTAAATCAATCGACCTATGTATTCATTTCTGAACAAACACGGTCAGATGCTGGCTTTCGGCCTAGGTGTGATAGTTACCTTGATCTTCTTTGTCTCTATCTTCACTAGCTCGGAGCTAGACTCTGTTGGGCCAAGCATGGAAACGCAAGCTGCTTACGATAGCACCTTGTTTAACTTTGGCCTCTACATGTCTATCTTCATGGCTATTATAGCTGCAGTAGCTGCTGTGTTTTTTGGGGTTACTCAGATGCTTGGCAATCTGAAGGGATCTATGAAAGGGCTTATCGGCTTAGCCGTGGTGGCAGGTCTGATGTTTGTTGCTTATACAACGGCTGCCGGCGAACCAGATCACCCCACGCTCGTAAAAGCTGTTGATACCTTCGAGTCTTCTCAGGGAGCTGATCTCACGGTAGGTAATATGAAGTTTATCGGCGGTGCAATCGCTACGGCACTCGTGCTGTTGGTAACTAGCTTTGTCGCACTAATTGGCTTCGGTATTCGCAGCATTTTCCAATAAATTAAAATACGCAGCAGACCATGGCTAAAAAGAATACAAGAGACCGGATGAAAAATGAGATCAATGCAGGGTCTATGGCAGATATTGCCTTCTTGCTACTCATTTTCTTCTTGGTTACCACTACCATCGTTGAAGATAAGGGTATTTTGGTGAGGCTACCGCCTTGGTCGGATGAACCGCCTGAAATCGCTAAGTTAAATACGAGAAACGTGTTCTCCGTTCTTGTAAATGCACAAGATGAACTCTTGGTAAGAGGAGAACCCGTTCGATTAGCCGAGCTCAGGGAAAAAACGAAAGAGTTCCTTATGAACCCTTCAAAAAGACCTGATCTAGCCGAGTCTCCTCTGGATGCCATTATTTCACTTAAGAATGACCGCGGCACATCCTATGATGTGTATGTGAATGTATATAATGAGCTAAAAGCTGCTTATTCTGAGCTGTGGACAGAACTTTCAGAGAGGCGTTACGGCGTTCCTTATAGTGATGATATGCCCTTCGCGCAGAGAAAGTCTATCAGGGATGAAATTCCATTCATTCTCTCTGAAGCAGAGCCTACTAGCTTTGGAGCAGAAGAATAGTGCTTAAAAGGTGCCGCAACGACTGATCAGTTGTTGCGGCATCGGCTAGCCATTTTTTCACCGTGTTTCGCACGCCAAAATGCTCCTTATCGGAATCTAATTGATATTGTAATCTAGTCGATTAGGAGCGTAACTCAACTTTTATCTTTCCCTGAGCGCAAGCTTAAGAAAAATATAAATCTATGTCTAAGTTTTCTAAAAAAAGAGGAAAAGCCTCACCAGAGGTATCAACGGCATCATTGCCTGATATTATTTTCATGTTGCTTTTCTTCTTCATGGTAGTAACCGTGCTTAGAGACTCTGAGCTGAAAGTGGCCGTAGCTACCCCCAAAGCTTCGGAGCTAACCAAGCTGGAGGAGAAGTCTTTGGTTAATTATATCTACATTGGTCGCCCTACCAAGCAATACCAAGAAGTGTATGGTACCAAGCCTCGTATTCAGCTCGGGGATAAGTTTGCAGAGGTAAGCGGTATTCCTCTTTTCTTGGAGCAGCACAAGATCAAGGTAATGGAGGCAAAACGCCCTCTCATCACTACTTCGCTGAGAGTGGATGGCTCAGTAACGATGGGTATTGTGCAGGATGTGAAAACGCAACTTCGCAAAAGCAACCAATTGAAAATCAATTATTCTGCTGGTAAAAGAGATAAAATCACAGACTAGGTATCCGCTTTATTTGCACGGTCTTCAAAAGGCATCTACCCAACTCGGGTAGATGCCTTTTTTCTTGCTACCCCAGCGCCTTTAGCCTAAAGTCGAGAAAATCCTAGTATTTATCGAACAAATTAGGGGTAGTAGTGACTTTCCCGCATCTTTGGTGCAACGATTGAAGGGATTGCTCGTCTATGGTGATAAAGCAAGGCCTTCTGGAAAACTTACTATCATGAAAACCTTTCACATATTCTTTACGCTTTTAATGGGGCTTTTAGTGGCCACTACTACATTGGCGGCTATACCACAAAGCCCAACTAGTATTTTTGATTTCTGGCAAGCACAGGGCTTAGCAGAAATTACACTGCGCTTAGACCTAGATGAAGTGGAGCGCAACCGTAAGACCAATAATAGTATGCAGGCCGAACTAACAGCCGGCGACCACAGCTTCGCCGTGAAGTACGAAATTGGTGGTCGCTTTCGTCGCCTCCATTGCGAGATGCCACCGCTTCGCTTACACCTTAACAAAAAAGGCTTAAGCCAGCTAGGCTTCGAAGCGCACAACGACTTCAAACTCGTTACGCATTGTCAAGCAGATGCCAATAGCCAAGAAGCCGTACTGCGCGAAGCATTAGCCTACGCTTTATACCGTACGCTAACTCCCGTTGCTTTCCGCAGCCAAGTGGTGAAAGTGAATTATATCAATATCGCTGATGGTAGTAGCACAACGGCTTACGGCCTACTCATCGAAGATACCGACGAGTTGAAAGCACGTAGCGCGCTGCGCAATGTAAAGCAGGTGTATAACCAGCCTTTAGAAGCTTTTGAAAATGCTGAACTTGTGAGTCTTTTTCAATATATGATTGGAAATGCCGATTATTGCCTACAGATGCAGCGTAATGTAAAGTTGCTTACGACTACGGATGGCCGCATCACAGCCGTTCCTTATGACTTTGATTATAGTGGCCTGGTGAACCCGTCTTACGCAAAACCTAATACGCAGATTGGGCAGGGCCAAGTGACAGACCGAGTGTGGGTATGGCCCTATAAAACAGAAGCTTCGTTGAAAGCTGCTCGCCGATTGATGCTCGATAAAAAAACGGAGCTTCTGGAAACCGTAGAGAATTTCCCCTACCTATCAGCGGAGGGTAAAAAAGAAGTGAGCCAATACCTTAAAGCCTTCTTCACCGATTTACGCAACGGCCAAATTGGTATGGCAGCGGCTCGATAGAATTATAGCACCCAAATTAGTCCGTGTAAGGCAAAGGGCGCAGCAAGACGCAATCATTAGTGAAGGGGCTCTTTTCTCAGGAAGGGGGCTTCTTTTTTTAGAAGCCCTTCCAAAAACCAAGCTACTGGTGGCTTGCTCGCAAGGCTGCGCACGCTGACCCATAGACCTAGCAATATGGCTTCGGAGCAAAGTTTTCGGAGGGCGCTTGGCTTAGCTTTTGCGCTACAAAATAGCCTTTGCCCCTGCTTTAGCCAAAACATGGATCATTTAAACAAGGAATTGGGGGTAGCTCGATAAATAGGATTACCTTTACAACTGTACCAGCTAACGCTTATGAGACCAATTGTTGAGGCGAATCTATTGCTTAGCTCCTTCCCACAGCTATTTTACTTGGTCGTAGCCATGATGGTGGCGGCTTTGCTAGGTGCTTTTGTAATTGGGATACTATTTTTCTTCAAGCGCAGTGGGCGCAAGGCTGCCAATTGGATATACGGGACGCTTTTACTCTTAGCGGCTGGTATGCAGCTGCACTTTGTTTTTGTTTATACAGGCTGGCTGCAACGATATGCAGAGTTGCGTTTTTTGCCTATTTACTTTAGCTTATCGCTGCCGGTACTCTTTTTTTATTATGTGAAGCTGACGCTCTACCCTCGTTATCGGATCAAGGCATCGGATACGAAGCATTTTGTGCTGCCCTTAGGCCAACTCTTATACTTTTTAGGGGTATGGTGGGTCGCCGATTGGCGGGTACCGGAGGGGCGTTATTTTTACAATCCTTTCTATGGTGGCCTAGAGCAAGGCTTGTTTATCGGCTTGTTTCCGGCTTACATTATTTTTGCTTATCAATACTATCGGCGTAGTGCGAAGCGGCCCGGCTTATCAGCCGCTTCGCTGCGCAAACTATGGTATGTACATAAGCTGATTAAAGGCGCTATGTTTTTTATTTTGGCCTATGCCATTTTGGGTTTGAGCGATTTTTTGGCCTACAAATTCCTTCGTATGAACCTGATGGAAGTAGCTTGGTTTTCGGCACTGTCGGCGGCGGCTTTTGCTGCTTTGGTTTCCTTTTTTGTGATCTATGGCTTTCAGGTGTTGTTGTGGGGGCGTAAGCTGCTTAGGCTTGGAGATGCCGATTAAGCTGCTGTACGGCTAGCCAAGCCATGAGGCCACTCCCGATGGTGAGGGCCTGTTCGTCGATGTCGAAGGTATCGGTATGCACAGGGCTTATGATGCCTTTGGCCGAGTTGCCGGTGCCGAGCCGGTAGAAGCAAGCACTTGTTTTTTGGCTATAGAAGGCAAAATCTTCGCCAGTCATTCGGATAGGCAGCTGTACCACTTTGTCTTCCCCTAAGTAGTCTTGGGCATCTTGGAAGACTTGCTGTGTGAGGCTTGGGTCGTTACGCAGAAAGGGGTAACCTTGAACGATGGTCAATTCTGCTTTAGCACCCATTGCGGCGGCCATGCCTTCCACCAATTGGCGAAGTCGAAGCTGTATCTCCTTTCGCCAGCTTTCGTCAAGGGTGCGCAGGGTGCCTTGTAGTTGCACTTCCGAAGGGATGATATTGGTAGCACCGCCTTGGCTACGAATATGACCAAAGGTGAGCACCGTAGGCAGCGTAGGGTCCGCTTGACGACTAACGAGCTGCTGGGCAGCCGTGATAATTTGCGCACTAATGGCGATAGGGTCGATTGTGTTATGCGGCATAGCACCATGACCACCCCTTCCGAGGATACGCAGGTACAACTCGTCGGTACTAGCCATATAGATACCTGGCCGCATCCCCACATAACCCACTTCTAAAGGGGGGTGAACGTGTTGCCCCAAGATGGCTTGCACATTCGGATGGGACAAGGCTCCTTCTTGGATCATGATAGACGCACCGCCCGGTGCTTGCTCTTCGCCGGGCTGAAATAAGAGTTTTATGCGGCCACAAAAATGAGGCCGCAGCTGTTGTAGAATCGCGGCTGTGCCTAAGAGGCTACTACTGTGTACATCGTGCCCACAAGCGTGCATCACCCCAGCTTTAGTAGAAGCATAAGGCACCTTGTTCGCTTCCTGTATCGGCAGCGCATCTATATCGGCGCGCAAGGCCAACACGGGGCCACTACCTTTTTGGCCTTCTAAAAGCGCTACGATCCCCGTTCCAGCCATACGCTGGAAGGGAATACCCAGATTCTTTAGCTGGGCAGCAATAAAATCGGCTGTAGCATACTCCTCAAAGGATAGTTCAGGATAGGCATGTAAATGCCGCCGAAGGGTAACGGTCTCCTCTTGTTTTTCTAAAGCTTTCTCCCGAATGAGGCGCGCTAAATCTGTGGTAGCTGTGTTCATATCACAAAGGTAGTAGATTGATAAGAATAAAGAAGCCAAAGAGGCTGTGGGTGAAGCCCGAACGATTAACTATCGCAGCTGTTTAGCTGGCTAGTGATATGTAGCCTACACTTATTTAGTTTGGAGATATTA
>DAINNZ010000126.1:0-11770 GCA_036735605.1 Lewinella sp. | reverse complement strand
CGTTTAATGGTCTATTAGACTAAAGATAAGAGGCACAAGATAAGAGAAAATTTATTTACACCGCCAGGGATATACAAGCTTTCGCGAGAGGGGGGTATCAAAGCCCTCTCGACGGAGCCTTCTCGCCACTTAAGCAAGCCTTGCTGCTGCAAAAACCCTTGCCCCTGCACGCCGTGCCCGCCTGGGTCTGGGCGAGCGAAGCGGTAGCCAATAAGTGTGTTTTTATCGCTAAGAAGGCGCATTTTTTCAAGCTGATGGGATGTTAACTAAGCCTTTGAAGCTGTTTTTAGGCGAGCGGGGAAGCAGCATTTTAAGCACGCATAGCTTCCACCGGATCCATTTTGGCAGCTAGATAGGCAGGCACGACCCCAGCCACTAAACCGACGATGATGGAAATGCTAACACCCAAGACGGTGTTGTTCCAATTGAGATAAATCTGAAAAGGAATAGTTTGGCTAATAGCAGCTGTGATGAAGTAAACGAGCAATAGGCCCAAAAGCCCCCCAATAATACAAAGGATAATGGATTCAATCAAAAATTCTAGTAAAATGATGTATTGTTTGGCACCTAGTGCCTTTTTCACCCCGATCAATCCCGTTCTTTCCTTTACGCTTACGAACATAATATTGGCAACACTAACCCCTCCTACTAGAATAGAAAAGAAACCAATGACCCAGCCGATGACGCTGATGACGCCAAAAAATTTACCGAAGGCGTCGGCTACCATGCTAAGCTCGTTCATAGAGAAATCATCCACGGCTAGGGGGCGTAGGCCTCTGCTAGCGCGTAAGACCCCGCGAATATCGTCTTGTAGTTGAGGAATGGCGATCCCTGTTTGTGCTTTTACTGCAATGGTGCCGCCGAACTGATCGCGGTTTTTCAAATTGATAAAACGTGCTGCATTGTTGTAAGAAACGATGATGGCTTCATCAAAATCGAGGGGATTGATTAAATCATCTCCGGCTGGTTCGAGTACACCAATAACTTCGTAGTAACGGCCGCTGAGTTTGATTTTCTTCGCGATGGGGTCGGCGAGGCCAAAAAGCTCCTTACTAAGCTTATTGCCCAACAGCAGTTTATCCGATCCGCTGAAATACTCGCCACTACTCCAGAAGCGGCCTTTTTCTAGCTCTAGGCTAAACATCCGGTCTAGCTCTGCGGTGGTTACGAGTAAGTAGCCGCCTTCTACGGTATTGTCTTTGTACTTAATCGAACGGGTGCCAGGCACCGTCCAATATGCTACTAAGCTGGCGGTAGGCACCCTTTCTTTGATGGCTTCGTAGTCGGCAAAATCGGGGTAAGGGCGCTGGAAATAATCCCACCAAGAGTTGGAGATATCTTTCCAAGGCCATTTATCGATATAAACCACATCGTCTCCTAGCTTAGCCATACTACCTTCTAGGTTTTCACGCAAGGAAGAGACCGCCGACAGCACCCCGATGATACAAAAAATACCGATGCTGATCCCTAGCAAGGAGAGGAAGGTTCGCAGCTTATTACCCACCAATTGCTGCCAAGCTTGGCGGATGCTTTCTGAGATAACTTTGAGGAGTACTAGCACTTGATCTGTGATTATACAGTTTACAATTTACGAACTAATAGCGAACTGCTCTAGCAGGCGATTAACTTTAGTTGCACAAGGTAAGGCCGCTAGCGCATAGCGAGCCAAGTATTCGATGAAGTAGCCCAAAGAACAGACAAAAAAGCACTATTCTTGGCTAGTCATTCAACTTTATTGGCAGCCATCGTATTATTGTTGGTAGCTAAAGATACACAATTGTAACTTATGCTTATCTTTGCGAGCTGATTTACAGCTTGCAGAGCAGTCAAAAAACGAATCGCCCGAATGAGGACAAAACTTTCCCAATTTAAGTTCGACTTACCCGATAAACTCATTGCCAAATACCCGGCCAAACAAAGAGAAGACAGCCGCATGATGGTTGTTAACCGCGCCAGCGGCACCTTTGAGCACAAGTCCTTCCGCGATCTCCTCGGTCATTTTGATGATGGGGATACTTTTATTTTCAACAACACCAAAGTTTTTCCGGCTCGCCTCTTCGGCAGAAAAGAAAAGACGGGGGCTAAGATTGAAGTCTTTTTACTCCGCGAACTCAACAATCATTCTAGGTTATGGGATGTGCTGGTTGATCCGGCTCGAAAAATTCGGGTAGGCAACAAACTTTACTTCACCAACGACGCGGATGAAGACCGCTTAGTAGCAGAAGTGGTGGATAATACCACCAGCCGTGGCCGTACGATTCGCTTCCTTTTCGATGGTAACGATGAAGACTTCCGCAAAGAGCTCTATGCCCTTGGCAGCACGCCCATCCCGAAAATACTCGGCAGAGAAGCGGAGAAAAGCGACACGGAGAACTTCCAAACCGTCTTAGCCAAAGAATTGGGTGCCGTTGCGCCTCCTTCCGCCGGTCTTCATTTCAGCGAGCAAACCTTACTGCGTATGCAGATCAATGGCATCAACCGCGCAGAAGTTACGCTTCACCTAGGTTTAGGCTCCTTCCGCGAAATTGAGGTAGAAGACCTAAGCAAACACAAAATGGATGCTGAGTACTTCCGCGTACCACAAGAAACCGTAGATATCGTTAATGCCTCCAAACTAGCGGAGAAAAAAATATGCGCCATCGGCACTACCGTGATGCGCAGTATTGAGACGAGTGTGAGCGCTGAAGGGCTGCTAAAACCGAATGAAGGCTGGACCAACAAATTCATCTTCCCGCCTTTCGACTTCAGTATTGCCGATAGCATGTTGACTAATTTCCACTTGCCCCAAAGTAGTCTATACATCATGGCTGCTGCTTTCGGAGATACTGAGCTAATTGCAGAGGCTTACGAAGTGGCAATTAAGGAAAAGTATCGCTTCTATACCTATGGCGATTGTATGCTGATTTTGTAGCAATGTATGAAGGCTATCTACCCTTTTGTGGTCTTACTAACGGTGCTGCTTTGTGCTTCGCCTCGCTTGCCGCTGCCCACTGATATTGCGAAAGAGCAGTTTAGTATCCAATTTTTTTCCGCGCAAATTCCGCTTGAATTCGCGCCCGATATGCGCATAACCTTGCCCACTCCCCTTGGCCATAGAGAAATCGAAACGGGCTACCGCACGGTCTCGCAAAAGCCGCTGGAAGTACTACTCAATAGCCTTTTAAGCGCCAAAGCAGCGTATGAGCTCAATGATTTTCTCTTCCTTCGGCTAGCGCATAACAGCCTCTCATTTATCTACCAAGGCCGCCAAACAGCCGAGCGTGAACTCACCCTATTTGCGCTCCTAGCCAAGGCTGGCTTCGACACTAAACTGACCTACAAAGACAATCGGCTTTTCATTAACGTTTATACCGAAGATGAGCTTTTTGAAGTGCCACTTATCGAACACAAGCAGCGCAATTATGCCAATTTGAGTTGTCTGCTAGGAGCCGATTGCCAAAAAAATAATGCGCTCTACGTCTTTCAGGAACAGCCCAACCCGCAAGGCAAATCCTTCGACTTCCAGCTCAAAAGCTGGCCAAAGTTGCCGCCAAACCCTACGGAAAAATCACTCAGCTTTTCCTACCAAGGTGAAGAGCTGCGCTGGAAGGTACAATTCGATAAAACGATCGTCCAGATCATGAAAGATTACCCTTTCTTGAGCGAATACTGCTACTTAGATGCCCCGCTGTCTCCTACGCTGGCAAATACCTTAATAGCCCCCCTCCAAAATGCTTTTAAAGATAAAAGCCTAGCAGAAAAACTGAGCTTCCTAGCCACCTTCACACGCGCCGCCTTCCCTTATCAAGATGATAATGTCTATTTTGGCCGCTCGAAACCCATGGTGCCCGAAGAGGTCTTTAGCTACGAATATAGCGACTGCGAAGACCGTTGCGCCCTCTTCTTCGCCCTGTCTAAAATCCTTTTGGACATCCCCGTCTTAGTGATCGCTTACGACGATCATTTGTCTTTGGCCGTGGGCAGCGACGATATTCCCGGCGATCATTTCCGCTACAACAACCGCCGCTACGTCTTCTGCGACCCTACCGGCCCGGCCAATAGCCATAAAATTGGCGAAATACCAAATGGCTACGAAGGCCGGCCCTTCGAAGTTATTTATGCGTATAAATAAGCCGCTTTTCTAACAGGGTGCCTCTTGAGCTGGGTGCCTGTTGATCCTATCTCCGCCTACTTCGCGTCGCTTAATTCAGTAAAATATTGGCTTTTTCCTTAGATTTTAAGGTAGTAAGCAGTCGCCACAAAGCCTCATTCACGCTATCGGCCGCAGCCTGCGATCGTTGCTGCTCGCCAGCCGGAATCGTAGCTTTAAAGGTAGTCATGGCTTGGTCTAGTGCCTGATGCGCTGCCCTAAACTGCTCCTTTTGCACCTCTTCCCAAGGGTAAATTCGAGCATCTACTCCGTAGCAAGCAGCTTCCTGCCATTCCGTAACCGCTAAATTCGCCCACCAAGCATATTCCGTCCATTCCATCAAACACAACATTTGATCTTGAATGATTTTGTTTACTTCTTGCCAATTACTGAAAAAAGGGTACATAGCCCCCAAGTATAAGCGATTGAAAGCCGCCTGATCGGCCACCGCTAACTCATAGGTAGCTCGGTCTAAATGGATGCGCGCTAAGGGCAAATTACCTGATTTCAAAGCCGCCAAAACATCGCCATAAGCCGCTTGCCCTTGGTCGAGATGATAACGACAATCTTCTAAAGCCTGTTTTCCCATCGGCCGGCGCCAGTTTTGGTTCATCTGATCCAGCTGTATCTTCAAATCCGTAGCCGCTAGCCTTGCCACCGCTAAATCTGGCTTATAGATAGCCTCCAGCAATTCTACATATAATTGTTCCGCAATTCGACCATCACGCAGTTGCCGATCCGTACAAGCATCCAACCGAAAAAGACCCAACAATAAAAAAAAACTAATGTACTTCATACTAAATGATTGCTGTCAAAAGATCAAAAACTAGTGCTTCTTAAGCTTCGCTCCGCAGCCCCTTCTAAAGCCTATTCAGCGGTTTAAGATGGGCATAAATATCCATCCACACAGACACTTGCAGACTCATTGCTCTCGCCTAGGCGGGCACAAGTGCAGGGGCAAGGGCTTTCTTGGTAGCGCAAATGCCTCTTTCAAAAAACCTACCCTCGCGCTATCACCCTGAAAAGCTAGCGTGCTGAGACTGCCACGCCGAGGCTACCACTGGCAACGCTAGTAGCGTAGTGGAACTCCTAGCGTAGTGGAACTCCCGTAAAGATACGCCTTTTTATTAAGCACTCCAATGACACAAGTCATAGTTTGCACTGATTCCGATCACCCTCCAGCTGCTTAAAGTCCTTTAACTTAGCCTTCTATTAAGCAGCTAACCCATTGTTAGCTCGCCGCAAAACTTCCGCAAAATGAAAACCGTCCAACGTATTCTACTTCCTACCGATTTTTCAGCCGTAGCAGCCAATGCCTTCGCCTACACACTCCGCTTAGCGGATGCCTTAGACGCTGAAATACAACTGCTACATGCCGTGTATCCGCCCGTGGCGATGGCTGAAATCCCTAGCTCCCACAACCAAATGGCTGCCCAATTGCTAGAAAGTGCGGAGGAAAACTTACAAGCATTTGCCGAAAAAGGCTTAGCAATGGTAGGTGAACAGCTCAAAAATGTGCCGGTCATTCACCGAATCGTAGAAATGGGCGGCACCGTTCCTCTCATCAAGAATATAGCCGAAGAGGGGCATTTCGACTTGGTCGTTATGGGTACTCACGGCGCCGATAGCTTCTGGGATAAACTCTTCGGCACCAACGCAGCGGGTGTGCTACAAAATGCCCCTTGCCCCGTACTAGTGATTCCAGAAAAAAGCCTATACAAAAACCTTCAACTGCTGTGTTTTGCCACCGATTTGCACGGCCACGACGTGCTATTTGGCAAAGAATTAATCGACCTTTTCTACCCCTTACTACCCGATCTCCACTTTCTACACATTGCTAAAGAAATAGAAGACTTCGATCGGCCCCTCGATTTTGAACTGATACTGGATCTGTACCAACGGCAAAATGTCCCGTTCCGCGTAGATTGTACCGCCATGGAAGAAGAAGACGTAACCACAGCCCTCATCGAATTTGCTACCGAAATTGAGGCCGATATGATCGTAATGTCAAGGCCACACTACGGGCTTTTCGATCAGCTATTCCACAAAAGCTATACGCGGCAGATTGCTATGCTCACGCCACTACCGCTGCTGGTGCTTCCGCGTTAAGCAGCGAAGCACCTAAGCCGTTACCCGCTGGCAGACTAATTCGCCCTTCCCGATCATAGGTGATGCCGCCCTGCACCGGGTCTTCGCTAAACATCATGGGCGTGTCCATATCCACAAAGGCTACGGCCGGACTGGAAAGCGCTAAGTGAGCGGCCGCCGTGAAACCTAATCTGGATTCCAAAAAGCCGCCTATTTGTACCTTAATACCATATTCCTCGGCCACTTCTAATATCAACCGCGCTTCTAGTAAGCCACCCGACTTACCTAGTTTCACGTTGATATAGTCGCAAGCACCTGCTGCTAATAGCCGTTTCGCGTCATGGTGATCGAAACAGCTTTCATCGGCCATAATAGGCACGGGCACCTGCTGCCGCAGGGTAGGTAGCTTATTAGACGAATGCCGAGGAATCGGTGCCTCACAAAATTGGATGTTATCATCCCCTACTGCTCGCAAAACAGTTAATGCCGCTGAAAAATTCCAGCCTTGGTTAGCATCTAAACGAAGCGGAATCGAATGGCCGATAGCCGCCCGTATGGCTTTAACTCTTTCCACATCTACCGCTGGTAAGCCTCCTAACTTTACTTTGATGGTGGCAAAGCCCCGTTCTTTGATCGCTAAGGCATCAACTGCCATCTGCACTGGCTCTCCTAGACTCACGGTATAGTCTGTTTGCAATAGACTCATTTGCGGTCGTCCCCAAAAGGCATAGAGCGGAATCCCCCTTTCCTGTGCGGCCAAATCGTGAAGCGCAATATCAAAGGCACTTTTTACGCTGTAATTGGCATAGATCGTCCGGTTCATCCGTAAATTTCCTTCTTGATAGTCAGAGCCGTCTATGCCGATCAACTTAGTGGCTAACCAACGCGCAATATAAAAACCCGCCTCCATCGTCTCTCCATTGATGGTGGGAAAAGGACTGCACTCTCCCCAACCGACGCGCCCATCTGCCGTATGAATCGCTACGGCTAAATTATTAGCATGTGTAAACGATTCTAAAGAGATCACAAATGGGCTTTGCAGTGGCACTGGCAACCGATAAATAGCAATACGCTGAATAAGACTCATGATGTTCAATAAAGTAAGTAATGGATAGGTAAGGTCGGTTCTTAAGTTACAGCCAACTTATTCGTTTTCCCAATTCATCGTTCTTTTGATCGCCTTTTGCCAGCCTTTGTAGAGTTTGCTGCGCTCTTCCGCTTCCATTTTTGGGGTAAATCGCTCGTCTAGTTGCCAAGCCGAAGCGATGGTCGCTTTCTCCCAGAAACCTACGGCCATACCGGCTAGATAAGCGGCGCCTAAAGCGGTAGTTTCTCTCACACTAGGCCGTTCTACGGCTTTCCCCAAGATGTCGGCTTGGAATTGCATCAACAGATTATTGGCGGAAGCGCCTCCATCTACCCGCAGGCTTGCTAATTCCATCTTAGCGTCTTGCTGCATAGCTTCCAATACATCTTTCACTTGATAGGCTAGACTTTCTAAAGTAGCTCTCACCAGATGGCTCTTTCGAGTTCCTCTAGTGAGGCCAAATATGGCACCTCTAGCATACATATCCCAGTAAGGGGCTCCTAAACCAGCAAAAGCTGGCACTACATATACTCCATCCGAGTCGCTTACCTTCATGGCGTAGTATTCACTATCGGGCGCCTCGTCGATAATCTTAAGGCCATCGCGCAACCATTGAATAGCTGCCCCTGCGATGAACACACTGCCTTCCAGTGCATATTCCATCACGCCATCTATTTCCCAAGCCACTGTACTTAGCAGACCATGCTGCGAAGGAACAAAGGTTTGCCCTGTGTTCATCAGCAGGAAACAACCGGTGCCATAGGTATTCTTCGCCATACCAGGCGAGAAACAGGCTTGCCCAAATAAAGCCGCATGCTGATCTCCCGCCATGCCAGCAATCGGGAGAGCTTCCCCCAATAAACTGGCTTCCGTGTAGCCATATATCTCGCTGTTCGAGCGAACAGCCGGTAACACCGCCAAGGGAATGTTAAGCTCCGCTAGCATTCTTTCATCCCACTGCCGCTTTCGAATGTCAAAAAGCATCGTTCTACTCGCATTTGTCACATCGGTTATGTGCAGCCTACCACCACTTAGTTTGTACACTAACCAACTATCAATAGTTCCAAAACAGAGCTCCCCTCGCTCCGCTCGCTGCCGAGCCCCAGGGATATTTTCCAGCAGCCAGTGTAATTTCGTAGCACTGAAATAAGCATCAATTACTAAACCTGTTGTTTGACGAACATGATCCGTAAGTCCCCGAGCTTTTAACTCATCACAAATAGCCGCCGTTCTCCTATCTTGCCATACAATAGCTGGATGCAGCGGTTCCCCACTAAGCCGATCCCATAAAACAGTGGTCTCGCGCTGATTCGTAATCCCAATGGCAGCAATGGCTTGCTTTTCTATTCTCTGCTCAGCCATTACTCGCTTTGCAACGGCTAGTTGGGTTTCCCATATTTCCATTGCATCATGCTCCACCCAAGCAGGCTGTGGGTAGTATTGCGTAAATTCTTGCTGTGCCAAGCCAGCAATGTGTCCTTGCTGGTCAAACAGTATCGCACGCGAAGAGGTGGTGCCCTGATCCAGAGCCATGATAAATTTAGGCATATCTCAAACTATAAGCAATTCTACAGGTTTGTTCTTAGAGCCTCTTGGCTTCATAAGCTGCAAAGCCCCGCAAATTAAGCACAATATAGGATAAGGAATGCACATTTACCGGAAACCATTCAAAGAAGTTCCCCAATTTTCTACCAAAGACGTCGCCTACGCCACAGCAGATGGTCGCCTACAAGCCTTTTATAAATATCCCGTTCAAATAGACGCTTTTGCCTCCGTCATAGCTGATAAAGCTAAAGACAATACAGATAGATCACTGCTAGTCAGTGAATTAAAAGCTCAGTTCGCCCAACTGCCTAAGAATGCAAGAGTCGATCAGCAACTGGAACGTCTCCTGGAGCCTCCAACCTTCACGGTTATCACGGCTCATCAACCCTGTCTATTTACAGGCCCACTCTATTTTATCTACAAGATTTGCTCAACCATCCATTTGGCGAATCAGCTCAATGCAGCCTACCCTAAGCAGCATATTGTACCCGTCTTTATTACTGGTGGGGAAGACCACGATTTCGAAGAAATTAACCACCTCTATCTATTCGGCAAACGACTCAGCTGGGATCGACCCAGCGGTGGTGCCGTAGCAGCCATGCCAACTGCCGAACTAAAGCCCCTACTGGAAGAGATTGCTGCCTTGTTGGGAGATAGCGAAGCGGCCCACGAAATCTTCGCTAAACTACACACCGCCTACACTGCCTACCCTACCCTTGGCCTTTCTACGCTGGCTTTCATCCACGATCTCTTTGGCGATTTCGGACTAGTAACGGTGGACCCTAGCCGCCCTGCCCTCAAAAAGGCTTTTCTGCCCATCGCCAAAGCAGAAATTTTCGAGCAGCCCAGCCAAGCTATTGTTGAACAGACCCAGTTGGCCCTCGAAGCCCAAGGCTTTACCCCCCAAGCCCATGCAAGAGATATTAATTTTTTCTACCTCCGCCAAGGGCTCCGCGAAAGAATTGTGCTACAACCTAATGGCGATTATGCAGTGCTAAATACCTCTTACCTGTTTAGTCCCGCTGCTCTAACAGAAGAATTAGAGCAGTTCCCTGAAAGATTTAGCCCCAATGTGGTCATGCGCCCCTTGTTCCAAGAACTGATCTTCCCGAACCTAGCCTATGTTGGCGGTGGCGGGGAAATTGCTTATTGGCTCGAACGAAAAGAACAGTTTGCTCATTTTGGGATCAACTTCCCCATGCTTATTCGCCGAAATTCTGTACTTTGGGTCGATAAAACCAGCCAAAAACGGATTGAAAAACTAGGTATTAGCCTACACGATCTTTTCGGCGACCTAGCGCTCTTCCTCCGCGAATATGTAGAGAAAAATAGTGAACACGAACTTAGTCTAGCCACAGAACTACAGCAGCTAGAAACTCTTTTCCATACCATTGCTCAAAAGGCGGATGAGATAGACCCTAGCTTACGAAAAGCCGTACTTGCCGAACACAGCCGGCAAGCTAAAGCTATCGAAAATTTTGAAGGCCGGCTTCGACGTACGGAAAAACAACGCTTTGATACCGCCCTACAGCAAATCAGTGCCTTGAAAGAAAAATTATTCCCTAATAATGGAATGCAGGAAAGGCACGATAATTTCCTAGGTCTCTATACGCAAGTTGGTGGCGAACTATTGCCCTTTCTAGTAGAAAACCTCAATCCCTTAGAACCTGGCCTACTTATTATAGAGGCTTAGCGGCCTTCGTCTTCGCCGGCAGCCCAAAAATGCAGGCGGTTCTTTCGGTAGTCGATGCTAATGCAATGTGTCTGTAAAAAGTCGGTGCCTAATACCCCATCAATTTGTAAGCCTTCTAATTGCGAAAGATGCGAAAGATCGGTAGCAACTAAGGGCAACTGATCTAAAATTTCTGTGCCCAGCTGCAAATTAGCTACCACAATAATGGGTGCCTTACGCTTCGCGCCATCCACGCCAATCAATTGTTTCTCCTCGCCCGTGGCGACCCAGTTAAAAGGTAAGGTATCCTCGCTCGAAGGCATGTGAATTAAACTACTAGCCGCACCCGTATCTAGCACAAAGCGCAAACGCCTTTTGCCTATCATGAGCGTCAATAGCGGTAAATGAGTATATTTTGTAAATTTAAGCGTCTGTAATAACTCTCGGCTAGCATTTAGTTCATTTTTACCAGAGGGATAAAAGCCCATTCTACGGTTCGGGTAGTCGATTAGCAACTCATTATTACTAAATTGTTCATAGCCAATTAAGCCCTGAATTTCACGACCAGCACACTGCTCTACGGCTCTTAAATCAATCTGATAAGCTGCTTGGCCGCCTTGCTCTACGCCGCCTAAACGAAAGGACTTCACCTTACGCCGCTGCATCGGCAAAGTGCCGCCCACACCAATGCCACTCGTGCTCTTCCCCGAAGCTGCTTCCGATTCTCTACTGTTCAAAATTAAAGTAGGCGCTCCTGTATCTACGATGAAATAACCTGTCTTTTGATCTACACTGCCTTGTATCCAAATCAAGTTCCAGTCTAACTCAAAAGGTAAACTCAGGGCATCGCTCTCTTTCGCAACTACACTTTCCGATCGCTCATTTCCTACATATAAAATAGCCGAAGTATCTTGTGCTGACAAGATCAACTGGCTACCAATCAAAAGTAACAATGTAAGCATTTTGCAGAAATTGTACATTATTTGCGAATTTTAAGCATGAAATATTTTTTTTGACCTATCTATAACGCTGTAAACTATCAAAAGTTACACAAATTTAATAATTAGTTTACATTAAATTAACAATGATACCCTTTTTAACATTCTTGGATCGTTGATGCTTAGCGCAAGCAACTAGGAAATTTCAGGTGAGGCAGTAGCAAAATTTCAGCCCACTTGCGCTTTTTGATGCCCCTGCCCCTGCACTTGTGCCCGCCTGGGCGAGAGCAACGAGTCCGTACCTGTCCGTA
>DAINNZ010000125.1:0-11882 GCA_036735605.1 Lewinella sp. | reverse complement strand
CCTATTCTAACTACGAGAATATTCTTACGGCGAGTGGCGTACCTTACCTGCAAACTGGTTCTTTTGAGCGAAGGCAAGGTATAGGTGCTCACGCATTTATCGTAACAGAGTAAAGTAAAGGCTCGCACCGTCTCTACAAGGCAGTTGTGCTTTTACTTGTTTGAGAGAGGACTTCCTGGTTGATCCACCAGTGGGGGTTCGCGTGCCTTGCCGCAAGGAGCTCCGTTCAAGCTCATTTCATTTTGAGACTAGTGTGCCAAGCTGCCATTGCTCTTATAAATCGCTGCTTTGCGCTCCTTCTGTACCTTTGCGGAGGTAAGCACTACGCTGGATGTACAGCTCCTGCTAGCGAAAAGACTTCGCCCTCTTGTTCGCTGCACTTGCGCTACGAGGCATTCCCTTGCCCCTGCACAGCGTGCCCGCCTGCCCCGTATAGGTTTTAGACAGGGCGAGCGGTAGCGGCAGCCAAAAAAGGGGCACAACGTAAAAAGTGGACAGCCATAAAAGCTACACTTTTTTACCTACTTCCATGCGGAACAGCTTACCTTTGCCCTATGCGTCGATTCTTCTTTTTTGTGTCACTATTTTTGGTGCTGTCTAGCCAACTATTAGTTTTTCAGCACTGTGCCAACCCTACGCCTCCGCAGGGTGGTTTGCGCGATACGATTGGGCCGATATTGATACAGGAGGCTTCTACGCCTGGCTTTCAAACCAACTTCAAGCCACAGCGCATAGAACTAACCTTTGATGAGTGGGTGAAGATTAAAGACCCTAGCCAGATTATCATTAGTCCGCCGCTGGAACCCCAGGCGAAGATTAGCTTGAAAAAAAAGACCTTGATTATCGACTTCGGCGAGGCTGTTTTGCGGGATAGTGCCACTTATGTGCTGAATATTGGTGAGGCCATTGTGGATTTGAATGAGAGTAACCCGCCGGATAATTTGCGTTTTGTATTTGCTACGGGGCCAGTTCTGGATTCTGCTTCCGTGAGTGGCCTCGTGCTAGAGGCTTATAGTGCTAAGCCAGTAGAAGGTGCTATGGTGGGCTTATATGCCGAGCTGTCGGATAGTGCCATTGTGAACGAAAACCCTTTTTACTTTGCTAAGACAAACAAGGAAGGTGCCTATGAAATTTCTAATATTCGCCCGGGCACTTACCGCCTAATTGCAATAGACAATGGCGGCTTTGGCGGCTATAAGTACAACCCTAGCACGAGTAAAGGACTGGCCTTTTTGGATACTTTTTTGCAAGTGCCCAACGCAGCACTAGCGGTAGCCGCGCTACGGCTATACGCCAATGAAGTACCATTGCGACTACTGAAGAAAGATACTACCCAATTAGGGCTTGTAAAAGTGAGCTTGAATAAACCCGCTCAGCAGTTATCCTATGCAGCAAGGCAAGCTTACCAGCGTGTGAACAAACAAGATACGGTGCAGCTCTTTTATACCCATAGGCAAGCCGATACAATACTTTTTAATAGTGATATAGCGCAGGGGATCGATACGCTTTTATTGCGTCCGGGGGGTAAAGCCGCCGCCGCTTTGCAAGCCTTGCCAGCAGAGGCTAGCACGCAGCCACCTTTTTTGCCTTATACCTTGGGTTTTAATCACCCGCTAAAGGCTGTTGATACGCTAGGCATCTATTTGTATCGCGATACGTTGCCGGATCGTTTGCCCCTTGGTGTCGGCTTGGATAGCCAGGCGGTGAACCAATTAGTGGTAAGGCATCAGTGGGAGGAGCTAGGTAAATATAGGCTGCTAGTACTGCCAGGGGCGCTCACCGATCTATTTGGCCAAATAAATGCCGATACCATTAGCCGAAGCTTCACGGTGGATGAGCAAAAGAAATTTGGCAACCTACAACTGACGATCAGCGGTCTCGATACGTTAGCACAGTATGTTGTGCGGCTAGTAAAAGCCAATGCAACGGCTCCTGAACGGGAGTTTATACTACAACCCGCACAAAGTGAGTTTACCAAAAACTTCATCGGCTTATTGCCTGCTGCCTACCAAGTAGAGATCATTCTCGATCAAAACCGAAACGGCCGATACGATGCTGGCGACTATTTCAAGCAGCAACAAGTGGAAAAGGTACAGATTTTTACCCCAGATGCTTTACGACCCAATTGGGACTTAGAAGCTAGTTTACAATGGAAAAGTGACTGATAAGGGGCATCGCCGTCTATACGGTAGTTCGTTAAATGAGAGAACTGCACATTAAATTTCTTGCCACAGGGTGTTAGATTCTTCAAAAAATCCTTACTTTGTGGCGAGAATTTTTTTCACACTAAAAACTTTCAATCGTGAGCTTACAAGACAAATACAAAAGCGTACTGAACCTAGGCCTTAAATTCAATGCCCAGGACGGTCATGTAGAAGAAGCGGATGGCTTACTTCGTATCGGGGGCACCGTAGAAACGTTGCACCAAAAAGACCAAATGTGGGATGAGATCAAGCGTGTAGGCGGCGAAAACCCGCGCGATATTCAGGCTGATATCAAGGTGAGCAACACAGCCTACTATGCAAAGCATACGGTAGGAAAAGGCGACAGCCTGAGCAAAATTGCTAAAGAATACTTAGGAGACGTGATGGCTTACAAAGCGATCTTTGCGGCTAATACAGATACGCTAGAAGATCCAAACAAAATCTTCCCAGGTCAAGAGTTGGTCATTCCTTTTCCGGAAGGCCGCGATGCCCACTCTTAGTTCCTAACCCTAGGGAATAAGAACACACAGTGCCCCGCTGAATTTTCAGCGGGGCACTTGGTTTTTAAGCCTATCGCTTACTAATTTTATTGAGGCTGATGTGCCGCTGCATACGGCTTTTGAAGCGCATTACTTCTTCGCTCCTTTTGGCACTGTGTTTGGTAGCTCTGCCTTGCACGCGGGCGCGCCAGTTGCGCCAAGAGGTAGCCTTTAATTCCCGCCGCATCAAGCGAATAACAGCTGCTTCGTTTAAGCCAAATTGCAGCTCGATAGCCCCGAAGGGCGTACGGTCTTCCCAAGCCATTTCGATGATACGGTCAATGTCTTGCGCACTGAGCTGCAGTGTTTTTGCTGCGGCTACTTTATTTTTTTCCTCCATTTTTCGGATATGCATACGGCTGTGTAACAGCGTATGACTGCTTTTGTTGAGATAACTACCAAGCGGCTAAAGGTAATCTACATCCACCGTGTAGGGGTAGCGCATGAGGTAGTGCATCGCTTTATCGACGGGGAACTCCTCGAAAATAATCTTATAGAGCATCTCCGTGATGGGTACTCTCAGCTTGAGCGATTTAGCTAAGTGGTAGGTGACTAGCAGGGTTCTAACGCCTTCGGCTAGCTCTGTGCTGGTGCTTCTTACTTCTTCTAAGGTTTCTCCCGAGCCAATCCGGTAGCCGAACATATAGTTTCTACTCTTTCGGCTGGTGGCGGTGGCAATCAGATCGCCAATGCCAGCAGTGCCAAAAAAAGCCGTGGCCTCGCTCCCAAGTGCTTTGCCGAAATAGATCATCTCGGCTAGCCCGCGGGTAATGAGCATCGCTTGGATGTTTTTACCCAAGCCATAGCCTTTTAGCATACCAGAGCCTAGGGCAATAACATTTTTAAGCGTGCCGGCTAGCTCTGCTCCTAGTAGGTCGTGGCTGCCAAATACGAAGAGCTTATCCCCTGCTAACACGTTTTTTGCCCGCTCAATCACCTCATCGTATTTACTAGCAATAAGGGTGGCAGTAGGCTGTCCATCCAAAATCTCCCTAGCTAGGTTAGGGCCCGAAAGGATACCGGTGCGAACCACCACGCTTTCTTGATAAATAACGCTCGTCATGGTGTGCAACTGGCGGCGGCCAATCCCTTTTTGTAAGATATCTTCTTCCGAAAGGCCGCCGAAATCTAAGCCTTTAGTGCCATGAATCAGTAAGTGCTTAGGACGCAGGAAGGGAGATAGCGTTCGCATCATACTACGGAACTGATCCGAAGGAACGATTGGGAAGATGAGCTGGCAACGCTCGGCTAACATGGCCAAATCATTCGTAGCGGTCACATTCGGGTGGATGGCTACTCCATGCAAAAAGCGGCTATCGTTTATGCGCTGTACCTGCTCAGGCTTGCGCGCATACAAACTCACCGTCGTATTCTCGCCCATGAGGTTGGCAATAGCAAGGCCGAAAGAGCCTGCTCCAATTACCCCAACATGTTCCTTGTTTTGCATATCAATATTCTACAATTATACCCCCCCCCACCAAATGAGCTTGGGATACGTATCGCTAGCAAGCGAAGCATTCAAGTATAGTAGTTTAGGCTTCCCCCAAACTATTTCGATTCAAGTATAAAAGACAAAGGTAAGAGAAGGGGAGGGATTAAGCGATTTATTTACGCCTTAATCTTCCTCTTCGTCCCATTCCAGATAGACTTCTTTGAAGGAGCTAATATCTCGGCGGTCTCTTTTGGTGGGGCGGCCAGTGCCTCTTTCTCGGAATTCGCCAGCCGTGCGGCCCACAAACCAGTCTTGGTATTTGTTGAGCTCATCGGCTGGTGTTTGATCCACATAGCAGCCTTGCGCAATGGGGGCACCTACTCGTTTTTTGATCACGGCCAGCACTTTGAAACTAAGGTTGAAGCCGTTTTTCGTAACGCCCACCGTGTCGCCCGCGCTCACGATACTACTCGGCTTAGCGACTTTCCCGTTGATGCTGGCCTTGCCGCGCTTGACCGTGTCGGTGGCTTGGGTACGGCTTTTGAAGATGCGTACCGCCCAGAGCCATTTATCAATTCGTATTTTTTCGTTTGCTTCCATGCTCATTGGTTGGTTACTTGAAGCGAAGTGCTTTTAGGGGGTGGCTCTCTTTTACGGTCTGCGCACGCCTACGTTTGGGTGGCTTTCACTTTGTTGGGTACTAGAAGTGGCACACAGTGCAGGGGCAAGGCGCACTAGTGAGCGCAAGTCTTTCCTAACAAACTAGTCTGAGGGCTTGCTAGCTACCATAAGCAACACTGAGGCGGCCATTCTGTTGAGCCACCTAGGTGATGCTAGCCCTTGTTTTGTACTCGGGTACATCCCAAGCCTTGCTTTCCATTACGTTTTGGAGGCTTTGCACGGCGGTAAATATATCCACGAAGCGGAGATAGAGCGGCGTGATCCCAAATCGTAAAACACCAGGAGTCCGGTAGTCGGAAATAATACCTCTTTTTTTGATGGCTTGGTAAATAGCATGGCCTTCGGGGTGATAGTAGGACACGTGCCCGCCTCGGTGCTCGTCTTCTAAAGGGGAAACGAGTACAAAGCCATACGTTTCGCACAGGGGCTCCATTAATTGGATAAACAAGCGGCTCAGCGCAATAGCTTTACGGCGCAGTTGCTGTAAATCGGTTTGCAAAAACAGATCAATACCACTCTCCAAGGCCGTTAAGCCTAGGATGCCCGGGGTGCCACAACGAAAGCGTTGGATACCTTCAGCGGCTTGGTACTCATCCGTGAAAGCGAAGGGGTCTTGATGCCCCATCCAGCCTGATAGGACGGGGAGCGCAGCGGCTTGGTGCTTTTTAGCAACATAGATAAAGGCTGGTGCGCCTGGGCCACCATTCAGGAATTTGTAGCCACAGCCTAGCGCGAAGTCAACCCCGATGGCACTAAGCTCAAGCGGTACGGAGCCTACGCTATGGCTCAGGTCCCAGATCACTAGAATCCCCTTGGCATGTGCCGCCGCTGTTAGAGCCGCCATATCTTTGATTGCTGCCGTTTTGTAGTGAATATGGGTGAGGAGCAAAACGGCTACTTCTTCGGTCAAGTGGGCTACTAAGTCGCTAGGTGCTACTACTTTGTTGACTACCGTTGCACTAGGAGGAACACTTGCCCCTGCATTTATGCCCGCCTGAGCGAACGAATCGACAGCCGGTGACTGCCTACTTACACTTTGTGCTTTTTCGTTCGTACTAGCTCTAGCCAAGTCGGGTGGCGAATCGGTAGCCGTAGCTGGCTTATTTTTACTAGGCGTATCAGCGCAATGGCTATGGACGACTGCCGAAAAATCGGCCAAGCCCTGCATAATATACAAGTCGGTAGGGAAATTGCCACTTTCGGAAAGGATGATCTTCCGCCCAGGCTGTAAGCTGAGGGCAGCAGCAAGGGCTTTGAAAATATTGACGGATACGGAGTCGGCAATCAGCACCTCGCCTTCGTTCGCGCCAATCAGTTGGGCGAGCTTATTCCCGACGCGCAAGGGGGCTTCAAACCAGCCATTACTAGCCCAGGAGGTGATCAAATCATGGCCCCACTCATGGCTTACGCAGTGGGCGAGCCGCTCGGGCGTTTGTCGGGGTAGCGACCCTAGGGAGTTGCCGTCGAAGTTGAGCCGATCGGGCGGCAAGATGAAAGCATCGCGGAAGTGAGCGAGGCTATCGGCTGCATCCATAGCAGCACAGTCAGCTAGGCTAAGATTTGTTTTCAATGGTACTATTTTCAAAGTTGCATCTGCTCCAGGCTTTGCCCTTTAGTTTCGGGCATCATAAAGGCCACAAAGAGTAGTTGGCCTACCATACACAAGGCAAAGAAGGCAAAAATGGGGGCGGTGCCAAAAGCTGCTACCAAGGCCGGAAAATTACCCGCGATGAGCGCAGCAAATAGCCAATGCGTAGTGCTGCCCAAGGAGGCTCCCAAAGAGCGCACTTCATTAGGGAAGATTTCACTCAAAAAGACCCAAATGACCGCTCCTTGCCCTACGGCATGTGAGGCAATAAAAACAAAGATACAAATCGGAACGATCATACCCGATAAATTGCCACTATAAAAGGCATAAGCCACCGCACTAAGCGAGAGAATGTAGCCAACTGAACCGACATACATTAGCAGTTTACGGCCCACCCGGTCAATCAAAAACATCCCTAAGATCGTGAAAATAAGATTGACCAGCCCGATACCAACCGACTGCAGCAAGGCCGAGCTAGCCCCTAAACCTGCCGACTCGAAAATGCGCGGCGCGTAGTAAATCACAGCATTGATTCCTGAGATTTGATTGAAAAGTGCAAACAAAAAGGCTAGTAAAATAGGCTTATTGAAGCCGCCTTTAAAAAAGCTGCTGAGTGCCACCGTAGATCGGCTGCTTTCGCTAGCTTGTATCGCTACTAACTCCTCGGCGGCTGTGGCTGGGTTGATCATTTGCAAAACGGCTAGGGCTTCCTCGGGCTGCTTAGCCTTTGTGATTAGCCAGCGGGGGCTTCGGGGCACCCAAAAAAGAGCTCCCAAAAAAGCGATGGCCGGTAGCACTTCAATACCTAACATAAAACGCCAGTTGCTACCATCGGCTAGGCTGCTGCCAATGAGATAGTTGGAAAGATAAGCAACCAAAATACCTAGTACTAAATTGAATTGAAAAGCAGCCACTAACTGCCCTCTTCGGTCTGCTGGGGCGATCTCCGTGATATACATGGGTGCTACAACGGAAGAAGCCCCCACGCCTAGGCCACCTAAGAAGCGGGCAATCATCAATTGGCTCAAATCCATCGCTAGAGCCGACCAAGCAGCTGACAATAGATATAGCAGCGCAATGAGCATCAAGGTCTTCTTTCTGCCCCATACATCGGCAGGGAAACTGCCGAAGATAGCCCCTAGAATGGTGCCATACAACGCCATAGCGACCATCTGCCCTACCTGTACTTCACTTAAGGACCATTCTCTTTGAATAGCACCTTCTGCGCCACTGATGACCGCCGTATCAAACCCAAAAAGGAAGCCGCCTAGCGAGACGGTTAAAGCCCAAAACCAGATTCTATTTGTTTGCATCGACTGTTGAATTTTGTCATCCTTGTTAACTCGGGACAAAATAACGGCTTTTATCCAATATTTGGCTATCGTAGCTAAAATAGACTTGTTGCCAAGGCCATGAAGCACCGAACAACGCTAATAATCAAGCCCCTGCCTCGTATAAGTGCTGCTGAAAAGCCTCCATGAATTGGGCCGCGTGAAAGCCATCCAGCAGCGCATGATGCGCGTGCAAGGAAACGGGCATTTGAAGACGTTCTCCTTCTTTAAATAGTTTACCAAAGGAAATCTTTGGACAGCTATCCGGGAAGTCATAGTGCCGAGCATGGGAAATACTGGTAAATTTCAACCAAGGCATCGCCGAAAAGTGGATCACATTTTCACCCGAAACAGCTGGTCGAAGCCCACTACTTTGCTGCACAGCGGCTATTTCTTTAGCTGCTTCCGTTGCAAACTGGCCAAAATCAGGGTAGTAGTCCATGTAAGAAAAAGCAAAAGTGCCGTCTGGTCGCGAGATGGTAGGACTGGCGTTGACCTGGTCATAAATCCGCACTTCCTCCCCATGAATTCGGTAGCGGAAGGCCTCCACCTCATTTGCCGCTGCTAGCGCAGCGTGCAAGTAAAACAGAAAAAAAGAGTGCCCGGCTTCCTTGCAAAATGCGTGGGTTTGTGTCGCATCTAAAGTTACGGTAACGCCAAAGAAGGGCTCGCTAAATTGCTTAAAGAAATGAAAGTGCTCTTGGCGATTCCAGCGGGTAAGGTCTAGTAATTGGTACATGGTAATGGAATTTGGTGTAAAGATAAGGGCACTTTTATTTTTGGCTGCCGCAGGGGCAAGGCTCATTTCTAAGCTTAAGTCTTGCGCAAAAGAGTGCACTTTGCCCCTGCGTTAGCCACAGACAGTAAAATGATTTCCTCCCAACTGCCTAGTATTTCTTGGGTTTGTGCGATTACCATTTTTTGTGTAACTTTGCAATTTATTAAGTGACAGGGAACGTGAGGCCGCTCACCAACCGTCAAATCACTAAGTCCAATCAATGGCCACTGTAATATCTTTACTGAATCATAAAGGCGGGGTGGGTAAAACCACTAGTGCTATCAATATTGGTGCGGGGCTAGTAGAGCTCAAACAGCGCGTTCTGCTAGTAGATCTCGATCCGCAAGCAAACCTTACGCTTAGCTTAGGTATTGGCCGCCAGTCTGTTACGATCTATGAAAGCCTAATGGGCGAGAGCGATCTCGCACCGGTTGCTTATCGGGAAAATTTGGACGTAGTCACCTCCTCTCTTGATCTGTCTAGTGCCGAGATGGAGCTAGTTAACGAAGCGGGCCGGGAATTTATCCTGCGAGAATTGTTTGCTGGCGTGAGTGATCAATACGACTTTATCATCGTAGATTGCCCGCCTAGTCTTGGGTTGCTCACTTTGAATGCACTCACTAGTTCACAGCAGGTAATTATCCCGCTTCAAACCGAGTTCCTAGCTATGCAAGGTCTCGCTAAGATTAAGCAAGTCATCCAGAAAGTAAAGCTTCGCCTCAATAAGCAATTACACATCAGTGGCGTGCTCGCTACTATGTACGATGCTAGAAAGGTGCTTAATCGCGATGTGGTGGAGACGATCAAGAAATACTTCGGGCCGCTGGTTTTTGAAACCTATATCCGCGACAATGTAGCCCTCGCAGAGGCACCCGCACAACAACAGGATATTTTCGCTTACGCGCCTAGTAGTAATGGTGCCGAGGATTACCTCGCTGTTTGTAAAGAAATTCTAAGGAGAACAGTAAACCCTATCCAACAACGCGCTACGGAAGTAGAAAATACCACCGAATAGTTATGGCTAAAAAACGCTTCACCGATGGTCTTTCCGACCTCTTCGATCACCCCCCTTTGGAACAGCGTGCCACCGATGTAAAGGAGGCCTATGAGGGCCAGGATATGGGCAATAATCAGGTGAGCTTTGAGGTCGATATTCCTCTCAACAACCAACAAGACCGAACTAAACTAGCGGGTAAAGGCTTCTCCGGTAGCCTCGATAATTTCCTGAACGACTCCTTTAGCCAAATGGGGGGAGGCAAAAAACGCCGTAAAACAGGGCTCGATTTCTTTATCCGATCCACGGTGCAAGCCGAGGAGGATAACGACCCTAAAGCCCAAGCTGACACCCCCGACACCAAACGCGTCACCCTCATCTTTCGCAAAGACCATTTGGAAGAACTCAAAGAACTCGCTAAGCAAAAAGAGGTGTACCTCAAAGACTTAGTAGGTGAAATGGTAGAACAGTTCCTCCAAACCGAGCAGTAACCACCTACTTGCCGAATAGCTTACCGACTAGCAAAAAAGTTCCGCAAACCAACCACATAATCCTCCGTGGTGGCTAAGCTGATTACATCGGCTTGGCTTTTTTGGAAGGCCTGCCGGAAATAGGCTTGTTGCCCCGCATACCATTGCTGATAATGCGCCCTCACCTTTCGGTCGGAGGTGTCGATCCAGCTAATTTGACCACTCTCCGCATCTTGGGCGCGAATGGTGCCCAACTGAGGCAACTGCGCCTCCTTGGGGTCGTAGAGGTGCAATCCGATGAGGTCGTGCTTCCTAGCGGCTACACTGAGCGCGCGCTCGTAATCATCTGCCAAGAAATCGGATAATAGAAAACAGATGCTCCGCTTCTTTACCATGTTAGTGAAATAGGCTAGCGCTAGCCCCAAATCCGTTCCTCGCCCTTCTGGCCGGGTTTCTAGTAGCTCCCGTATAATTCGCAAAATGTGGTGCTTCCCTTTCTTGGGGGGAATAAACTTCTCGATGCGATCGCTAAAAAGTAAAAGCCCTACTTTGTCGTTATTATTCGCAGCACTAAAGGCTAAAACGGCACAGATTTCAGTGATAATTTCATTTTTCATCTGCTTTACCGTGCCAAAGAAACTAGATCTGCTAATGTCCACTAGCAGCATCATGGTAAGTTCGCGTTCTTCTTCAAATACTTTTACATGCGGCCCACCCGTTCGGGCGGTAACGTTCCAATCGATATTACGCACATCGTCGCCATATTGATATTCCCGCACTTCACTAAACGACATACCCCGCCCTTTAAAGGCCGAATGGTACTCGCCAGAAAAAATGTGCTGGCTTAGACCTCGGGTCTTGATCTAGATCCGCCTTACTTTTTTGATCAACTCGGCTGTATCCATGCTTTTTTGGCTTTTATGAGGAATAGGGGAGGGCGCGGCCTGCAAGTCGCTTTTACCTTTTCCACGTAGCAAATATAGATAAACGATCGGATTCTTCGACTGAAGTTCCTATGCGCTACTCCTTGCGCAACACATATATTACGGAACTGCCTCGCTTTGCCTCGCTCGCGCTTTGTAAAAATGAGCGCCCGCCCTGAACAGCCCCCTTTAGTAGCGCTAAACTAGTTGCTTGATATTTAGCAGATAGAATCGACACGTAAAAAGGATCCATCGGCATGTGATGCGTTGCCACTAGGCTAAGGCCAGCTTGCCTTGCCATCTTTTCCAAGGTAGCCGGGCTGAAATGCCATAGGTGGCGAGGAACATCAAAAGCAGCCCAATCAGCGCCGAAGTGCTGCGCGTCGGAGCTCGTAAGATTCGGCACGGCCACTAGCAGATAGCCTTCACTTTTTAAAAGTGCCTTGCCCCTGCGTAAGCAAAAAAGCGGATCGTAAATATGCTCTAATACATGCCACATCGTGATCGCGTCGTAGGAGGCTAGCGCAGCTTGCTGCTCGTAAAAAACCGGTGGGTGGATGCGAATACCAAATTTTTGCTGCCCGTACTTACGCGCCTCTTCCGCAATTTCTACTCCCTCAGCCGTATAGCCCTTACGCTGTAAATAATCCACAAAATAACCCGTACCGGTACCATAATCTAGCACTTGCTTGCCAGTCGTTAAGCTTTTTAACAGCTCAAACTTGCGCCCCAGCATATATTCCCGAGCATAGTGGTATAGGCGATTCACTAAACCCGCCTTCGTGTCGGAATGGCTAATATAGTCTTCGCTTTTATAGTAGGTACCAATTTCCTCCGGTGCGGGCGCATCTTGGGTGAAGGTAAAACTACAAGCCTCGCAACGCCACAAGGCAAAACTTTCGTGGCTAATGGAATGATCCTTGACGGTCTTCAAAAAGGCAA